>JAAVFI010000050.1 GCA_014800815.1 Bacteroidales bacterium | reverse complement strand
TCTCTTCGCCGGAGAAGCCGCCACCCAAGAAGCGAGGTTCGGGCCCGATAATGGAGGGCTTGGACTTCTACACCTTAGCGGCAGCTGCCCCGCACCCGATGAGCCTCACGGCTCACGCCTCGCAGCGAAGAGGAAATTGACGTATTGAAAAATTGCCGTAGCATCTGCCATGAATCGGCGTCCTGCCGGACGCCAACGCATAGAGCAGACCTATCCCGGCACATCTCTCCGCCTGCGGCTCCGCTATGTGCCGGGTTATGAAATAATCGGTGTCCTGGCCGGACACCACGTGGATAATCAGGGAGTTATGCACTTACATGCATGCGTGTGTAGCTAAGAATGCCCGGAGGGCATTGATTAAATCGTAACCCGTTACATACCGAAGCCAAAGGCGGAGGGATGTGACGGGATAGGTCTACCCCCAACGTTGGCGTCCGGCTTAGGACGCCGATTCATGGCTGAGTCTATGCAGGTGCATGCGTTGACGCTACCATGTCTTAGACATCACGTAGAGAGTATTAGATAGCCACAAGGCTGCGGATAGTTGACTATCCGCAGCCTTGTGGTATAGGGGGGAAGAATGGGATTAGAAGCTGTAGGAGAGGCCGATTGCGGGGATGAAGGCATGGACTTTGTAGTCGGCTGTGAATGTGCCTTGGGGTGTAAGTCCGAGGAGGGAACCCATACCGGGAGCGAGCTGTTCGGCTACGCTGTAAACGAGGTCGTCGTATTGGCCGGTGGCGTTCTTTACGCCTGTGCCCTGGATGTACATGAAGGAGAAGTCGACGGAGAGGCCTTTGAGGGGACGGAATGAGAGGCCAACTGCTGGTTCGATGCGTGTCTGGCCGGGAGTCTCGGGGTTGTAGTGGTCGGTGTCGCAGGGGCTGCAGTCGACCATGACTCCTGCACGGACGTCGAGGCGGGGTGTGACGGTGTACTGAGCACCTAATTTATAGCTCATTGCGTTGCTATAGTTTTTCTCGAGGTGCTGGTTGAATGATTCGAGTTCGTCGAATTCGATGTCGAGGGTTTTGTATGTGTTCCAGCCGTTGAGCTGCACGTCGGCTTCGATAAGCCAGCGCGAGTCGGGACGGTAGGCAACACCGGCACTGAATATGTAGGGCTCGGGGAGCGATGCTTTGAAGTTGGTGTGGTTGAGGTAGTCGAGTGTGGGTGCCATGAGCTGCTCGGCGATGCCGTTGTAGCTTACTGCAGCCGCGCCTTTCTCTACGGTGAGTTTTACTTTGCTGCGGAATGCTGCTCCGACGCTCCACTGCTTGTTAATCTGCCAGAAGGCACCGACATTCCAGCCTACGGCGAGATTTGAGTTGCCGTTGAGGTTGACAGATGCGGGAGCAACATTGTCGCGATAGTACACTTCGGCGGGGAGGCCTTGAGCGGCGAGGAGGCGGTTGAATGATGCGCCGGTCATCAGGGCTTTGTTGAGGTCTACACTACCCCAGTTGACTGATACGCCTGCACCGATGCTGAGGCCTTTGATGATTTCCCATGAAATGGTGGGCTGTACGGCAAATGCTTTGATAGTCACCGACTGGTTGAGGACGGCGCCGGGCCAGTTCTCGCCCCAGTTGATGCCTGAGCCTGCGGGGGTATAGAATGAGAGGCCTGCGTAGAAGTTGTTGTAGATACGGAAGGCGGCAGAAATGTTCATCGGGGTTGAGATGTCGTTGTCCGATTTGTATTCTGTGCCTTCGTGAGTTGCTGTGGCGTGTGCAGAGATTGCGCTTAGAGAGCCGCTGATCTGGAAACGGTCGGTCATTGCGGCGAGTGCGCCGGGGTTGAAGATAACGCTTTCGGCACCGAGGGGAGTAGCGACGCCTGTCATACCCATACCCTGCTGACGGGCACTGTAAGTGTTTACCTGATAGCCTTCTGCGGCAGCCGTCGCGGCGGTCAAGGCCATGATACCCAATAGAAATGCTTTTTTCATTCTGAGTGGTTGATAATTCTACAAACGATAGAGCTGTCTAAGAACTTTTTAGCTTAAATCTAACTTTATCTGAAATAATTAATGGAATAAATCCGGGCACAAAGGTAACGACTTTTCCTTTATAAATCCAAATTAAAGTTTTTAAGTATGGCATATATTATACGCAAGGCCCTCGGGAAGCGTGCGCTTTCCGAGGGCCTTGCATGTGGTTGAGCTGTCGATTATTCGTCGATTTCGTTGTTTCGAGGATTGTTGTTGATAGTGCGTGTACGCTCTTTTTCGAGAGCTTTGTCGCACTTACCGTCGTCGCCGTAGTTGACGGCTACACCGGGATATGTGTCGATACCCTTGGTGTCCTGTTTCTTTTCGAGGTCTTTGTCTTTCATAATTCTGTAGTTTTTGTTTCGAAAAGAAAACGCTTGGAGAGGGTCTATTGTTCAGGGGCAACGAGTGGCAGTCGATTCATCTCTTCGATGTAGTCGAGGATAGTGTCGCGTCCTACGCCTTTTTCGCTCGAGGTTTTGAAAACGGGGGGCAGTTCTTCCCAGGTTTCGAGCAGAGTGGCGAGGTAGGCGGCAACTTTCTTTTCGCCCGCGGTGGCCGATTGCTTGTCCATTTTGGTGAAGACGATGCTGAATGGCACGCCGTTCTCGCCGAGCCATTCCATGAATTCGAGGTCGATTTTCTGGGGTTCGTGGCGGCTGTCGATGAGGACGAACAGGTTTGTCATCTGCTGACGCCCGAGGATGTAGCTTTTGATAATGCCTTCGAGGCGGTCGCGGTCGGCTTTGCTTCGGCGAGCGTAGCCGTAGCCGGGAAGGTCGACGATATACCACTTGTCGTTGACGAGGAAGTGGTTGATAAGCATGGTCTTACCTGGAGTTGCCGAAGTCATGGCGAGCCCGGGCTTGCCTGTGAGCATGTTGATGAGGGATGATTTGCCAACGTTCGAACGGCCGATGAAGGCGTATTCGTGCCTGCTTTCTGGCGGGCATTTTGTATAGTCGGTGTTGCTTATAACGAAGCGGGCTGTATTTACTATCATATCGTGAAACGTGTTTAATTGCGCAAAGATACGGCTTTTAGAGATAAAACGAAAAAAGAATAGTCAAAGTTCCCGCGATAATTTAAGGCGGAGATAGATATTGTTTGGGATTTTTTCGTAATTTTGCCCCGTCAACTTCAATGAAAAAGGATGTTAAAGATTAAAAACTGGCGCACAACGCGCGACTATATTTTTATCACCATCGGTATGGCACTGTATGCCTTGGGGTTCTGCGGCTTTATTTTGCCGGAGAAGGTGGTAATCGGCGGCGCAACGGGTCTTAGTACGATTGTATACTTCCTGACCGGCATTCCAGTAGCCGTCACACAGTATGCTATCAATATCACGTTGCTCGCGTTTGCCTACAGAATCGTGGGCAGGCAATTTGTAGTGGGCACTATATTCGGCGCCACAATGATATCTTTCTTCATAGGTATTTTCCAGCCGCTTTTCAATGATGTGGCACTTACCAACGAGCCCTTTATGAATGTGGTAATCGGCGGTATTCTGGCGGGTCTCGGTGTAAGTCTGGCTTACACACACAACGGCTCAAGCGGCGGTACGGATATTGTGGCTGCCATGGTGGCCAAGCGCACGAATGTGACCATAGGCCGAACGATGCTGTATGTGGACTGTATAATCATATCGTCGTCGTATCTGATTTCGTGGAAGATAGACCTTGTGATATACGGTTTTGTGGTGCTCGGCATCACTTCATATGTGGCTGACCTTGTGATAAATACCAACCGTCAGGCAGTGCAGTTCACCATATTCTCGCGCAAATGGCAGTCGATAGCTACGGCAATCAATAATGACGCTCACCGCGGCTGCACAGTGCTCTCGGGCATGGGCTGGTACTCGAAGGCCGAGGTAAAGGTGCTCTTAGTGATGTGCCGCAAGATTGAGGCTGTGACTATCTCACGCATAATCAAGTCGATAGACCCTCATGCCTTTATCACTCAGGCAAATGTCAACGGTGTGTACGGCAAGGGCTTCGATGAGCTTAAGGTGAAGATGAAGACTCCCGAAGGTGAAAACGGGTACGGCGAGGAAGAAGAACTCGAGGTGCCGCAACCTGTAGCAGTTCCGAAATGACCGAACGAGCTGAAAAGGAAACTATATGGCGGCGCACGGTTTCGCTCTACGTGGACGGTTTCAGAAATATGACTGTCGGGCGCAAGCTGTGGGCTCTGATTCTTATCAAGCTGTTTATATTTTTTGCAGTGCTCAAGCTCTTTTTCTTCCCCAACATACTTTCGACCACCTATGATACGGATGAAGAACGGGCCGACGCCGTGCGTGAGGCACTAATGGCACCGACCGACGAAAATTTACCTAACTAAGTAAGTCATGAAAATTAGTATATATCACTCTTTGAGTAGTTATGGCAATCTTCGTGCTTACTCATCAGTCATTATGGAGCCCCATAACTTCTTCTTCGCAAGGACGAATCTTGCTCATACCTACTTCAAATATTAATATAAACTAATTTACAAGACTTACTTAAATAAAACCTGTCTCTAACTATGAATGACTTAATTGGATTAGTCGACTGGTCGAGGGCTCAATTCGCTCTCACGGCCATGTATCATTGGCTCTTCGTGCCACTTACGATAGGGCTCTCGCTGATAGTCGCGATAATGGAGACTATCTATGTACGCACCGGCGAGGAACGCTGGAAGGGTATAACCCGCTTCTGGATGACACTCTTCGGTATCAACTTTGCCTGCGGTATTGCCACGGGTCTTATACTTGAATTCGAATTCGGTACCAACTGGTCGAATTACAGCTGGTTTGTGGGCGATATCTTCGGAGCCCCGCTTGCAATCGAAGGACTCTTCGCATTCTTCATGGAGGCTACTTTCGTGGCCGTGATGTTCTTCGGCTGGAATAAGGTGAGCAAGGGTTTCCACCTCGCATCCTCATGGCTCACAGCGCTTGGTGTGACTCTCTCGGCACTGTGGATTCTTGTGGCCAACGCCTGGATGCAGTACCCTGTGGGCATGGAATTCGACCCCGCCCAGATGCGCAACGTGATGACCGATTTCTTTGCCGTTGCTCTCAGCCCGGTGGCTATCAATAAGTTTTTCCACACGGTATTCAGCGCATGGACTCTTGCCGGAGTATTTGTAATCGGCGTGAGCTCGTGGCTTCTTCTGCGCAAACGCAATATTTCGGCAGCCAAGAGTTCGATGAAAGTCGGCTCGTTTGTAGGCCTCGCCGGTATTCTTTTCACACTCTGGACCGGCCATGGCTCGGCAGTTGAGGTTGCACGCGTTCAGCCTATGAAACTTGCTGCAATGGAGGGTCTCTACCGCGGCTCGGTGGGACAGAGCATTGTAGGTTTCGGTATCCTCAAACCCGAAAGCACACGCACGTCGGAGGACCCGATGCTGTTCAGCATCGACATCCCCAAGGGTCTTTCGTACCTTATATATATGGAGGGTGATAAATTTGTGGCCGGTATCGACGACCTCATCGACGGTATCGAGCTTACTGCCAACGGCGACACTATACATGGTCTGAGCTATGCCGACCGCATAGAGCTCGGCAAAGAGGCACGTGCCGCTCTCGCCGACTATGCCGCAGCACGTGAGGCCGGCGACGAAGCCGCTATGACCAAGGCCGCAGCTGCTGTCAAGGAGAATTTCGCGAACTTCGGCTACGGCTATCTGCCTTCGCCCGAGGCTGCTGTGCCCAACGTGAGCATGACATTCTATGCTTTCCATATCATGGTAATGGCCGGAGGATATCTCCTTCTCCTCTTTATTGCAGTGCTTTTCTTCTGCTACCGCAAGCCCGGTCTGCTTGAGAACCGTGTGATGTGCTGGATAGGAATGCTTTCGATTGCCGTTGTGTGGGTCTGCAGCCAGTCGGGCTGGGTACTCGCCGAAGTTGGCCGTCAGCCGTGGGTAATTCAGGACCTTATGCCTACCACCGCCGCTATCTCGGGTATCTCTACCGGCTCCGTACAGCTCACATTCTGGCTCTTTGCGGCAGTCTTCACCGGCCTTCTTATCGCCGAGGTGAGCATCATGCTGCGCTACATCTCGTCGGCATCTAAAACGGATATTGAAAACCCTAAACACTGATCAGCCATGACAACTTTAGAACTATTGCAAGCATACTGGTGGCTACTTATAGCCGTTCTCGGCGCTGCCCTCGTGTTCCTTCTTTTCGTACAGGGCGGTCAGTCGATGCTCTACTGCGGAGCTACTACCGAACAGCGTCAGCTAATGGTGAACTCGCTCGGCCGCAAGTGGGAATTCACTTTTACTACCCTTGTGGTGTTCGGCGGCGCATTCTTCGCCTCCTTCCCTCTTTTCTACAGCACGAGTTTCGGCGGTGCTTACTGGCTCTGGATGCTCATCCTCTTCAGCTTCGTGCTTCAGGCGGTGAGCTATGAGTTCCGACGCAAACGCGGAAATATCTACGGCACACGAGTTTACGACAGCTTCTTGCTGTTCAACGGCCTTGCAGGCTGCGTGCTGCTCGGTGTAGCGGTGGGTATGTTCTTCTTCGGAGGTGCATTCACCGTGGTTAAGACAAATATTCTCGACCCCGGGGCTCCCGTGATTTCGCAGTGGGCCGATTCGCACGGCCTTGAGGCAATCGCCTGTTGGAAGAATCTTCTGCTCGGCTTTGCCGTGTTCTTCCTGGCACGCACCATGGCTTCGCTCTACTTTATCAACAATATTGCAGGCGACGATGCCCTGACAACCCGCATGCGCCGCAACGCGCTGATTAACGGTCTGATTTTCGCGGTGCTTTTCGTGGCATTCCTCGTGGTGCTTCTGCTTGCCGACGGTTACCGTCAGAGCGGTGGTGCAATCGTTGAGGAGAGCAACCTCTACCTCCATAATCTTCTGAATATGTGGTGGCTTGCCGTGATACTCCTGCTCGGCGTAGTGGCTGCACTCTACGGTATATTCCGCTCGGCTTTCGACAAGAAGTGGCGTGCGGGTATATGGTATGCCGGATTCGGCGTTGCGGGCGTTGTGGCAGTGCTTTTCTGCATTGCGGGCTATGCCGGCACGGCCTATCTGCCTTCGACTGTCGATGCAGCTTCGTCGCTGACTATCGCCAACAGCTCATCGTCGGAGTTCACACTCAAGACTATGAGCTGGGTATCGCTCAGCGTGCCCTTTGTGCTCGCATACATCTGGTATGTATGGCGCAAGATGAATGCCACCCCTCTCACTGAGAAAGAACTCAGCGAGGAGTCACACCAGTATTAAGCCGTGGCCGACAGTTACAAGACTATCACGGCGCCGTCGGAGGCTATTATCAAGGAGAAGATGAGCAAGTTTCTCGCCTTCGCCCATCCCGTCGGCACCCGTGAGGAAGCCAAAGATGTAATTGCCGCCTATCAGAAAAAATATTATGACGCACGACACGTGTGCTGGGCCTACATGCTTGGCCCGGCACACGCCGATTTTTTAAGCAGCGACAACGGCGAGCCGTCGGGCACTGCCGGAAAGCCTATCTTAGGTCAGATAAACTCGCTCGAACTTACCGACGTTGTGGTAGTGGTTGTGCGCTACTTCGGCGGCATAAAGCTTGGTACGTCGGGACTTATCGCCGCTTACCGCCAGGCTGCCCGCGAGGCTCTTGAGGCCGCCGAGATAGTTGAGCGTCATGAAATGGCCGACATTACTTTTACTTTTCCGTTCGTGTCGATGAACGGGGTGATGAAACTAATCAAGACTACGGGGGCCTCTATCGCCTCGCAGACCTTCGACAATTCGTGCTCGATGACTCTCTCGATACGTCGCGATGATGAAGATATGCTCCGCAAACGTCTCGATGATATCGACGGACTAACTTTCATATAATTATCTGTAATTATCTGCTCTCTAACAGACTATGCCTGCCGCTCTTTTTGACCTCGACGGAGTGCTGATTGACTCCGAGTCGACTTACACCCGCATATGGGATGAAATTGTAAGTATCTACCCTACCGGAATTGAGAATTTCGCATATAAAATCAAGGGAAATACTCTGGAACGTATTCTTGAGAAGTATTTTCCCGACAAGGATATTCAGGAAAAGGTGGTGAAAATTCTTAAAGCCCGCGAGGATGCCATGGACTACCCTATCTTCCCCGGCGTCATCGAATTTCTTACCGACCTGAAGGATAAAGGTATACCGGCGGCTATCGTTACGAGCAGCGGTCCGGTCAAGATGTCGAAACTCTTTGCGGCGCACCCGGGGTTCAGAGACTATTTCGGAGCGGTGCTTACCGATGCCGATGTGACACGCTCCAAACCTGACCCCGAGGGGTATATGAAAGCGGCGGAGCGTCTGGGCGTACCGGCGAGCGAATGTATAGTGTTTGAAGACAGTTATGCCGGTCTGCAGGCCGGACGCAGCGCGGGAGCTATGGTGGCGGCTCTTGCCACGACCAATCCGCGCGAGACTCTCGAAGACAAGGCCGACGTGGTAATCGACGGCTTTGAAGGTGTTACTTTCGATGCTTTGGTTGAAACAATCAAGAAATAAATTCCCCATAATACACCATGAAAAAAATAACAGCAGCGGCGGCCTTCCTTACGGCTCTTGTCGCCTCCGGTCAGACCATGACCGAGTGGCAGAATCCTGCCGTGAATGAGATAAACCGCCTGCCTATGCGCACGTCGTATTTCCCCTACGAAAGCGTCGAGGCCGCGAATGCCGACAAGAAGTCGGACTCCGACAGATATCTCTCCCTCGAGGGCAATTGGAAATTCAACTGGGTGAAGGATGCCGACCAGCGTCCGACCGACTTCTTCAAGACCGACTACAATGACTCTGCATGGGGCACTATGCCCGTGCCGGGTATGTGGCAGCTGAACGGCTACGGCGACCCTCAGTATGTAAATATCGGATACCCGTGGCGCGAACAGTTCAAGAATAATCCTCCTGAAGTGCCTGTCAAGGACAACAATGTGGGTACTTACCGACGCACCGTTGAGATACCGGCGTCGTGGTCGGGCAAGCAGGTGATAGCTCACTTCGGTTCGGCTACTTCGTGTATTTATCTGTGGGTCAACGGGAAATTCGTGGGCTACAGCGAGGACAGCAAGCTCGACGCGGAGTTCGATATTACGCGCTATCTGCATCCGGGCACCAATACTATCGCTCTGCAGATGTTCAGGTGGTGCGACGGCACATACGTTGAGGACCAGGATTTCTTCCGCCTCTCCGGCCTCGCCCGCGAGAACTATCTCTATGCCCGCGATAAACGCCATATAGCTGATATTCACCTCACTCCGACGCTGTTGAACGGCTACAAGAGCGGCAAACTCGACGTAGATCTTACCGTTTCGCCCGCAGCCAAGGGTTGCACTGCTGAAATTACTCTCACCGACCCGCAGGGCCGCAAGGTTGCCACCAAGAGCGTGAAGGTGAAGGGTACGGATACCCGCAGTACTTTCGAGCTGCCCGAGGTGTCGCTCTGGAGTGCCGAGACGCCCGCACTCTATCCTGTGGAGATTGTGCTGAAAGATGCTGCGGGCAAGACTATAGAGGCAACAACACTGAATGCAGGATTCAGAGAGGTGAAGGTGGCCGGAGGTCAGTTGCTTGTGAACGGCAAACCCGTGCTTATCAAGGGTACGAACCGCCATGAACTCGACCCCGACGGCGGCTATGTAGTGCCCGTTGAGCGTATGATTGAAGATATCAAGATTCTGAAAGAGAACAACTTCAATGCCGTGCGCACCTGCCACTATCCCGACGACCCGCGTTGGTACGACCTCTGCGACAAATACGGTATATATCTTACCGCCGAGGCTAATATCGAGAGCCACGGCATGGGGTATGACGAGAAGACTCTTGCTAAGAATCCGCTGTATAAAGAGACTCATCTTCAGCGCAATAAGCGCAATGTTGAGCGTAACTACAATCATCCTTCGGTGATAGTATGGTCGCTCGGAAACGAGGCCGGCAATGGTCCGAACTTCGACACCTGCTATGATTGGGTAAAGGCGTACGACCCTTCGCGTCCTGTCCAGTACGAGCGCAGCGACGACCGTAAAATGAGTTCCGGTCGCAACACCGACATCGCGTGCCCGATGTATGCCGACTACAAATCGTGCGAGGACTACGTGACTTCGCACCCCACCAAACCGCTTATCCAATGCGAGTATGCTCACGCTATGGGCAACTCAATGGGCGGCTTCCGCGAATACTGGGAATTGATACGTAAATATCCTGCCTATCAGGGTGGTTACATCTGGGATTTTGTAGACCAGTCGCTCCGCAAGGAAGGAAAGGACGGCGTGATGATCTACGGCTATGGCGGCGATTGGAACGCTTACGATGCCTCTGATTTCAACTTCTGCGACAACGGTCTTATTTCACCCGACCGCGTGCCCAATCCTCACATGCAGGAGGTTAAATACTGGCAGCAGCCTATCTGGACCAAATATCTCGGCGACGGCAAGCTCTCGATATTCAATGAGGACTTTTTCGCCGATCTCTCCGACCACTATCTGCGCTGGAGCGTACTCGCCGACGGAAATATCGTGGCATCGGGTATCGTGGACGACCTGATACTTGCTCCTCGCACCTCTTATCCTGTAGTTCTGCCCGTAGGCACACTTCCCGAGGGTGAGGTTCTGCTTAATGTGGAGTATCGTCTCAAGGACGCCAAGAGACTGCTCGCGCCCGATCATCTCACTGCTTACCAGCAATTTGTATTACAGGAAGGAGAGGGCAGCGACATGAATGTGCGTCCGGCTATGGCCGACAGATATACTTCGCTCGGCGATGTGAAGATTCTTGAAAATGACCGTAATTATATTGTTGTGGAGAGTCCGCTCGTGCGCATTGACTTCGACCGCAAGAGCGGTCTGATGACACGCTACGATGTGGCCGGACACAAGATTCTCGACCAAGGTGCTGTGCTCGAGCCCAACTTCTGGCGCGCACCCACCGACAATGATTTCGGTGCCGAATTCAATGTGAAAAACCGTGTGTGGGCCGATCCGGGTCTTAAACTCAAATCGCTTTCGGGTAAGGTAGAGGGTGATATCGCCGTTGTTGAAGCTGATTATGCTCTCGAAAAAGTAGGCGGCGAGCTGCATCTTACCTACCGTATAAACAATGCTGGCGAGATGAGCGTTAGTGAAAAGATGACCGCCGGCAGCAATGCTTCCGGTGTTCCCGACCTTCTCCGCTTCGGTATGCGCATGCGTATGCCCAAGGAGTACGACCGCATCGACTACTATGGACGCGGACCCGGCGAAAACTATGCCGACCGCAAGGAGAGCGCAATGCTCGGCCGCTATGCACAGACTGTCGACGAGCAGTTCTACCCCTATATCCGCCAGCAGGAAACCGGAACAAAGAGCGATGTACGCACCTGGTTCCAGCACAATGCAGGCCGCAAGGGTATAGAGATTTCAGCAGAGAAACCGTTCTCGGCGTCGGCTCTCCACTACTCGCAGGAGTCGCTCGACGAGGGTCTTGCCAAGAAGCAGGGCCACTCGCAGGAAGTTGAGGCCGACGATGCCGTATGGATGTGCATCGACGGAGCTCAGACAGGTCTGGGATGCGTCAACTCATGGGGTGCATGGCCTCTGCCCGAGTACCGCTTACCCTACTCTGACCGCAACTTCGTATTCAAGATAACACCCAAGTTCTGAGACTGATTAATGAATCGCAAACAAATCGTAATATGGATAATAGCCCTCGCCGCCGGCGTGGGTATAGGCTGGCTGAATATTCCGGCGGTAAATGCCGTTATGGATTTTCTGGCGACAGTCTACACGCGTCTGTTCCGACTTCTTGCCGTGCCGACTATCGTAGTTGCCGTTGTGACAACGCTTGCATCGCTGGGTAACGGTCGCGAAATGGGGCGCATGTTCCGTACGACGATTACCTATACCCTGCTCACCACTATTTCTGCGGCGGCAGTGGCTCTGGGGCTGTATGTACTTATTGCTCCCGGCAATCTGCCCGCCGCCGACATTGCGGCAGAGACGGCGAATCCGCTTGCAGAAAGTGCGAAAAGTTTTTCGTATGCCGAACACTTCCTGTCGATTGTGCCCGACAATATTGTGAAGCCTCTGCTCGAGGGCAATGTGCTTTCGCTGCTTCTGTTGTGCTTTGCCGTGGGTATAGCTCTTGCGCGCATGCCAGAGTCAGGGCCCAAGAAAACCGTGATAAGCGGGCTTGCCGGTATTCAGGATATACTTTTCACCCTTATACGCTGGCTTATAGCCGCGCTGCCTCCGGGCATCATGGCCTTTGCGGCACAGCTCACGTCGGAGCTTGGCGGAGGAATGGTACTTGACTCTCTCGGCAAATATGTGGCCGTGATTCTTATAGGTAATGTGGCGCAGTTTGCTATAGTGCTCCCGCTCTTTCTGCTTGCCAAGGGTATTAACCCCGTGAAGACCCTCAAGGGAATGGGGCAGGCCGTGCTCATGGCTCTGTTTACCAAAAGTTCGGCTGCCACACTGCCCGTGACCATACAGAATGCGGAGGAGAAGCTCGGCATCAGTCCGAAGGTAGCGCGATTCGTGCTGCCCGTATGCACCACCGTGAATATGAACGGGTGCGCCGCATTCATACTCGTGACCTCGCTCTTCGTGATGCAGAACAACGGTATAGCCATCACTCCCGCCACAATGATACTCTGGCTCTTCATAGCCGTGATTTCGGCGGTAGGTAATGCCGGCGTGCCAATGGGCTGCTACTTCCTGACGCTCTCGCTCATGTCGGGTATCGGTGCCAACGTTGGTATTATGGGTATAATACTGCCTATCTACACTATAATAGATATGGTGGAGACAGCAGAGAATGTATGGTCGGACTCCTGCGTGTGCGCCATAACGTCGAAGACGCTCGAAAAGGCCTCGTAAGGGCTATCTGAGAGCTCTCAGGAGCGATTTTTTGAGATATTTAATACGTCACCGCAAAAAATATTAAGTTTTTTTTGCGGTGACGATATTTTTTTGTATGTTTGCCGAATAATTGGCAGGTTATCAGCCTGCAAGTGCTCCAACTCTGTAAATCAAAGCCATTTCATAACGAAAATGCCCAGACTTCCGGAAGACCTAAAAAGCTGTTCGCTCCTTGGCAACCAAGGGGTGAAATATCCTACAACCTATTCCCCCGAACTTCTCGAGACCTTTGACAACAAGCATCCCGAGGAAGACTATTTGGTAACCTTCGACTGCCCCGAATTTACGTCGCTCTGCCCCAAGACGGGTCAGCCCGACTTCGGCAAAATCATCATCAACTATATTCCCGACAAGGCTATGGTAGAGAGCAAGAGCCTCAAGCTCTATCTCTTCAGTTTCCGCAACCACGGAGATTTCCATGAAGACTGCGTGAATATAATAATGAAAGATCTACGCAAACTCATGCAGCCCCGCTACATAGAGGTTCGCGGCATATTCATGCCCCGCGGCGGTATATCTATCATTCCTTTTGCCAACTGGGGCGACGAGAATCATAAAGAACTGGCACAGGCCCGCCTTGCTGCAGCATTTCCTCTAACACTCTGAGCTTATGACACAACGTCCGGTAAAAAACGCACTCATGGTACTCTCCGGAGGTATGGACTCCGTGACAATGCTCCATGAATATGCCGCAGAAATCGACCTTGCCGTAAACTTCTCGTACGGCTCTAACCACAATGCCCGCGAGCTTGAGTGTGCCCGCGCACACTGCAAGGAACTCGGCATCGAACTCGTAGAAATCGACCTTTCTTTCATAGGCAAATATTTCCACAGCTCACTGCTTGAAGGCCCCGACGCCATACCCGAAGGCGAATACGACTTCGACAATATGAAGAGCACCGTGGTGCCCTTCCGCAACGGTATAATGCTGGCTGCCGCCGCCGGTCTCGCCGAGAGCCGCGGACTGGAAGTGCTTATGATAGCCAACCACTCAGGCGACCACGCCCTCTACCCCGACTGCCGCCAGAGCTTCATCGACGCCATGAGCAAAGCGGTGAAAGAAGGCACCTACGAAGGCATAACAATCAAGGCTCCCTATACCCTCCTCTCCAAGGCCGAGATAGCACTCCGCGGCAAATTCCTCGGACTCGACTACTCCACGACTTACTCTTGCTACCGCGGTCTCGAAAAACACTGCGGCCGCTGCGGTACCTGCCGCGAACGCCGTCAGGCTCTTGCCGATGCCGGCATAACCGATACCACGGAGTATGAAGAAGACTAATTCAATCTAATTATAAACCATAATAAAAACGGTACGCTATGAACGCACTCATCGAATCAATCAACAATGCCTTTGACGCATTCAAGGCAGACGCAGCTCTCCAGGCAGAAAAATGCAACAAGGCAGCCGGCACACGTGCCCGCAAGGCTTCTCTCGAACTCGAAAAACTCATGAAAGAATTCCGCAAAGCTTCTCTCGAGGCTTCTAAGAAATAACTTTCTTACATCCCCTATAAAGAGATTGTGCCCTGAGGTGCAATCTCTTTTTTTATAAGTAAGTCATGAAAATTACTTATGCTTTGCGGCGAGGGCGAGAAAGTTGTGCAACATCTGCAATCCGTCGGTGGTGATGATGCTCTCGGGGTGAAACTGGAGGCCGAAAACGGGTAATGTGCGGTGGCGGACAGACATGATATTGCCGTCTTCGTCGCGCGAAGTGATGATGAGTTCGCGGAGACTTGATTCATCAATTACCCACGAGTGGTAGCGGCCTACATCGGTGGGGCTTTGGGCGCAAAATCCTACGATCGAGTCGGTGGGGTCAACCTGCAGCAAGGTCGAGGAGTGGCCGTGGCGAGGGGCGTCGAGTCGGCGAAGGCTGCCGCCGAAAGACTCTGCTATCGCCTGGCAACCGAGGCACACTCCGAGTATGGGATGAGTTGACGCACAATGATTTATCACGGATAAGAGGTTGCAGGCCTCCGACGGTATTCCGGGACCGGGAGAGAGGATTATGGCATCGTAAGCGGCGGCTTGGCACGGGGATATATCATCGTTCTTCACCACGTCCCATTCGAGGTGCGGAAAGTCGCATCGGCATCTCTGCAGAAGTCCGACAATATTGTAGACAAAGGAGTCGTAGTTATCTATCAGAAGAATTTTCATTGCAATTCTTTGAATACTTATGCAAAGTTACATATTTTTGCAGTATGAATCTGATTCGTTCTGATGAATTGAGAATGCGTATGAACGCCCTCGGGCGGTCGCGCACTCCATTTGTGTGGGGTGTAGACTATGAGCGGGAGAAGTGTTTTATACTCGACTCGCCCTATGATTCGTCCGATATTCTCTGGGAAGTCGGGGGCACCGGCAATGTGCCTGCACAGGCAAGCGGTAGCACGGTTCCCGCGATAGAAATAGTCAAGAGCATTGATTTCAAGACGTATAGCAGCATATTCGCCACTTTGCGAGCCGGGCTTTTGAGGGGAGATTCTTTCCTCGCCAACCTTACGGCTCCCACCGAGGTAGCCTGCAACGGTTCGTTGCGCGACATCTTCTATCACTCGCACGCTCCATTCAAGTTGCTCATCGCCGACAGTTTTGTGTGTTTCTCCCCCGAGCCGTTCGTGAAGATTTCCGAGGGGCACATTTCCGCGTTCCCGATGAAAGGTACCATAGATGCGTCTGTACCTGATGCTGAGCGAGTTCTGATGAATGACTATAAGGAGACTTGCGAGCACTACACGATAGTGGACCTTATGCGCAACGACCTGAATATGGTAGCAGCGGAGGTGAGCGTGCCTCGGCTCCGATATGTGGAACGCATAGCCACGAATTCGCGCGATATATTGCAGACGAGTTCGGAGGTGTGCGGGCAACTTGCAGAGGGTAAGGAGTTTGACTTCGGCGACATCATCCTGCCACTGCTTCCGGCAGGAAGTATCACCGGGGCTCCCAAACCTGCAACCGTCGACCTTATAGCCCGCTCCGAGATAGCTCCGCGCGGTTGGTACACAGGCGTTTTCGGATATTTCGACGGCAGCGTAATGCAGTCGGCAGTGATGATACGGTGCATACAGCGCACGCCCGACGGCAAGCTCTACTTCCATAGCGGTGGCGGCGTGACGGTAAACAGCGACTGCCGCGAGGAGTATGACGAACTTCTCACCAAAGTGTATCTGACGAAGTGAAAAACAGGTAAGTAATGAATTTTATAGAGACTATACGACTGGAAGGAGGGCGGTTTCATCTGCTCGGACTTCACCAACAACGCCTTGCGGCAACCCTCCGCGAGGTATATGGAGGCAGCGTGTGTGTTCCCGATATCGAGGCGGCACTCGGCAGCCTGTGTGATATTCCCGACACGGGAATTTATAAATGCCGTATAGTCTACGACACTGATATTCGGGAAATTGAGCTGTTACCCTACTCTCCCCGCACGGTAAAAACGCTCAAGGCGGTTGTGGCCGATGCGAGTCTCGACTATCATCTGAAGAGTTGCGACCGCACTGCTCTGTCGGCGCTTGCAGAGCAGAAGGGCAACTGCGATGAGGTGATAATCATACGCAATGGACTCGTGACCGACACGTCGTATACCAACCTCGTGTTTCACAGCAACGATCGGCTCTACACTCCACGCCTGCCGCTACTAAAAGGAGTGATGCGCCAACACCTTCTGACCGAAGGTCTTCTGACCGAGGCCGACATCCGCCGTGAAGATTTAGTCGAGGGCAACAGATTCGGTATAACGGGAGTATCGCTGATAAATGCAATGCTCCCCTTGGAATATGCGCCCGTAATCCCTATTGGGATACGAATTGCTTCCTGACTTAGTTCGTGCATCTTGGCATGTACAGGAGAGCCTCCGGGTATCACTTCACCGGAGGCCATTATCTATATAAATTCTGCAGTTGTCATTTGAGGTTTTCGGTATAGAAAGCCTCGATTTCGTCGAAAGGAATAATATTCAGTTGGTCGTACAGGTCGCAGTGACTCGCGTCTTTTACAGTGAGCATCTGCTTGTTAGCTCCGCGAAGTTTTGCGAAAGTGTCTTTTCCGAAGTAATAAGAGTGGGCTTTATCGCCATGTACTATCAGCACGGCGCTCTCCAGCTCGTCGGCATACTCGAAGAATTTGAAGTTTACAAACGGGAGTACCGATGTGACATTCCAGCCGTCGGTAGAGTTGCCCGAGCGGGGGTGGAAACCACGTGAGGTCTTATAGTACGCATGGTAGTCTTTGAGAAACTGAGGAGCGTCGTCGGGAAGCGGGTCTACCACTCCGCCTGCGCGAGAGTATTCACCTGCCCGATAATCCTCCGTGCGTTGCTTTGCCAGAGCTGCGCGGGCGGCATTTCGCTTCTCCTTAGAGTTGTCGGCATCGAAATAACCATTAGCGCTCACACGTGTCATATCATACATAGTTACTGCAACCGTGGCCTTAATCCTCGGGTCGTTGACTGCTGCCTGAATGGCAATACCACCCCAGCCGCACACGCCGAGTATGCCAATTCTTTCGGCATCGACCTCCGGCTGTACAGAAAGAAAATCTACGGCGGCAGAGAAATCTTCTACATTTATATCAGGCGAGGCCACTCTGCGTGGCATGCCTCCGCTCTCGCCGGTAAAGGAGGGGTCGAAAGCGATTGTCAGGAAGCCTCGTTCGGCCAACTGCTGTGCATATAGACCGCTTGACTGCTCCTTGACGGCACCGAAAGGTCCGCTCACGGCAATAGCAGGCAACTTTCCGGCGGCTGATTTCGGGGTGTACATATCCGCGGCAAGCGTTATGCCATAGCGGTTTACGAAAGTCACCTTACGATGATTCACCTTGTCACTTTTCGGGAATACCTTGTCCCATTCTTCGGTAAGAGTCAGTCGCTCAATATCGGCGAGTGATTTATTTGTATTCATGTCGTTCATAATTTGAGAGTTTGCTGTCAGTGAAATTGCTATCGAAATTATCGAGCCGAGTAATATCTTCTTCATCTTCATTTACTTTCATGTGCAAAGTTAGCAAATATCTTCCGAGTTTAGAGACCCGAATTCAGGTAAGACATACCATAATTGCATATAATTTAGGTAAGAGAGTAAAATCTTGAGAAAAAGAGCTATATTTGCACCATGAAACATGACTTGCCGGTAGTAAAACTCGACTCAATAGCTTCTTACAACAAGCTGTACGGACTTACCACAGAGCATCCTCCGGTAGCGGTATAAGCATCATAACTTGTAAAAAAGGTTAAGGACAGAGCCACTAATTCCGCATAAGTAAGTCATAAAAATTATTTTATATCACTCTTTGAGTAGTTATGGCAATCTTCGTTCTTACTCATCAGTCATTATGGAGCCCCATAACTCCTTCTTCGCAAGGACGAATCTTGCTCATATCTCCTTCAAATTGTAATATAAACTAATTTTCAAGACTTACTTAAAATAGCTATCTTTGCATTAATTTTCAACCGATCACACTTTTCAACGATGCGAAAAATAGTACTGCTGACTCTGGCTCTTCTTGCAAATGTTGTTTCATTCGCGGGCGAACGAATAGATATGCCGCTGACGGCCGATTCTGCCGCCATGCTGTATATATTCCGTGCCGACGCTCCCTCGGGGCTTGCTGTAATTTCGTGTCCGGGCGGCGCGTATGCCAACCACGCCATGGGGCACGAAGGATTCGACTTCGTGGACTGGTACAACAGCCGCGGTATCGACTACGCGGTACTTAAATACCGTCTTCCTCACGGGCAGTACACTGTGCCGGCCGAAGACGGATTCAAGGCAATATCCATAATGAAAGGCATCGCGCCGAAGGTTGGTGTAATGGGTTTCTCCGCCGGCGGCCACCTCGCATCCACACTTGCCACACACTATCCCGACTCTGTCAGCCGTCCTGATTTCCAGATACTTTTCTACCCCGTAATCAGCATGGCCAAGGAGAAGACACACTCCTACAGCCGCAAGATGCTCCTGGGCGACAATCCTTCGGAAGAACTGGTGCACCTCTACTCCAACGAGACTCAGATAACACCCGACACGCCCCCGGCCCTGATATTTCACAGCGCGGACGATGAGGCGGTGTTGCCGATTAACGCTCTCGACTATTGCGCGGCACTCTCGAAGAACAAGGTAGCTGTGGATATGATGATATTCCCGACGGGCGGACACGGCTGGGGATTCAGCGACAGCTATGTATCCAAGAAGGAGTGGACTTCAAAGTTAGACAGTTGGTTGACAGATTTAAAGAAATCTTTTAATCTCGCACCCAAAAAGGCTTCCAAGAAATATGAGTGGCCTTCCGACCCCGAAGTCCTCGCCAAACTCGAAGACTGGCAGGACCGCAAGTTGGGCATAATGTTTCACTGGGGAGTATATTCGATTCCGGGCATCATGGAGTCGTGGGCGCTGTGCTCCGAAGACGGCTGGTTTGCCAACAGCCGACAGAAAGCCCGACCCGACCGACCCGACTACGGTGAGTTCAAGGAGTGGTACTGGGGGCTTGCCGACCAATTCAATCCTACCGACTTCGACCCTTACAAGTGGGCTGAGTTCTTCAAGGACAACGGATTCAAATACCTTATATTCACCACTAAACATCACGACGGCTTCTGTATGTTCGATACGAAGCAGACAGACTATAAGGTGACGAATACCCCCTATAAGGACGGTAAATACGCCAACATAGCCTACTATCTGTTCGACGCCTTCCGCGACAAGGATTTCATGGTAGGAGCATACTATTCGAAGCCCGACTGGCACTCGGAGTATTACTGGGACCCGTTCTACTCCACCCCGACAAGGTGGCCTAACTACAGCATTGAAAAACATCCTGAAAAGTGGGCGAAGTTCCGCGAGTTCGTGTCGGCTCAAATCGACGAACTCATGAGCGATTATGGGCGAATGGATATCCTCTGGCTCGACGGAGGATTTATACGCAAACCGAATGCAGACCTGCATATGGACAGCATTGTCGATGCGGCACGCATCAAGCAGCCCGGCCTGCTGGCGGTAGACCGCACCGTGCATGGCCGCAACGAGAACTATCAGACTCCCGAGAACAAGATTCCGCCCGTGCAGCAGGATTTCCCGTGGGAAAGCTGCCTTACGCTCGCGGGCGGCTGGGGCTGGAAGCCGAACTCTGCTTACAAAAGTGCCAACTGGATAATAAATACCCTCGCCGAAATTGTGGCAAAGGGCGGATGTATGGCCCTCAATGTAGGCCCGGACAAGAACGGCAACTTCGACCCCGAGGTCTACGAAAGGCTCTCGACCGCAGGCGAATGGCTCAAGCGCAATGGCGAGGCAATATACAGCACACGCATCACGCCGAACTATAATTCGGGAAATACCTGGTTCTCAGCCTCGAAAGACGGCAAGACTCTCTATGCGGTCTACGCAATAGATGAAGACGGCACTCTGCCCTCATCTATAGAATGGGAAGGAAATATTCCCGCAGGACGCCTCCGCATGCTCAATACGGGCAAGAATGTGAAGTACACTGTAAAAGACAACAAGGTGACCGTCTATATACCCGAAGGCACTACTGCCGAGCCTCTTGCGTTCAAGTTTAAAGCCCGGGATTAAGACCCCGTTCCCCAATATTTGTTAACGGGGTCTTAAAGCAGTACCACGGTCTGCTTGATATTTTCCATAACGAAAACGCTCTGCACTGAGTCGAGCATAGAGAGTTTGCCGAGTCGCTCGGTAACGAAGAGTCGGTAGGCCTCCATATCGGGTACCTGAACTTTGAGCATATAGTCGAATTCGCCGGATACATTGTAGCACTCGGCGACTTCAGCCATAGATTGCACCTCCTGCGCAAAGGCCGTGTGAATCTCCGTATTTATATGATTCAGACGCACATTACAGAACACGGTGAATCCGTGTCCGAGTTTTCCCATGTCGAGCTGAGCGGTATATCCTTTGATTACGCCCTCGCTCTCGAGGCGCCTTAGACGTTCGGCCACGGGCATGGGAGAGCGATGTATGCGTGCGGCCAGTTCGCGCACCGAGAGGCGGGCGTTGAGTTGCAGCTCACGCAGTATCGCCATGTCGACAGCATCGCGTTCTCTTTCAAATTTCATAGTCATTTATGCATTTGTAAGGTTTAGAGTGCAAAGATAGTGATTTCAGGAACAAATGAATTATTTTCAAGCCGAAAAATATTCATTTGCACTAAAATTACACAGGTACTTGCAACAAATATTCTTTGTATCTAACTTTGCAGTGTTCAAATGAATCACGAAACGAAATAAAACTCACATATATGGCTGATAACGCACCCCTCCACTTCGAGACCCTTCAACTTCATGCAGGACAATTCGTAGGCGACACTCCCTCGGGAGCACGCGCAGTACCTATCTACCAGACGGCTGCATACCTCTTCAATAATTCAGCCCACGCCGCCGACCGCTTTGCCCTCAAGGATGCGGGAAATATCTACGGACGCCTGACAAACCCCACTCAGGATGTGCTCGAGCAGCGCGTGGCTGCCCTCGAAGGCGGAACAGGAGCGCTGGCCGTAGCCTCGGGTGCCGCAGCCGTGACCTACTCGCTTGAGAATGTGCTTGCTCCCGGCGACCACATTGTAGCTGCCGACAATCTCTATGGCGGGTCCTACAACCTCATCGTACACACTCTCGCCGCCCGCGGCATCGAATATACTATTGTCAATCTCAACGACCCCGAAGCGCTACGCAAGGCTATCCGCCCCAACACCAAGGTGGTGTACGGTGAGACATTCGGCAACCCCAACAGCGATGTGACCAACTTCGAGGTTATCTCGGAAATCGCACACGAGCACGGCGCACTCTTCATCGTCGACAACACCTTCGGCACTCCCTACCTCATTCGCCCGCTCGAACACGGCGCCGACATTGTGGTACACTCGGCTACAAAATTCCTCGGCGGACACGGCACTACTCTCGGCGGCGTTATAGTCGACGGCGGCAAATTCGATTTCCACAAGCATGCCGACCGTTTCCCCTCTATCGGTAAACCCGACCCCAGCTATCACGGCGCGATATTCGCCGACGCCGCACCCGCCGCACCGTTTGCAACCCGCATCCGTGCCGTAGTGCTCCGCGACGAGGGCGCCTGCATCTCTCCCTTCAACGCCTTCCTGCTTCTGCAGGGCCTCGAGACTCTCTCGCTCCGTGTAGAGCGCCACGTAGAGAACGCACTCAAGGTGGTAGAATTCCTCGCCGCTCATCCCAAGGTTAAATCGGTGAGCCACCCCTCACTCCCCTCTCACCCCGACCACGAGCTCTATAAGAAATATTATCCCAAGGGAGCCGGCAGCATCTTTACCTTCGAGGTGGAAGGCGGTCAGGAAGCTGCATGGAAATTTATCGACTCGCTGAAGATTTTCTCTCTGCTTGCCAATGTAGCCGACGCCAAGAGCCTCGTGATACATCCCGCCTCTACCACACACTCGCAGATGAACGAGGAAGAGCTCGCCCAGGCTCACATCAGCCCCTCGACAGTGCGTCTGAGCATAGGCCTCGAGCACATCGACGACCTTCTCGCCGATCTATCACAAGCTCTTGACAAGGTCTAAGTATGTGTTCAAAATTATTTAATGCATTGTCTCATAAACTATGCGGCGAACTTCCGTATCCGGCTTCAGTTGCTATGGAACCCCATAACGCCCTCTGCCGAATGCAAAATTTCATCCACATACTTCATAATTCTATACAATAAATAATTTAGAACACATACTTAATACACACAACCACCACAATAAATGGATAGTGTAGCTTCATTTTTAGCATCAGATCATCCCACAGCGTTCTCTTTTGAAATACTGCCCCCGATCCGCGGTAACAGTATCGACAAAACGCTCGACAGCATAAAACCTCTGCTTGAGTTCAACCCGGCGTATGTGAATATCACAACTCACCGCACGGAAGTGTCCTACACCCATGTTGGTGGAGGCACTTACCGCGCCATTTCGGCGCAGAAGCGTCCGGGCACAGTGGCAATCGCCGCCGTGCTCAAGGAGCGATTCGGCATCCGCCCTGTGCCTCACATCATCTGCGGAGACTACGGACGCCGTGAAATCGAGGACCAGCTCATCGACCTCTCGTATCTCGGCATCACCGACGTGCTTGCCCTGCGCGGCGACCGCGAGCGCAATGCGGCCTCGTTCAGCACAAGTCCCGACGGCCACATCCACGCTTCGACGCTTGCCCGCCAGATAGTTGAGTTCAATGAAGGCATCATGGCCGACGGCTCGTGCAATTCGCCTCTTGCGCATCCGTTCTCTTTCGGCGTGGCCGGTTATCCCGAGAAGCACGAGGAAGCCATGAACCTCGACAGCGACCTTATTCACCTCAAGACCAAGGTAGATAACGGTGCATCGTATATCGTGACCCAGATGTTTTTCGACAACAAGAAGTATTTCGACTTCGTAGAGCGTTGCCGTGCGGCGGGTATAGACGTGCCTATCATCCCGGGTATCAAGCCGCTGACCTCTCTGCGCCAGATGTCGCTGCTGCCGCGTATCTTCCACATCGACTTCCCTACGGAACTGTCGCGCGAACTAATGCGCTGTACCACCGACGACGAAGTGCGTGCGCTCGGAGTGGAGTGGGCAACGGCTCAGGCCAAGGAACTGAAAAGTAATAATGTGCCGAGTATTCACTTCTATGCAATGCACGCAACACGCAGTGTGGTTGATATTGCTAAAAATATTTACTAAATTTGTATTCCGGTTTTAAGTAAGTCATGAAATTTAGTTTATATCAACCTTTGAGTAGTTATGGCAATCTTCGTGCTTGTTCATCAGTCATTATGGAGCCCCATAACTTCTTCTTCGCAAGTACGAATCTTACTCATAACTACTTCAAATTTTAGTATAAACTAATTTACATGACTTACTTATTTGGGTAAGTCATACGAAAAATAATGGCTTACCCAATTATCGTCAATAATAAGAAGCAGGCAATGAGCACAAAAATATCGAACAATCAATCACAACGCAACTATCAGCAATTGGTGGATGCGGTCAGGAACCGTGTACTCGTTCTCGACGGCTCTATGGGTGTGATGATTCAACTTCTATCTCTTTCAGAATCGGAATTCAGAGGCGAACTTCTCGCCGAACATCCCGTAGCTCTGAAAGGGAATAATGATATTCTGTGTCTCACCGCTCCCGAGAAAGTGGCGGCTATTCACCGCCGGTACCTCGAAGCGGGTGCCGATATTATTGAAACCAATACTTTCAATGCCACCGTGCTTTCGCAGCATGAGTATGGCACCGAGCACCTTGTGGAGAATATAAACCGTGCCGGCGCTCAACTGGCGCGTGCCGAAGCCGACCGCTTTTCCACTCCCGAGCATCCGCGCTTTGTAGCAGGTTCGATGGGCCCGACGGGTTTTGCAGCATCTCTTTCGTCCGACATCAACGACCAGGGTGCACGCAGCGTGGACTTCGCCCGGATGAGCGATGCTTTCGAGCAGCAGGCCGGCGCACTCATCGACGGCGGCGTGGATCTGCTGCAGATCGAGACTATTTTCGATGCGCTCAATGCCAAAGCCGCTATTGCCGGAGCCCGTAGGGCAATGGCAAAACGAGGTGTGGATGTGCCTATAGTGCTGTCTATAACTGTTTCCGATACTTCGGGACGCATACTCTCGGGTCATACTCCCGAGGCATTTCTGTCGATAGTCGAGTATGCGCATCCGCTTGCGGTCGGGT
Organism: Bacteroidales bacterium; assembly: GCA_014800815.1. Lineage (GTDB taxonomy): Bacteria > Bacteroidota > Bacteroidia > Bacteroidales > Muribaculaceae > CAG-873. Next base: position 47,004 of record JAAVFI010000050.1, on the reverse strand, counting down.
TCAACTGCTCGGCGGGGCCGGCATCGCTGGCTCCATTCGTAAGCCGTCTGGCGGCAATCTCGCCTTTCGCCACTATCTTCTACCCCAATGCGGGGTTGCCCGATTCGACGGGCCGATATGCCGAGACTCCCGAGCGATTTGCAGAAGCTATAGAGCCGCTGCTTGCCAACGGCATGCTGAATATCGCGGGCGGTTGCTGCGGCACGACGCCGGCACATATCGCGGCTCTGCGCGAGCTCGCCGACCGCTATCCCGCACCACGCAAGCCCCGCGACGGCAAGGATGTGGCATGGCTCGCGGGTATAGATGAATTTCACGACGACCGCGGCTTCATCAACATCGGAGAGCGATGCAATGTGGCAGGCAGCCGTAAATTCCTCCGACTCATCAAGGAAAAAAACTACGACGAGGCTGTAGCCATAGCCCGCAAACAGGTGGAGGACGGCGCCATGATTCTTGACATAAACATGGACGACGGCATGCTCGACACTCCAGCGGAAATGGAGTATTTCCTGCGTCTGCTTACCGCCGACCCCGTGACTGCCTCAGTGCCCTGGATGATTGATTCTTCCGATTTCGACACCATTGTAAAGGCGCTGCAGAACGTTCCCGGACGCGCTATCGTAAACTCGATATCGCTCAAACCGGGCGAGGAAACGTTCCTCGAACAAGCACGGATAATTCATTCGCTCGGCGCCGCCGTGGTTGTAATGGCTTTCGACGAAGAGGGTCAAGCCACCACTTTTGAGCGCAAAATCGAAATCTGCGGCCGAGCCTACCGTCTGCTGACAGAGAAAGTCGGATTCGCTCCCCGCGATATAATTTTCGATCCCAATGTGCTCACTATCGCCACAGGCATGCCCGAGCACGACAGATACGCTCTCGACTTCATCAGAGCTGTGGAGTGGATACACACCACTCTGCCGGGCGCGAAGACCAGCGGCGGACTCAGCAACCTCTCGTTTGCCTTCCGCGGCAACAACTATATGCGTCAGGCCATGCATGCGGTATTCCTCTACCATGCCATTCAGGCAGGTATGTCGATGGCTATCATGGACCCGGCCACCAAAGTGACCTACGATGCCATTCCTTCCGCGCTCCTCACGCTGCTTGAGGATGTGATTCTTTGCCGCCGCGAGGATGCCACCGACCGACTTCTGCAACACGCTGCGGAGTTCACTCCCGACGCTGCCGGAAGTGCCGAATCGGCCGAGGCCGTGAGTGCAATGCCCGTGGGCGACCGTCTTGCTGCGGCCCTTATCAGCGGCAATGATACCGCGTTGGAGGCTGATTTGCAGGAGGCTGTAGAGCAATTCGGATCGGCACACGCAGTCGTAGAGGGTCCGCTTATGAGCGGTATGGAGCGCGTCGGTACACTGTTTGAGTCCGGAAAAATGTTCCTGCCTCAAGTTGTGAAAAGCGCTCGGACTATGCACCGCGCCGTGGATATCTTGCGCCCTCAGCTCGAAGCCGGCATGACGGCAGGTTCGGGAAAAGGACTTTTCTTGCTCGCAACCGTGAAAGGTGATGTGCACGACATAGGCAAAAACATTGCCGCCGTGATACTGCGTTGCAACAATTTCCGTGTGGTAGACCTCGGCGTACAGGTAGAGAGTCGCACCATTGTGGAAAAGGCGCTCGAACTGAAGCCCGATTTCATAGGCCTCAGCGGCCTGATATCGCCTTCGCTCAACGAAATGGTGAACGTGGCCGAGGCTCTTCGCGACGCCGGCATATCGGTACCCCTCTTTGTCGGTGGTGCCGCAACGTCGGAGGCGCACACAGCTCTCCGCATCGCGCCCGCATACGGCGAGGGCGGCCTGGTAGTCCGCGTGGGCGACGCATCGCAGAACCCTGTGATTGCCTCACGTCTGCTTGCCGATTACGCAAAGGAGGCGGTGCGCATACACGCCTTGCAGCAGGAGTTGCGCAATGAGGCTGAGGCAGCCGCTACTGAATCGGATTCCGCAGCAGCGCAACAAGATACCGCCCGCACACCTCAGTGGGATGAGAAAGAGATTGTAAAGCCCACATACACAGGCATGGAGACGCTCGAGGTCTCGGTCGGTGAGGTGCGTAAATTTATCAACTGGACTTATTTCTTCAACTGCTGGAAGGTGCGTCCCGACACCGCAGAAGCCCAAGACCTGCGCAAAGATGCCGAAGCAGTCCTCGACGAGATTGAGGCTGCCGGTGGCAATATGCTCTGTCGCGCAGGATTCTTCGCTGCGTGGCCCGAGGGTGACGGTCTGAACGTCGACGGCATCCATATACCCACTCCGCGACAGAAACCGTCGGCCGACCGAAGCACACAACTGGCATTATGCGATTTCGTAGCGCCGCGCGAGTATGGCGACTACGTGGGATGTTTCACCGTGACTATCGGCGAAAAGATTCGTGAATTACTAAAAGGAAGTTGTTGCGAATGTGACAGTTATCGCCACATCCTCCTGCAGTCGGTATGCGACCGTCTGGCCGAAGCGACATCGGATTGGCTGCACTACAAAGTGCGTACCGCGCTGTGGGGCTACAGTCCCGACGAAGCTCTCGACCTCAGTGCCCTCAAGCAGGGACGCTACCGAGGCATTCGTCCTGCCGTCGGCTACCCGTCGCTCCCCAACCAGCAGACCATGCACTTGCTGGCAAAACTCGTCAATCCCTCGGAAATAGGTGTGGAAGTCACCGAAAACGGTGCACTACTCCCCTCTTCCTCCGTCGCCGGCTTCTACTTCGCATCGCCCAAGTCGCGCTACTTCATCGTCTGACACTGCTATTAGCAGTTATCGGAATAAACGTTATCCAACAAAAGGAAGAGGCTGCGCCGTAAACCTTAATTACGACACAGCCTCCTGAAATTTATTCCGAAACTATCAGAGTATCGGACGGATAGTGAATGTGAAAGTACGGTCGTGGTCGAGGCGCAGAGTGTTGAACTCAGGGAGTGCGCCCCATGAGTTGTCGCCGCCAAGACCCATCTGCTCAAGGTCGATGTTGACGTAGGTAGTGCCGTTTGCACGGTCATTGATATGTGCTTTCTCCAGCAGGTCGAGCGAATGGCGATTCATACCCTTGGGAGTGTTCGACGGATTTGTGGTGGGCTGGTTGCCGTCCTTGGTCACGTCGAGGTCCTGCTGACTGAAAGGCAGCACGGTAGATATGAAGCGGCGGTCGGAAGTAATCTCGATACCGCGGCCTGCATCGTTGGTCACTTGGAGCCATTTGATACCGATCTTTGAGCCGGAATCCTGGGTGCGCACCTGGTTGTAGGCGTACTGGTCGTTGACGTGCTGAGAGTAGATGCCGACCGGGGCGCACTGGTAGCGGTCGACGTAGTTTTCAACGGGGCCGCGGCCATAGAACTTAATGTTGGAGTAAACTCCGGGCATGGCGAATTTCATGCCGAAGCGCATCATGCGCGGTTCCTTTTCTTTCTCTACCTTGCCGATTATGTCGAGTTTTTCAGTGGCGGTAACGGTGCCGTCGCCGAATATGCGGTATTCGACACAAAGGGTTGCTTCGGGGAAGGGCGAGGAGTATTCAACTCTTACGAGAGCCGAATCGGCGGCACTCTCTACGGAAATATTCTTCGGTGTCAGGTCGGGATTTTGAACGGCGGCACAGCGGAGGTGCAGTTTCGCACCGAGGTCGTTCTCAGTGTAGGCGCGACCGAACGAAGGCAGCAGAGGTTCGTCAATCAACACTTTACCGGCTACGCTGTAGGAACTGATTGCACCCGTTGATTTATCGAAGGATACAGCCCACGGTTCGGTGAGTATACCTTCTGTGACATTGCCGGAGAAGGTGATGCCGCTCGCGCTTTCATTCACGGTCAGCGGCGCATCGGCAGGGACAAACATGGAGGGTTCGCTCTCGCGCAGGGCAAGCTGATCGGAAGCCACGCTGTAGCCCCTCGGCAAGAAGTCGGTACTGTTCTTCAACTCGTAGCTCACATTGAGGTAGACGTCGGCGGCATCGGTCGGGATGCTCGTATTGTCGAAATCAATTTTGTAAGTCACAGTGTCGCCGGGAGCTACATCGAGCTGCTCAATGACACCTTCGCCGATAGTGTGTCCGTCGGCTTCGACTGTCCAGAGCATGCGGTAGGCCGAAAGGTCGGTGAAGAAATTCTCGTTGTACACATCCACGGCAAGCGGCGATTCCGACGCAAGCGATGTGAGGATGTTGCGGTAGGTATGCTTCACCTGGTGTGCACCGGGGTGCCATGAGCGGTCGGTGGCAAGAATACCGTTGCAGTTAAACGAGTAATCCGAAGGGTCGAGCGAATTGTAGTCGCCGCCGTAGGTAAATATATAGTCGGTGCCGGGGATAGTGTCGACGGGCTGATAGAGAGCCTGGTCGGCAAAGTCCCATATAAACCCGCCCTGCAGTGCGGGATAGCGGCGGATGTCTTTCCAGTAGAATTCGATAGTGCCCGTAGAGTTGCCCATTGCATGCTCGTACTCACACTGGATGAGGGGTTTGAGATATTCTCCCTTGGCCGCTTTTTCCTCTGCGTCTATCGCATAGTTGCGGCAGTATTTTACGGGGTAATACATAGGGCAGACGATATCTGTGCCGTCGGCCTCAGAGATTGCCGTTTTATCGTACTGGATTCGTTCATACTGGATAGGACGGGTGCTGTCCATTTCCCTTATCTGAGCGTAAGAGTCGAGGAAATTCTGACCCATACCCGTTTCGTTGCCGAGGCTCCAGATGATAATGGACGGGTGATTGCGGTCGCGCTGCACCATGCGTGCGCCGCGCTCCTTTATGGCCTTGTTGAACAGGGGGGTCTTAGCAAGAGCCTCTTCTTCGTAGCCCATGCCGTGACCCTCGACATTCGCTTCGTCGATTACATAGAGGCCGTATCTGTCGCAGAGCTCGTACCAACGTGGATCGTTAGGATAGTGGCAGCAACGGACGGCATTGATATTGAGGCGCTTCATCTCGCGGATGTCGCGTATCATCTCATCCAAAGTCACGTTGTAGCCGCCGTAGGGGCTGAGCTCGTGACGGTTTACACCCTTGATGAGCACAGGTTTGCCGTTGACAAGCAGATTACCTTTTGAAATTTCCACGCTGCGGAAACCGAGATAAGTGTCGATGTTCTCGGCCACTTTACCGTCGGCCGTATAGGCAGTGAGTGTAAGGTCGTAGAGCTCGGGAGTCTCAGCCGACCACAGTTTGGGATTGTCTACTTTGAACGAGATAGATGCTTTGCCGTTCTTTGCCGCAACTTTTTCGCTTGCCACCTCGGCACCCTTGTAGCTTAGGGCGGCCGTAACGTATTTTACGCCGGGGGTGACTGCCACTTCAACAGAAGCTTCGCCGGTCATGGGAGCTTCGATAGTGAAGTCTTCGAAGCGCTGCGCGGGGCGCGAATTAATCTCCACGCCGTTGCGGGCAATGCCGGTGAAACGCCAGAAGTCCTGACACTCGAGGTAAGAGCCGTCGGACCAGCGATTTATCTGCAGGGCTATGGTATTTTTGCCGGGCTTCAGCAATTTCGTTACATCGAAGTCGGCAGCGAGCTTTGAATCTTCCGAGTAACCGGCCTCTTTGCCGTTTACCCACACCTTTACATTCGATGTCGCCGAGCCTATCTGAAGAGTCAGACGTCTGTTGTCGGCAAAAAAGTCGCGAGGGATATCTACCGTAGTAACGTACTGACCTACTGAGTTGCGGTCGTAGGGAACGAAGGGTGGATTGTTTTTCCACAGACCTCTCCAGGGATAGCCCATGTTGACGTACAGAGGGTCGAGATACCCCTCCAGCTCCCATAGACCCGGGACCTGAATCGAGCCCCAACTATCGGTATTGAACCCTACGGTGTAGAATTTTTCGTCGGCAGCCGCCGCATCGGGGCGGTCGAGCATGCGGAAGTCCCATGTGCCGTTGAGCGATTTGGTAAGAGTCTGAGGGGTGGAGAATGTAGCCGTCATAGGCAGTCGATTTCTGTTTGTGACGTTTGCATCCTCCCAGTCGTGAGTTTTTGCATATGCCGAACCCGACATCAGGATAAGGCTCAGCAAGACAGGTGATAAGTGCTTCATATTTCTAAAAACTTCTCAATCAGTTTATTTACACATAAATTTTACAAGTACTCCCTTATGGTCTGTCGGCCATGTGCCGAGCGGTGCAATATAGTTGTCGGCGCCTTCGTCGGTAACAACGGCCGATTTAGCTATCGACCTGTGCGGCCCGAATACAGATGCCTCTGCCACAGATATCTCAGTCCAGGCCGGAGCCTTGTAGTATATAAAGTCAATACGGTCGCGTTCATCGCTCTCGGGCGCCCAGGTGAGTCTGCGTATCTCCACATCGTCGTTTGCGCTCGGGAAGGTGAAGCACGGATACTCCACGGGGTCGGGATAGAGAGCCCGATAGGCATCGGTATAGCCGGCTTCGACAAGCAGGGTCGATACGGTCCACGGCACGACGAAACCTGCATGGTCGCGGATTGAAGCAGTAGCCTCCGTCCAGTCGAGGTGCGAGGGCTCGTTAAAGTCACCACCGAGAATCACTATGCGCCCAGCGGCAACATCGGCATCGGCAGCTTCGATAAAGACACGTGCGGCTTCATCGCGCAGCGAAAGCTCGTTATTAGCCAGCAACTCATCTACCGATGCCGGCAGTGCACATTCTTTCCAATTGGTGCCGGAATATCCGCGCGGCTCGTAGTACGCACAGTTCTGATAATCAAGGTGTGCCGTATAGACGGCAAAACGGTGTCCGTCGGGAGTGGAGGTATGCAGGCGATATATCGAACCATGATCGCCGACCTCGGGGAAAATCGTGTCGACGCGCTCTATAGGATAGCGGCAGAGCAGCCCCGAATCGTGGCCGGGCGCAGTGTAGTACACCACTCCGCGTGCAGAAATATCTCCGGCAAGTCGGCCTGTGAAATCGACTCCACGGTAGTTGCGCACCTCGCTCAAGGTAACGAAGTCGGGCTGCAGACGCACTATCTCATTGACTATAGCATCGTAGCCGCCTTCGACCATTGTACCCTCCTGCCAGATGTTCCACTGGAGCACCGTATAGTCGGCTGCCCGGACAGAAAAGGCGGATAAGGCCAGGAGTGCAGCAGCAAATTTCATCCTGCTCATCTTATATCTCTTTGATTGAGACAGACTTGCCGTTGTCTATTTTGTGCTTTGCCACAGTCTTTCCATTCTTGGCGATGCTGACTACTACTTTCTTTCCGGCCCTCTCGACATCAATATCGAATGAACCGGCACCGAAAGCCTTGACATTGCGCAGCGACATTTTATTCCATTCGTCGGGCAGCTGAGGAGTGATATCGAAAGAATGGAGACCGGTAGGACGTATTCCGAAAAGACCTTCGGTGATTATACGGCAGTACAAGGCATTTTCGGTAGACAGGTGACGCTGATTACCCTCAGGCCAGGCCTCAATAGGATAAGGCACATGCTCGCCCAAGAGGCGCGAGCCTGAATAATGCGTAAGGAAATCAAGAGCCTTGGAGCGCTCGCCTGCCGCGAATATTCCACGGAGTGCGTAGAGAGTCGAGCGGTCCCAGAACGTCTCGGAGCCGCTTTGCGATAGGAGTCCGTCGTCGGTGAGCAATTTGGGAGAAAGCAATGCTGCGATAGTGCCGTCGGCGCGATCGAATATGCCGGTAACGAGCGGCATACATATCCACGAGCGTAGCAACTCGTTGCCGTCGTAGTATCTGTATGTGTCGAAGCCCTCGACGTTGGCTCCGAAATAGTTCTCAATAGCGGTACGCAGAGCATCAGCTTCGCGGCGGTATTTCCGTGCAAGTTCTTTTTTACCGAGTTCATCGGCAAGATATGCACCCGACAGCAGGGCGTCGTAGTGCAGAGTCGAAGTGCAGAGGTTAGCGTCGCCCGACGGGAAGCGGTTCTCAAGTTCGTCGCTGTCGGAGGCCACAACACCCTCGGGGGTAGTCTTGCGGCGCGAGTATTCAAGACACCACTCTATGAGCGGAAAGAGCTTTTCGGCTACCTGACGGTCGCCCGATGCAAGAGCATAGCGAGCGGCACCATAGCCTATCATGGCGCAGTCGCCGCGGTCGCCCGCAACTCCGAAGGAGTCGTCGCCCTCGGCAATGACCGAGCTCGGGATTGCCACATAGTCGTCGTTCATAAAGCGAGCGAAGTGCCGGAAGGCATTCTCCGCCGATTCATTGCCCTTGTCGTAGCCAAGGAAGGGGAAAAACGGGTTGATGTATTCCGCCTGATCGTTTGCCCAGATAGCGGCATAGTAGGCCTCGCCGCCGGGCGAGTGCATAAGTCCGCCTTTGGTGCGGAAGATGCTCTCTGCAGCTCTTGTTTTAGCGAATGAAAAGAGGGTGTTGACGAGCGTGTCGGGGCTGACAAACTGAAGCGAGTTCCACATCTCGTCCACAAATGCCTCACGCGCAGCCAGTTCGGCAGCTATATCGGGATGCGCTTCCTTCTCATACGATTTATAGCCTTGAACGGAAGCTCCGAATGTCACGCTGCTGCCGGGAGCGAGCACCGTAGTGATACCGTCGACATTTGCCGTGGAGGCTACGAGCGTATAGGCGCCTTCGGTACCCTTATCGGCGGGCGTAGTGTACACCAGACGCTGTGCGGGTATGGTTATGTCGAGGTCTTTCCTGCCGAGATTGGTAATGGTGTATTCCTCGCACAGCATTGGCAGCGCAGGCGACGGAAAGATTACTCTCACCACTTCCACGTCGTGGCTGAGGTTCAGGTCTTTATTGAGCATCGCCCGGTCGTGGCCGACGGTATAACGGCTCTTTACGGTAAGTTTGCCGTCAAGGGTCATGCTCTCTACTTTCTCGTTGTTAAGCGTGAGTTTGTTCACCATTACGGGTGAAATAAAATCGTGCGCAAAACGGCGGGTGAGACTTGCGTGGGTATTGTTGGGAATGGTGCGGAGCATGGGCCATACCACCGACCGCTCAAGCGAGAAACTGCCGTCGGGGTTAACGCCGTAGCGCAGAACTGCCGATACTTTCTCGCCGCTCATTTCTATGTGGTCGTAGTGTGGTATGCTCCCGTCGATATTCCACTCTATAGCACCGCTTTCGTCTATCTGCCAGCGCGACTGACCCTTTTCGGCAGCCGGGGCTGACACCGACGATAGTAGCGACGCTGCTCCGAGCAGTACGATTTTAGGAAGTATTCTCATTTTTGTACTGAAATTCAAGCCAAAATACAGGATACATCAAGGGCCGTCATACAACTATTAAACCTGATGTATGACAGCCCTTGCGATATTAGAATATTACTTTGGTAGCTTTTGTGGCGGTTACTTTGATATAAATTTTGCCGTGTTCGGGCTGCTGAACGGGAGCGCCGGTGAGGTCGAAGTATTTTGCTTCGGTAGCTTCTTCGCTCACGTTGAGTACGCTTGAGCCTGTGGGAAGAGTAGTCGTGATATAGATCGGTGCGGGCTTGGTGCAGTCGACAGTCACGGGAGCGTCTTCGGTAGAATAAGTTTTGTCTCCGATTTTCACTGTAAGGATGTAGTCTTCGGCCGCTCTTATTTCGAAAGTGGGTTCGGCAACGGGTACCTTGATGGTGTTGATACCATTGGCAAGCGCTACGGGAGCCTCACTGCCGGGAGTTGTGATAATCACACCTGCGGCATTTTCAACTTTTACGTTGGTGTAGATTGTTCCGTTTTCTACATACGACCAGTCGGTAATATCGCTGTCGATGTCGGTATTGGCCGCTGCTGAGAAGGCGAAGACACATCCCAGGAACAAAGCAAAAATATTTTTTCTCATGAATTATAATTTAAGAGTTCAGTAATTGTCTTAATCGGATGTATATATAGGGCGATTAACTATTAAAAACACACATTAGCATTTCTAATTAAGTAAGTCATGAAAATTATTTTATATTACAAGACTTACTTATTTATACTCCAACCAAGTTGTGGCCACGCAGGGAGTGTCGGTCTTGAAGCGAATCCAACGACCCTGGAAGGCATCGGGGAAGGAGTGGAAGAACGAATCGCCGGGTTTTACCTCGAAGTCGGCATAGTGATTCCAGTTGCCGTCGCCCGAAGGATCTACCTCGACGGTAAACTTGACCACTTTGGGCGATTTGTGCGAGATATTGAGCACGCGCTTATCGTAGAAGCCGATGAGATATGGGTCGGAATATTCGTTGGCTTTAACCGATTCGTCGACCCACGGACCGCCGTGGCCTACAGGTTTGCCCAGCTGCCAGAGATCGTCGATAGCACCGCACCAGAGCCGGAGCTTGCCGTCGCTCGAAGTAACGACACGATTGTTGTCGGCACCGTCGGCCGAAATACCTGTCATCACCAGCATACCCCGGTATGAACCATAGTCGTTGATGCGGAACTTGTGCGAGGATATAGGACGAATCTTCGCAAAACCATCGGCATTTTCGGCGGGGAGTTCGTAGAATGTGCCGTGGCAGTTGAGGAGGTCGCGCTCAGTCGATACCTCGCGGCATACACGCAGCTTGCGGTCGTTGGTAAGAGCCGTGAACTCGTCAGCGCCGAGGGGCAGACGCCAGCGGCGTCCCTTATCGTCGACAATGAGCACAGAGCCGTCGGTAATCTCCATACCTTCGCTCGAAATAGCCATATTCGACTTGATGAAGTCGGCAATGGCGGCGCTGTCGACGGGCACGAGATTCATATTGCCGTCGAGCTCATAGTAGCCCGCGTTGGAGGCGATACCTAACCGGCGGGCATTCTCGCCGAGGCAATAAAGCAGACCTGAGGACGCGGGAGCGCTTTCTACGGGAGTGAGACCCTTGAAGATTTTGCCGGGTTCGGTACCGCGCTTGTCGTCGGCCGAGAATGAGAATACGGCGCTTGCATCGGTAGCCTTGTCGGAGCTGAGGCGTATCCACTGCCCCTTGTCACTGGCGTCGAAGGGTACGAAGGACGACGACTTGGCGCCGAGTTTTACACTCTTGAGTTTCGACCACTTGCCGATGCCGTCGCTTACCTCGAAGGTGAGGGTCACGGCTTCGGGGCCGTTGTTCTTGAGCCATGCGCAGCGCTTGGGCCAGCTGCCGAAGAGCATGGGTTCGCTCGGTGTATTTGCATCTACATGTTCATCGAACCATACGGCGCCTGTAGCATTTGTCGGGCCAAGGTTGGTGAGGCGCTCTTCGCCTACGAACCACAGATTCGAGTTGCTCTGTCCGGGGCCGGCGATGTTGCCTTTGATACGGCGGGTGTTGAGGAATTCCTTCTTGGCCGAGTCGTCACAGCCGAATACGATATTGTCGTTCCAACGGGTGAAGTCGCCGATCACCTTTAGATATGCCGAGAGAGGACGGATGCCTGCGGTATGCTCAGCATCGAATTCCTGCGGGAATTCCCAGAACATACCGTGCATAGTCATAAGTTTCATGGGTTTATCGGCAGTACCGACTTCTCTGATGCGCGGCCACTCGGTATTCCAGCCGTGGGCGCCGTCGTAGGAGTTGCTTGCCTTGGGCAGACGGTAGAAATTCCACTTGCCGCCGTCGCGCATGGCGAGAATCACCGACTTATGGTCCCAGCCGAGGGCATAAATGGGTGCGTCTACATCGCTGCCGTAGATACCGCCGGGGCCGGTAACTTCGGTAAACTGATTGCGGCGTACTACGGTCCAGTCCTTACCGTCCCACTCGGCGAGACAGCCTGAGGGGATGTTGAATTTTTCAAGAGCTTCGGGCACGGCTTCGCCATTGTTGGAGAAGACCATAACGCCTTGTCCGCTGTAGAGGCCCTTGCCGTGAGCACCGGGCAGGAGCTCGTTCTCGGGATTTACGCCCGTGTCGTCGTGGCTGCCGCCGTTGGCGTCGGGGTAAAGCTCTTTATGCTCGAGAGTGTTTACGTCCACTTCGTAGAAACCTTCCTCCATAGTGGCGATGTACACCTTGTTGGCGGGGTCGGTGAGATGTCGGCACACGCCGGTGTAGCGGCCCTGTGCATCGGCATACGACAATGCTCTGACATTGCAGAGGCTGTCGATGAAGTACGGCCCGATGATAAGCTGTCCGCTCTCGCGGTGTATCATTCGGTCGGCGGGCGTACCGCCTATACTCTCGGGGCGCACAATCACGCCGAGGGTATCGTCTATCTCATAGAGTTTGTCGCTCGAGCCGAAGGGAAGGTGCGGACCGTAGGTTATCACCCAGAGTTTTCCTTGCCAGGGCACTACCGCTCCTGTGCCGCACTCGCCTTCCTCGTTGTAGTAAGCCAGATGCGGGTAGATACCGCCGAAATTCGGTTTATCGGTGGTCTCTGCCGGTACCACGTTCTTTACACCACAAGAGGCAAAAAGCACCGAGGCGGCAAATATGCATTTTAGAGATGTGTTCATATCTTTGCGGGAGTTTTTAAAAAAGGGCGAGGACATTCCTCTCCTCGCCCTTTGCACCTAAACTATCTTATTACCTTATTTTTTATATTAATCTTCTACCCAGAATTCAATGCTCCAGGGACGGACTTTAGCCGAAAGAGTCGCGCTGCCGTCGGAGGTGCCGAGGTCTTGGTCGATACCGTTCTTGTTGTAGCGGTGACCGGTGAGCTTCATATTCTTGTCGAGGTCGACGTTGAACTCATACCACTCGTCGGAGCGGTTGGTCAGAGCGATCACGAATTTGCCTTCGGGAGTTTTCCAGGCCATAATACGGTTGTTGTGAGTAGCATTGTCTTCCTGCACCTCGTAGCGGCGGGAGTTCCAGGGCATGTACTTGAGGAAGCCTGCGATGCCGTTGAAGTTCTGCCAGTTGAAAGTGAAGTGGCCGTGCTTGAGGGTGGGATAGTCGTGGCTGTCGTTGGCATAGCTGGGGCGCCAGATACCGAGGCCGAAGCCGTCGCGGTCCACATGGTCGTCTACAGCCTTAAGAGCGTGCAGCCAGTACCATTTGGGAGAGTTTACGAAAGTCATCCAGTTCATAATCGACTGGGCGGTGTTCACCATAAACCACTCATAGGTGTGGGTAGGCATCTGATCGTTGAAATACTCGTATTCGTTCTGATAGATGGGCTTGCCCTGGTTGTTTTCCTTATAGTTTTCGCAGCGGTCCATCACGAAGTCGGCATCATCGCCTATGCGGTGATATACCCAAGCGTCTACGTAGGGAAGGAGCTGGGGATTTTCTTTCCAGAGCTTTTCGCCGTACTCGCCGTTATTACCGCTGTTGGTGTCATAGATAATTTCGATATTAGGGTCGAGAGCACGTACTTTGGGAGCCGCTACACCGAATACCTTTACGAGCTGGTCGGGAGTATAGTGGCAGTGAGCGTAGCCTACAGACTCATACTGAGATTCGTTCTGAAGACCCCATGTAGATATGTTGAAGCCGTTGCTCTTGAGATACTTGATGTCTTCCATGAGGGCATCGGTAAACTCATTGATGAATTCGTCGTCGAAACTTTTGAGGGTACCGTCGTTGATGCTGCCGTTCGACTTCCAGTAGGGAGCGGGCGACCAGTATTCGAGCGAGATACCTTCCACACCGGCGTCCTTCATGAGCTGTACGAGGGCTTCGTTCTGACCGGGAATGCGCTCTACGAAGTTTTTGCGGTCGGGAGTCAGACCCTGATACCATACGCCCATACCGAGACGCATGTAGCGGAAACCTTTAAGCATTTCCTCGGCAAGACGCTTGCGCTCCGAGGGCACGAGGTCGAGGGGCACGCCGTAGTATTTGGAGGGCTTCTCGATGTCGGGCGCAGCTGTCATTTCGTTCTGAATCTCGAAGCCGAGACCTTCGATTACCTGAGCGGGCTTATCGGTGAGGAGTTTGTAAGTGCCCACGGTCATCACGTCGGGCATTTCGGGTTCGGGCTCGGGTTCGTCGGGCACGAGAGCCTCGCCCGGAGTATGATTGTATGTCAGATATTCTTCACCGCAGGCCGATACAACGAAGGGCGAAATCGCGGCAAAAGAAATCAGTGTGAATTTTGCAATGATATTCATGTGGTCGATGATTTTAGTAGTTGTCATTTTGTCCGAGGTATGGGTTGGTAATTACTTCCTGCGAGGGTATAGGCCACAGGTAGTTCTTCGAAGCATCGAACTGGCGGCGTGTGATGATCTTGCAGTATCCCTGATCGTAGAGTGCAGAGAAGTCGGCACAGCCGTTTTCGTCGATTTCGGGAGCCATGGGCCAGAACCAGAGATTTTTATCAATCAGCTTGGAGGTGAGAGCATCTTTATCGAGCAGACCGTAGTCGGGCACGTTGAGTACTTTTTCGGCTATGCGCCAGCGGATGAGGTCCATGCGACGGAGGCCTTCGTAGGCAAACTCCATGCGGCGCTCGGTGCGGACGATAGTGCGGAGTTGGTCGCGGTCGGTAGTCTTGACTGCGGGGTAAGCGGAGGTATTGGTGTTGCTTACCTTGTATGCACGGGCACGCACCATGTTGATAGCGTCGAGCACGCTCTTATCAATATCGCCGGCCTCGATTTTGGCCTCGGCATAGGTGAGGAGCACTTCGGCATAGCGGAGGAATACGATGTCGAACGCCACTTTGAACGATCCGTCGTTTATCCAGGACTCATCAATACCTTTCTTACGGAGAAGGCCGTTGTAGGAGGCATACTGGCTGCCCGCCTTGCAGTCGAGGTTGGTCACAAGCTGACCGGCTACAGAGCTGTAGACTTGAGTTGCGGTAGGATCGGGGTCGTAGATCACGCCGCAATGTTCGGTGCCGAATTCAACGATAGTGGCGGCACAGCGCGGGTCGCGGTTCTTGAACGGGTGCTGGGGATCGAAGAGAGGAGATTCGTCGATAGGCAGACCGTCGGTGCAGAGGAAGCTTGCGAAGAGGTCCCAAGAGGGATACTCTGATGCATAGCCGCCGCGGCAACGGGGAATGAAGCCCATAACATTGCCTTCGCTGTCGCCGTAGATGTTAAGTTCGAGAGATGTGGGCCACGAGAGTATATTCTCACAGGCATGGTGTGTCGACGATAAGAACAGTCTTTCGAAGTCGGGATAGAGCTGGTGCGAGCCTAAATCCATACAATCTTTGGCAGCCTTGGCCGCGATTTCCCAGTCTTCGTTGTAGAGGGCGTAGCGGGCCTTGAGACCGTAGGCGGCAGCCTTGGTGGCAAGTTCCTGCTGAGTTCCGTATGACTTGGGCAGATATGTTGCGGCTTCGTCGAAGTCGGCGTAAACCTGCTCCATGATTTCGGCACGGTCGGTACGGCCCATTTTGAAAGCCTCGTCGATAGTGATTTCGGAGTCGACCCACACCACGTCGCCGAAGTGCGAAGTAAGGCGGCCGTACTGGGTGGCACGTACAAAGAGTACCTGTGCGCGATAGAGATTGGCACGCTCTTCGGAAATGCCGATTGACCGGTAGTCGCGCAGCTTCTCGAGAAGAATATTGCAGCGGGCAATTGACTTATAGCATACCTGCCACATGGTGGTTACATCCCAGGTCTCGCCGTTGACAGTGGCCGAGGTCATTTCGTTGAGGCGGTCGCGCGACTGGTGGTCGTCGCTCCAGCGGAAGTTTTCGAGACCGAAGAAGTCTGTACGGTACAGACCGCTTATCGAGGCTTTGACTTCCTCCTCGGTCTTATACCAGGAGTCGCTCGAGCCGGTATCGAGAGGCTGCAGGTCGAGGTCGGCGCATGAGCACAGGAGCGACACGGCAGCTGCATATATTATTTTAGAGAAAATCTTCATAGGTATCAGAAGTTAATGTTTACACCACAGATAAATGATTTGGTAATGGGGTAGCCGGTCGAACCGTAGCCCTCGTAGTCCCAGCCGCGGGGATAGTTTGTGATACAGAAGAGGTCGTTGGCTGCGATGTAGAAGCGCAGGCTCTGAACGAAGGCCTTCTGTGTGATCCATGCGGGCAGAGTGTAGCCGAGAGAGATGTTTTTCAGACGGCAATAGTGACTGTTGAACAGCCAGAAGTCCGACATCGCGTAGTTGTACGAAGCCTGTGTCGAAGTCAGGCGGGGATACTCTGCGAGGAGGTTCTGCTCGGGAGTGTTGTAGTTGCTCCAGTAGCGGCCGTCGATGAGCATGGGGATATTGCCGAAGTTGTCGCGGAGAGGCTGAACCATGGTTGCGGCTTTTCTCTTGAGCTGACGGCCTACACCCTGAAGTGTGAGGCTGAAGTCGAAGCCCTTCCAGCCGGCGGTGATTGTGGCACCGTACTGATAGCGGGGCTGTGAATTGCCGAGGAGCACGCGGTCTTTGTCGGGAGATACGGGAGTGGTGTCATCGGGGTCGGCCTTGAGATACTTGATATCGCCGGGACGCACGCTGCTGCTCATCACGGGGTAGTTGTCGATTTCTTCCTGAGTCTGGAAGATACCGTCGGTGCGGTAGCCGTACCACTCGTTGAAGTAGCTGCCCATCATCTTGATCTGATCGCCGAGGAACTGGTTACCGCCAAGATAACCCATGCGCGACTTGAAGTCGCTGAGGTTGGCAGCCACGCTGTAGTGGAAGTCGCCGATATTGTCGTTCCAGCGGGCCTCGATTTCAAAACCGGTGGTCTTCATCTTACCCGTGTTCTGCGAGGGATTGTCATAGCCCACGTAGTCGGGAATGTCGATATCGAGAATCATGTCCTTGGTAATCTTGTAGTACCAGTCGCCGGTAAGCTGGAGGCGGCTGTTGAAGAAAGCAAGGTCGACACCTACGCCGAAGGTCTTGGTGGTCTCCCAGGAGATGTCGCGGATTGCATACGACCACTGGGCGGCAGTGGTAGACGATACCACGTTGGAGCCTTCCCAGAAGAGTGCGTCGGTGTAGTTGAGCAGGGGCAGGTAGGGATAGTTGCCCACGCGGTCGTTACCGAGCAGACCGTAAGAAGCACGTACCTTGAACTGTGTGAGGTAGGGATTGAGATTGAGCTTCTCTATCCAGGGTTCGCGGGTGAGCACCCAACCACCTGATACCGATGGGAAGTAACCGGCGCGGTATTTCTTGTCGAAGCGAGAAGAGCGGTCGCAACGGAGGTTGGCCTGCACGAGATAGCGGCTGTCGAAGTTGTACATCGCACGGCCGAATACCGAGCGATAGGCAGTGTGCGAAGCGTTGCCGCCGTTGGTCTGGTAGTCGGCGTTGCCACGGTCGAGATAGGGATACTCTGTGAGGGCGAAGCGGTCGCGTGCAGCCCACAGGCCTTCGTTCTTATACGAATTGTCTTCGTAGCCCACCATGAGGCTTACCGAGTTCTTGCCGAAAGTATTGTCGTAGTTGGCGATGAACTGCTTGGTGAGGCTGTAGCTGTTGCCGCGCGATTCGGTGAGTTTTGTAGTGGCAAAACCATTGATAGCGCCGATGAGGATATCGGGGTCGTCGGCAGAGAAATATTCGATGCGTTTGCGGAAAGATTTGCCGCGGCTTTCGTTCCAGATAGGAGAGATGATAGCCGAAATCTTGAGGCCTTCGAACGGTGTTACGTAGATTGCAGCCTTACCGCCCACCTGATTGTAATTGTCGGTAGCCTTACCGCCGTAGTTGAGAGAGGCATAGGGGTTGTCTCCCGATTTACCGTCGGCAATGCGACCGTCTTCCCACAGCGCGGGATAGATAGCCGGCATGGTGTATGCGGCATACATGGGGTCGTAGACCGGGGTATTGTATTCGCTGCGCTTCACGTTGACATCGAATGCTGCGGCGAGATACTTGTTGATAGTGATATCGTTGTTCATTCGTATGGTAAGACGCGAATAGTCGCGGTCTACATAGAGGCCGTCGGCCATATCGTAGCCGATAGAGGCGTTGGTGCGGATACGCTGTGTACCGCCTGAGATGCGGAAATTGTGAGAGTGGCGGTTGGCGTGCCCCTTGAGAAGCATACCGCGCCAGTCGGTGTCGGGGTAGCGGTTGGGGTCGCGTTCGTTGAGGTATGCGTAGTCGTCGATTACCACGGGAATATACACGGGGAAGTGGTCGGAACCATTGCCGGCGTCGTTCCAGCGAAGCTCGTTCACCATAGCCATATAGCGGCTTGCGTCTACATAGTCGGGCTGCGTGGTAGGCTTTTCGTAGCCGTATTCGTATGAGTACGACATAGATACTTTGCCGTCGCTCGCACGCTTTGTGGTGATGAGGATTACACCAGCGGCAGCACGCGAGCCGTAGATTGCAGCCGAAGCGGCATCCTTGAGGGCTGTGATGCTTTCAACGTCCTGTGGGTTGATATCGTTGATGTTGTCGGCAGGCACACCGTCGACGATAATCAGAGGGTTGCTGTCGCCGATTGTAGTGATACCTCGGATTTTGATATCGGCAGATCCGCCGGGTTCGCCGCCCGAACGAGTAACTGTCACACCGCCCATAGCACCCTGGAGTGCCGACGAAAGCGAAGTGACCTTACGGTCGGTAACGGTAGTACCGCTCATTGAGCTGACAGCACCGGTGAGGTCTTTCTTTTTCATTGTACCATAACCGATTACGACCAGTTCGTTGAGCGCTGCCTTCGATTCTTCGAGTACGATATTGAGCTCGGATGAGTTGACACGCACATCCTTGGGAGTATAGCCCACGTAGCTCACCGAAAGGACGTCGCCCTTGGCAGCCATGATAGAATACTCGCCGTCGATGTTGGTAATCACACCCTGCTGGTGGCCCTTGATTGTAACGGAAGCACCGATAAGCGGCTCGCCGTTTTCGTCCAATACCACACCTTTTACGGTAGCGGGCTCTTTAGCGGCAGCCTTGGCGGACTTTTTCAAAATCACATACTTATCTTCGATTTCGAAACTGATACCCTTGCCGGCGAAAAGTTGCTTGAGAGCTCCGCTCACAGGCACATTGCTAACATTAAGACTTACTTCGGAGTCGAGATTGCCTATGCCTTCGTTGTACACAAAGTTATAGCCGGTCTGTGACTGAATTAAATCAAGCGCTTTCGATAACGTAATATTCTGGGTTTTTATGGTGACAGTAGGCTCCTGCGCCATGCCTTGCCCTGAAAAAACAAGTACACAGACAAGAATCAGACAGCACCGCAGGAAGGATAGGGAGAGCCTTCTCCTTTTGCATTTGTGATGCGATTGATTTTGTTGCATTGGTTTATTTTGTTAAAAATGGTATTAGTACGTGAAATATACTTTTCTATTCGTCTATAAGGCGACTAAACTTGGCTAACACACATCCCCTTTTAAATTTTGAAGAAAAATATTCAGACTATTTCACGTATTCCGGACTCGCAAAAATTAATAAATACTAAAATAGCAGTCTTATATGACTGATGCCACTAAGACTGCTATCTGTTGAATAAAGGACGAATATTCAGTGTTATTTTCGGGTCTCGACGCTCACGGTCATACGTCGCGAGCACTCGGCATACGGAAGTTTAATAGTCAGTGTGCCTGTCGAGGCATTGTATTCCCAATTATCTTTGCCGCAGGTGTTTCCGTTGATTTTTACAGACTTGGGCTCTGAACAGCCAAGGAGGTTTACAGTCCACGCACGTCCGGCAGGCAGGCCTGTAGCCACGCCCTCGCGGGGTTCGATAGTGATTATTTCGGAGCGTCCTTTCGAGAGATGACGCAGCGTAGTGCTTGCATACTGTGTGGCATAGTCGACATTATCGCCCCGGTCTTCATAGAGGGTGGCGATACCGTTGGCACCGGCCACTACGTTGAGAATCATTTCAGACGGATGTTCGGTGGTGCTCATCACCGTAGGAGGATTAAGCGGTATCAACGCTCCCTGACGATAGAAGTAAGGAATCTGCTCGGCGGTGAAGCCCATAGTGAGTTCGCGGTCACCCTTTACGAGTTCGCCTGTAGATACGCTCCACCAGTTACCTTCGGGGAGCCACAGCTTCTTTACGGTGATTTTGCCGTCGGCTGCAGGCTCTGTTATAGGTGCAACGATGATGTCGTCGCCGAAGAAATATTCACCCTCATATTTATATGCCTCCTCAGCATCGGGATATTCGTAGTAGAGAGGGCGGCACAGACCGATACCGGTATCATACGACTTGCGCGCCATTGTATAGAGATAGGGGAAAATGGTGTAGCGCAGTCTGATAGCCTCGAGAATAGTTGGGAAATTCTCAAACTTCCACACACGACGCTCGATACGGCTGTCCTTTGTGGCGTGAGTGCGGAAAATAGGGGTGAACACTCCGAACTGCACCCATCGAAGTATAAGTTCGGGGTCGTTGGCTATGGTTTTGTCGGAAATGAGGTGTCCGCCCAGGTCGTGACCCCAGTAAGTGTACCCTACGTTCGATGCCGTTGCCGTGAAATAGGGCTGGAAGTCGAATGTGGGATAGTTGATGTAGGCGTCGCCGGAGAAACCGATCTGGTAGCGGTGGCTGCCGAGACCGCCCCAACGGTGGAAAATGAGCGGACGGCGATCGGTGCGGTTTTTAGCCATATCGTTGTAGAATACGTGGTTGCACCAGAAAGTTTCGCTGAGCGCAGGATTGAAGGGGCTTGTGAGATACTGTTGCCAGTCGAGCCACCAAAAGTCCACGCCTTCGTCTTCATGCTCGCGGATGATATTGTCAAAGAACGATTTGGTGAAGTCGGCATAGTCGATGTTCCAGATAATCGTACGGCCGTCTTTATACTTGTTGTCGAGGTCGCGGTTTATCTCGGCAAAATAGCGGGGCGACTCGATGCTGTCGATACCGTCGGCAGGATGAAGATTGAGCGATGTCTTGAAGCCACGGTCGTGCATCTCTTTGAGGAGACCTTTGGCATCGGGTATCAGATTTGTGTTCCACGACCAGCCGGTCCAGTTGCCTATGCCGGCCGACTGACTTGCGGCCTCGCCGTTCCAGTGCCAGTCCATGTCCAGAATCATCACGTCGGCAGGGATATTGTGGCTCTCGATATCATTCATAATACCGCGGAAATCGTCGGCGGAATAGGAATCATATTTGCTGTACCAATAGCCGAACACATAGCTCGGAGGGAGGGGTATCTTACCGGCCACCTTTGTGAAGTCGGATATAGCCTTCTTGTAGTTCTTGCCGTAGCCGAAGAAATATGTGTCCATAGCATCCTCGTCGGCGCGCGGTGCCCACCAGTCGTAACCCAAGGTCTCGTTGGGAACGAGAGCATACGAACGGCTGCCGTCGTGGCGCACGTTCGACCACGAATCGTCGATAATGGCCCAGCCCGAGCGCGATATCAGACCGTCTTCCATTTCGCCGCGCATATTGTCGCCGTTGCAGCGGTCGAGGGTGCGCGTTGTGCCTTTGAGGTTCAGCGGGTCTTCCTTGCCGGGATACCACACTACGGGCTCTCCGTCGACAGTGAGAGTAATGGAGAGATTGGCATCGGAAGCCGGCTGTGTGAGAGGATTTGTACCTTTTCGATATTTAAGATTGAGTTTGTCGGTGGTGATATGGAGAAATTCGCCGTCGTCCCTGGTATCGAAGTGAGGCACTTCGCCGAGGTCGCGGTTGATGATCGCGAATGTCGCACGGTCTTCGAAAGTTCCCTTATCGCTGTACTCGATACGTATCATTTCCGGTGTGAGAACCGTAAATCGGGCGTTGTCGGCCGTCACCACTGCTTTTGCAGGTGCCTGAGGATTATTCGCCGCAGCACTAATGGCTGCGGCAAACATCAATCCTGTAAAGATTGTCTTCAACATCATTCAATAAGGTGCTAATATTTATTTGTCATACTTTCCGCCGAGCACATCGCTCACGGCCTCGAGATAACCGTAGCCGTTGAGACGGTCAGGCAAGAGATAGCTGCCCTCGATCCATTCGTTCCAGGCATTTATCATTATCATTTTGGGCTGATCGGGGTGGGCGTCGACATACTCTTTTGCCGCCTGCAGGAAGCCGGCGAAAGATTGGGGTGTATTGTGGTAGCGGGTAACGTCTTTCGCCCCCTTGAGCGGGAAGCGGGGAGTATCGTCCCAACCCACCGAGACGGTAGGAAATACGGGGGCGTCGATCTCCTTGTCCCAGCTGTTGCGGATGTCGATACTGTTGGCGCCGTGAGTCATGTAGTCGCAGTCGAAGCCACCCATGTTGTAGAACGCCACACTGCTGATACCGAGCTTTTTGTGATATTCGTTTATCCTTGCTATATCTTCTTCGGTGAGCACTTCGCCGTTGCCGGGCATCTCCTGGAAATGTACCCCCTTGAAGCCGGCCTCGCGAGCCTTTTTCTCAAAGTATCGCAGAGCCTTGGCGCCCTTCTCGAGGTCGCCGTCAAAGCCGCGCAGGAAGTTTTTGATGCTGAAAATTCCGAACACGGGCTTTCCGTCTATCTTGAGATAGTTTGGCTTGGTGAAGTACTGATTTATCACACGGTCGACCACAATCTTGTAGTTCTCCTCATCGAGCACAGGGTCGAAGAGTATCGACTCATCGCCGCCGTATTTATGCCAGTTCCAGTAGTTTTTCTTTACGAAATGGTTGGCCCACATGATGTAGAACGACATATCTTCGTTGTTGGCGGCCTTTAGGAAACCGTTGTTGAGGGCGTCTTCGAGATAAGGGCCGTTCATAAACCAGTACCAGTCGTACACGAAGTTGTTCACGCCGTATTTAGTGGCAGTATCGATCCACCGCTCCACCACTTTGGGGTCGTCGTCCTGCTCATAGCCCCACAGAGGCTGCTTGGGCTGATAATGTCCCTCGAAGCGCGGATTTCCTTTCTTTATCACTTCCCATTCGCCCTCGCCGTCGGGCCAGAGATAGAGCTGACCGAGAGAGTCGTTATGGCACGAAGGCCACACATAGGCCGACACGACATAGCCGTCGGTATCATTGGTAATATTTCTTGGCGAAGCGCCGAGCCCGAGGGCTGCCGCGAGCATCACTGCACCGACGCGCATATGGTCGGTGAGAAATTTAGTGGATTGAATCATATTTTGAATTTATTTTTTCCTTTCTTTATTGATAAGTCTCTGCCGTTGATACGGAGGGTATAGGGGTGATTGCTCTCAACGGTCAATCTATTGTCTTCAGCCACAATATCGGTGACGATATCGCCGAAGCGGAGATTGCGTATGCCTTGAGTGCCCTCCCCTTTCTTTCGCCACTCCACGAGCTTGGCGCCGGCGTCGATATTGTTGAAGCCGAGCACATTCTCTATAAAGAGCGATATGGGTCCGAGCGCCGACCAACCGCAGAAATCGGGACGCACGCGCTCGCGCTTGCCGTTCCACGGCAGCGTATGTATCGAGGGCTCGGAAGCCGACGGCGAGTAGCACTCCCAAATGGTGGCGGGAGTGAATGTGCGGTATGTCTCCTCCATCTGTCGGAGCAGGCGTAGGGCGTTTTCATCGGCCAGGTCGTTGTAGCAGTAGGTTTCGAGGGCTTTGGTGCCTACATAAGCCGTGGGCAACCATACGGCTCCGCGCCAGTAATCGCCAGTCTCATTGTCGTAGCAGCGGTGACGGCGCGATATAGTAGGCCAGGGATAGCGACCGCCGAACTCCAGCGAGTCGGCAGCGTAGGCAGCAACTCGCCCGGCCTGAGTGCTGTCGGCGACTTCGGCAAGCATAGCCCAGTAGACAGCCGGTGTGCGCACCTTGATGTGGGTGGTGTCGCAGCTGTTTATATCATAGTAGAAGCCGTCGGCCTCATCCCAATAGTAGTCGTTGAGGAGCTTTTTACCGGCGGCATAGAGCGAATCGTATTCAGCCACCATATCGCTGCGGCCAAGCTCTTTACCGATACGGCTGATGTAGAGAGCCGAGAGTGCCTGCTGGGCGGCGGCATCCATCCACAGCATATCTTCCACAGAGATTGCATCGGCGGTGCGGGGAGTATTGTCCATACCGCTCTGCACATCGCCCCAGCGATAGCCGAGGTCTTCTTTCTGCAGCAATATGGGTGCATGCTCGAAGTGCAGTTGAGTGCCTATTTTCAGCGAATCGAACCACTGATAGTGGCGTTGCGGCCACTGATGCTCGATGAATACCTTTTCGAGACGGTCGCGGTCGCCGGTCACTTTATAGTACTCCCACTCAACCCAAGAGTAGAACGGCGGATTGTCGGGATGCTGAATCCTCAACGCCGTGGAGTCTTTCTCGAGTATGCAGCGGTAGAAATTGTCGAGACTCTCGATGCCGGGAAAAACATCGGGGGCGTAGCGGCAGAAGAGCACCATAAATTCCGTATCCCATATCCATATGGTATCGTCCCAGAGATTTTCGTCCATATAGGGCGACTGAGGTACGCCCTCCTGATATTTTACTCTATCCCAGGCAAGCTCCCACGCTTTCCAGTAAAGGTCGGTAAAACCGGGTTCGGGTGAATATATCGGCGAGGGAAGCAGCTCTTTGGGCAGCGGACCCTTCGACGGAGTTTCTGCAAATGCTGCAAGCGGCACGAAGCATGCCAGCAGCAATCCGAGTGTGATGTGTCGCATAGATTGGTATAATACTTATAAGGTGATAAATATCGGAGACGGGTCAGGAGTAATTTTTCATGACTTATTTATAAGGCGACCCGAAGTGAGATGCACACATTGCCGATGTTAAAAAAAATTTATAAAATAATATGTGTGTTATTCGACGACAATCGCCTTATATACGAATTTGGCTCAGAGCGAGCCTTATATTCAACAAAAACACTCGAAGATAATGAGTTAAAAATTTAACCCCTTAAATTAATAAATGAAAAAGCTAATTTTCTACGGAGCATCACTCTTGATTCTTGCGTCATGCTCACAAGACGAAGATGTTTTTTTCGGCAACAAAAATGAGTCGAATACCGGTATCAAGTTCGAAATCCTTACTGCCGGCAGCGCTTCTCGCGCAACTACTGACGACAATTTCAAGACCACTTTCGACAATGGCGACGAGTTAGGTCTCTATGTTGTTGCTCACCCCGCAGGCGAAACCGCCGACCTCGCTTCTACCGGCAACTATGCCGACAACTACAAACTGTCCTACATCGGCGGTCAGTGGGTAATCGACAAAGAAGTTACCTTCCCCGAGAGTGGTGTGGAACTCGACTTCTACGCCTACTATCCCTATGCTGAGAATGTCGACCCCAAGGCTATCGGCTACAACGCATCGACAGCAATGTACGACCTGATGATGGCCAAAACAGCCGACATCGACAATTCGGTAGAAACGGTAACACTCACATTCTATCACCAGCTCGGTCTGCTCGACGCTCAGATCGTCGACGGTGCAGGCAGCGCTCTTACTGCTGAAGGTTTCTGCACTTCCGCCACATTCAACCTCGGTGAATACGGCACCGACGAGGTGATGACTTGCGGCACCGAAGTTAAATCTCTGCCTATGACTATGGTAGGCACCAAGCACTTCCGCGCTTATGTGCCTGCTCAGAAGGTAGCTGAGGATGCGAAAATCGTGATCAAGTCGGGTAACGAAACTCAGGATTACTCGCTGAAAAACGAAAATGTATTTGCCGGTCTGGCTTATAAATACAACATCACTTCTACCCTCGTATCGCTTGCCGACCTCCCCAACTGCTACATGGTAAAACCCGGTGAATCAGTTACTTTCCCCGTACTCAAGGCCTTCAAGGTATGGCAGGATATACCCTACATCAACAATGGCAATCTGCGCAACGACGGCGAACTCGGTGTTACTCTCATCTGGCAGGACCACAAGAGCCTGATAACAAGCGTTAAGCTCAATGCCAACGCAGATCAGCGCGAACAGAGCACCGTAACTGTACAGACCGGCGAGCTCGAAGGTAATGCCCTCGTATCCGTAACAATGGGTGGCGACAAGGTATGGTCATACCACATCTGGGTTACAAACTTCGACCCCGAAGCTCACACCGTAGGTGTAGACAACAACGGCGACGGCGTTGACGACTACGTATTTATGGATCGCAACCTCGGCGCTCTCTCCAACGACGTAAACAACCCGCTCTCTATCGGTATGTACTACCAGGGCAGCAACAACGAGCCCTACGCAAGCTTCACCGACAAATTCCCCACCGACGGTACCAAACTCACCGAAATTCCCCTATACGACATCGACAATAACCCCTTCACTTATACCGTCGACGGTATCTGGGGCAGCGACCAGGGTCAGTCTACCCGTCGTATCCTCACTTTCCCCGGCCTGTTCGTTACTTCAGGCGGTGAGCCCTACAGCTGGATTACAACCGACGCTAATGCCGAACTCCTCTACGGCCCCAACTACTGGACTGTAGAAGCTACCGGCGAAAAGGGTGTATTTGACCCCTCTCCCGCAGGCTGGATGGTACCCGACTACCGCAACGGCCTTTCTCCCTGGGCTTCATATCTCGACGGCAATGCACTGGTAGGAGATCCCCTCTCGATCTATCCCAAGGGCGGTCGCATGCGCTTCGACGGCACATTCGGCAACACAACAAGTGCAATGCTCTTCTCAGGTACAATGGCCGCTCCTGAGTATCCCCTCAAGAATCAGGCTGTACAGTTCGACGGCGATTGGGGCCAGATAAACAACTACAGTACCTGCAACGGTCTGAACGTACGCTGTGTTAAAGTAAAATAAATTCCCCATATTTGCAGATAAGGGGCGGCAGCCTTAAGCGGGTTATCGCCCCTTATTGTTAAATATTCATTTATTTCGACATGAAAATCAATCTATTACCTGTCTGTGCAATAATACTGGCAACCACGGCGCTGACATCCTGCGAGGATATCTACGAAGGAGGTGAGAAAGATCTTCCGGAAGTTGCCGTACAGCTCAAGGCACAGATCACCCCCTATGAAAAGGATAAGCCCGAAGCTTTCGAGGGCAACTCCAAAGTGGGTGTATATATGCTCGCATCTGAAGACGGTGCTCCTATCGTATCAAACCTTGAGTTGCCTATGGACGACGAAGGCGTGATTGATACCGGCAACAGCCTTTTCTACCCCAAGGACGGCTCGAAGGTCAACATCTTCTGCTATACTCCTTACACAGCATCGGCGTCGGCTGCAAATACTCTCCGGCTGGATGTAGCCACTCCTGCGGCAGCCGCTGCAAGCGACTACCTCTATTCGGCCAACCGAAACAGATATATGGCGCTTGCACCTGTCAAAGTACAACTCAAGCACATCCTCTCGCGTGCGGAGTTTGGCATCACTGCAGGCGAAGGCATTAGCGATGCCGACCTCGCCGCAATTTCCTTTGCTATTTCCGATATGCCCGTCAAGGCCGACTTCGACTTGTTCTCGGGTGAAATCACGCATGGTCAGACAGGAGATATAGCCATGACTGTGCTCAACGGCGGCCGCAACGCCGAGTGCTCGGTTATTGCCTGCAACGTACCCAACTTAGTGGTATCATGCACTCTCAAAGGCGTAAGCTTCACCAAGAAACTCGGCCCTATCGACTTCATGCAGGGCAGCGTATATAAGTTCGATGTTGTTGTCAGCGAACCCGGTTTCGAAATTGTTTTACGCCAAATTGAAGACTGGAAGGTCGAGGAATATTAAACGCAAACGGATGTCATGAAAGGATATTCCACGCTGAGCGACGATATTCTTTTGGAAAGGTTGAGCGAAAGCGACCACAAAGCTTTCGCTGCAATCTTTTCTAAGTATTATTATAGTTTGGTGCTTTACTGCAATTCGTGGATTGCCGAACGCTCGGATTGTGAGGATATCGTTCAGAGTGTATTTTGCGACCTGTGGAGTCAGAGGCAGCGTATCAAGGTAAATTCGCTCAAAAGCTATTTGCTCAGATGTGTGCGTCACGACTGCCTCGACGCCATCAAACACAAGAAAATAGTTGAAGCTCACATGGCGAAAGCACTGAGTGTGCTCGACGAGGCCGTACTTCACAATGCGGCCGACAAGTATTTGCTATACAACGAGTTGGAAAAAGTGATAAACGCTACTCTCGAACGACTCGACGCCGACTCTGTAGCGGCCTTCAAGATGAGTCGCTGGGAAGGACGCAAATACGACGAAATAGCCGAAATAATGCACGTTTCACGCCGCACTATCGAAGTTCGTGTTACTAAAATCGTCCGCGAACTTCGTGCCGAATTAGTAAGACTCTTCCCATTCTTAGATAAATAAACAAGGGACAATGGATAATTCTGAATTTTTCGAAGATTTAATCGTACGATATCTTGCCGGAGAAGCCACTCCGGACGATGAGAAAGTGCTCTTTGCATTGCTTAAGGACTCTGAAGAGAATGCACGGCATTTCCTTGTTATGAAAAATATATGGGAGCAAGCCGGTAATCCCTTGGAAAATACCGACAGTGTTCTTGCCGACGACTTCAGGAAAGTCGAGTCACGTATCAAGCGCGAAACTCTGCAACAGAGGTTTGCGACCTTCGGCGCTTACTTCCGCAATACGGCCGCGATATTGATACTGCCTCTGATTGCAGCATCGGTATTCCTCTTCACCTACGCAGGCTCCCAAAAAGCGAAGTTCGTACCCGTATCGCACGAGATATACACCATGCCGGGCACCAGAGTCCACACTTTGCTCCCCGACAGCACCGAGGTATGGATCAATGGTGGCAGCACTCTGCTCTACTCTCGCGCTAATCCCGACGATTCACGCAACATTCACATCGAGGGCGAGGCGTATTTCAAGGTGGCTCACGACACCGAGCATCCCTTCGTAGTGAACACGGGAAAAATCACGGTCGAAGCCGTAGGCACGGAATTCAACGTTTGCTCCTACGCCTCCGATACTCTCACCACGGTCACTCTAACCGACGGCTCGGTATTGGTCACCGACAGTCTTTCCAAAGCATTGCTCACTCCGGGACAGGTGATTGTCTACAACGATAATATCAAGCGCTCGCGCCTCTATCTCGGCAATACCGATAAGAACGTACAGTGGCGCACGGGCAATCTCGTGTTCAAGAACGAGCCGCTCTGCAACGTCTACAAGCGCCTCGGCCAGATATACGGCATCAAGTTTGATGTGGACGCCAAGCTGCACGACGTACTCTTCTATGCAACATTCGAAAACGCCTCGCTCGAGCAGGTGATGCAGCTGATACAGAAGTCGACATCTCTTGAATACGCGTCGTCGTACAGCAATGAAGACGGAACCGTAAAGCACACTATTCACGTAAAAGCCAAGTCTTGAGTTACAAATATGGATATTAATATAAGAGAAGTCGTGGCGGTTGCCGCTACGGCTGCATGCGCCTGTGTCTATGCCGGTCAGACTGCTCCCCGCTTGGGCACTTCGCCGATCGAAGACGTCGTAGCCGCTATGACTCGCGAAGAGAAAGCCCGATTCCTTATCGGAGCGGGTATGGGTGATGAATACGACAACGGCAACGGCGTGGTAGGTCACACTAAAAATATAGTACCCGGTGCGGCCGGCACCACATGGCCGATACCACGGCTCGGTATTCCTGCGATAGTCTTCGCCGACGGTCCCGCGGGAGTACGTATAGAGCGTTTCAGAGACGGTGATACGACAAGCTACAGCTGCACGCACTTCCCTATGGGCACTCTGCTGGGCTCGACATGGAACGACAGTCTCGTGGCCGAGGTCGGTCGGGCAATAGGCAACGAAGCCCTGGAATACGGCATAGATGTGATGCTTGCTCCGGCCCTCAACATCCAGCGTCACCCGCTTTGCGGCCGCAACTATGAGTATTACTCCGAAGACCCAGTGCTCAGCGGCCACATTGCAGCCGCTTACACCTCAGGCATTCAGAGCAACGGCGTAGGAGCCTGCGTGAAGCATCTCGCGGCCAATAATCAGGAGACAAACCGCAAGGCAAACGAGTCGATTGTATCGCAGCGCGCCCTCCGCGAGATATATCTCAAGGGCTTCGAATATGCCGTCAAGGAGGCTGCGCCCTACACCGTAATGTCGTCGTACAACTATCTCAACGGCCTTTATACTTCTGAAAATCCTCAGTTGCTCGACAGCCTTCTCCGCGGAGAGTGGGCTTACGACGGCGTTGTGGTTTCGGACTGGTTCGGCGGCACGGATGCAGTAGCGCAGATGTATGCAGGCAACGACTTGCTGCAGCCAGGCTACGACAGAGAGTACACCGAGATACTGGCGGCTCTCAACGACGGTTCGCTCTACGAAAAGGTAATCGACCGCAACATCGCACGGGTTCTGCGCCTTATAATGCAGACTCCGCGTTTCAACAACTATCAGTTCGGCAACCGCCCCGATATCGACGCCCACGCCGCCCTCTGCCGGAAGTCGGCTGCCGAGGGTATGGTGCTCCTCAAGAACTCCGACCGCACTTTGCCCTTCAGCCCGGCAATTAAATCGGTGGCTCTGTTCGGCAACAACTCCTACGACCTCATAGCCGGAGGTACCGGTTCGGGCGACGTAAACCGTGCGTACAAAATCAATCTTACCGACGGCCTTGTCAACCACGGTATGACTATAGATTACCGCTTGGAAAGCATTTACAGCAAACACATAAACGACGAATACGAGCGTCTCTCCCGCGAAGACAGCACTTTCTGGATGGCGGTGCGCAAGCGTCCCGACGAATTGAAAATCACGCCCGAACTTATCCGCAACTCGGCAGTGACCAACGATGCCGCTATTGTAACGATAGGTTTTGGTGCAGGTGAATTCTCCGACCGTTCGTCGTCAAGTTTTTATCTTGACCCTGCCGTAGAAGAGCTCCTCAAAAATGTATGCAGCGAGTACCACAAGCTCCGCAAACCCGTTGTAGTGGTGCTGAACGTAGGCGGCGCTATCGAAACAGCATCGTGGAAGCACCTCCCCGACGCAATATTGTGCGCATGGCAGAGCGGCCAGGAAGGCGGCAACAGCATCGCCGACATTCTCACTGGCGCTGCATACCCCTCGGGCAAATTGACAATGACCTTCCCGAAAAAATTTGAAGATCACGCCTCGAACAGCAACTTCCCCGTTGACGTCGACGGCGGAATAATCTTCGGCGCGAACACCCGCAAGCACTCCCGCGAAAAGAAGAATATCGACTACACCGTTTACGAAGAAGACATATATGTAGGCTACCGCTATTTCGACAGTTTTGACGTGGACGTATCATACCCCTTCGGCTACGGACTCTCCTACACCGACTTCGACTACTCCGACTTCAATATCGCACAGAACGGCGACAACTACACCGCCACGATAAAAATAACCAACGTGGGAACTTCTCCCGGTAAGGAAATTGCACAGCTCTACTACTCCGCACCCGCAGGCATCGAGCGCCCGACAAAAGAACTGCTGGCTTACGCAAAGACTCGCGAACTCGCTCCGGGAGAATCAGAAGTACTCACCTTCACGTTCACTCCCCGCGACTTAGCTTATTTCGATGAAGCCAACTCGGCCTGGCACACTCCGGCTGGCACTTACACCCTCGCGGCAGGCGCATCGAGCCGAGACATCAAAGCATCGGCCAATATCTCTATCGGCAGCGGCGTATGGCCCGTTAAACCCATACTCGCACCCAGTCGGGACATCGACCGCCTTCATCGCTCCAACGCAGGCAAGTAAACCGACTTAACCACAAAAAAGCTCATAGTAGCGGGCCACCCTCCCCTCCTATGAGCATTTTTGTGGTAATCGACTTTAGTCACTTGCTTTGCAAGAATCGACCCTAATTTTTTCTTGCAGTAAGAAGTTTTATCGGACAGCAATATTCTTTTTTTTGTCCCAAGAGTAAACTATTTCAGATACCTTCAAAAGAGTTTAAATCAAAAATCTCTTCCTCGGGAAGCGGATTTTTCTTTGCACTATCGAGGTACATAGGTTGCCATGTTCGAACATGTATCTGTGGCGCTTCTGGATTGGAAAAGTCCCAAACCATATAGACATAGCCTTCATCGCTATAGTTGGAGGTGTTCCAGTGCTGAACAACGCGCACACCATAGATATTGGGGTTTGCGCCATGGCGTTTGATCTGCACATCATCAAACTTCACGTTGATATAGCGATTGTTACGGAAAATGTTGCTAAGTTTTGCAAGATACTCGCTTTTCGTCTGCTTGGTGTATGTTACTTTGGGCATCGAGATAAATCCATCACCTTTGCGGGCGTTTATGACCTTACCGGTGATAATGAGAGCATCGTCGGAAAATACCTGGTTAAGGAAGTTAAGGTCTTTTTGGTTATATGATGTTCGGAATCGCTCCACGTAATCGAGGATTTCAAGACGACGCTCCATATCGTTGAGCTGAACGCCTTTCTCCATGATATTCTTGTAGGTGTTGCTTTCAATTGAGAAGTAGACCGCAGCGATGTTACCGTTTCGGTCAAAATTGAGCACAGCATCCTTGTAGTCGGTATCCGCTCCGGCATCCTGAGGGAGAATAACGAGCGGGATGTTACGAAGCTGGTAGCCGTCAGAAGAGTTAAGGAGTATTTCAGCTACATACTGGTCTTCGGGGCAGAAATGGACATTTTCCCAAAGCATTTCTATTGACATCTCTGCATTGGGTGATACGAGACCAGAAAGGTTGAGAGCGCGGTTCCCTTGGTATGCATTATATACCTCGCTCATAAAAGATGAGGCATTGCGTTCTATGCTATTCTTCAACATCTGATTTGATGTGCCATCAATTACCTCGACCTCAACTTGAGCACTTGCCGAAAGAATCAACCAGAAGGTTGATAGTATTGCTATAAATCGTTTCATATTCGATCGATTAGCCTGCATTAGAGTTCTTCGTCTTCCGATGAGTTTGTAATTATGACAATCTCTTCATCATCGTCAGAGGCGTATTCTTCTTCTGTGGAATTGAAGATTGTGACTGGCTCCTGATAAGGAGTGGACTCTTCGGGCTGAGTATAATTTTCGATAGTATTATCTTCAGCTGCAGAATTATCGGTAGAAGTGCTTTCGCTATCCATACTTGAACAAGCGAGTACGATGAAAACAGCGATACAAGCAAATGATGCTAAGTAACGATAGATATTTTTCTTCATATTTCTTTATTTATTCTTATTTTTCTTATTCTATTTATATAGACTATTCCTATTACAAAGCCCAGGGAATATGCTGCAAGATCATGCCAGTCAAATACTCCGGGAAGGACATTGCAACATTGGAGAAGTTCGGATAGTATGCCCATCAGCGGAATTATTGCCATTATAGCGATACATTTCTCTACGTTAAAGTCCCAAATCGTGCCAATTAGTATTGTATAGGAACAAGCCCATAGCCCATCTGGGAGTGCATAAATTATCCAATCCGGAATATTTTGCGGTACAGCAGTTCGGCTGGACATCAGCCAAGCTGTATCGGAGCTCAGATTAGCCCATCTGAACATCGCTAAACTTAGGGGGCGATATAATATGTATATAAAACCACCTAATAAGATTAGGATAATTGCAGTTATGTAGGACGCAGTTTTCAAATTATATTATAACTTTCCTTTCCAATACTTTGCTTTAGAGGGGTTTCGCTCTACCTTCTCATAGTAGGTTATAAGATTTTTAATTGATTGTTTGTGACCTGCTTCGGCTGCTTCGCTCCAGAGTTTTACGGCCTTAGCGTAGTTAGCATTGCCTTTATTATACAGTAAAGTCGCGTAGTAACCTTTTGCAAGTGGATCATTCAGAGTTATAGCCTTTTTATAATATAGCTCAGCAGATTTTAAATCTTTTTCATTCTCATATATGTTTCCGAGCCATCGCATTGCCCGCACATCATTATATTGATCTACGGCAAGCTTTAGCATTTCCTTTGCAAGTTGAGGATTCTTATTGACTCCGGTCCCATCCTTATAGTATTTTCCAAGATATGAAACGGTTGTAAGGGATCGATCGCCCAATTCATAACTTTTGGATAGAAATTGAAAGGCGGTATTTATATCTTTTTTATCCAATTGTTGAGCTGCTCGGCAAAGAAATTGCACCAGACTTACCCCATCTATAATTACACAGTCCTCAGCATATTCCTTTAATGAGATATATTTCGCGTAATCATCGAGTCTACTGGTATTAAGATTCTTAACACCCATTATTATAAGCGCTTGTTGGGATAATACCTCCGGAGAAGCATTAGCCCAATATTCTACGGCTGCTTGTAGATTACGCTCCATTCCCAATCCTCTATATGCCAATTCTCCTAATAAATTTTGGGCTAACCCGAAATTGGGATCCGTGGAGTCTATAAGTTCAAGTTTATCTCTAATTTCATAAGGGGTGAGATTTATCTTATCTGGATACTGAATTGCCAAATAGACAGTTTTGAGATTGCTGGATGACGAATTGGATTGAGAATATTCTGAATATGCTTTCTCTATATCTCTTTTTTCCGCGTACATATCGCCAAGAATCTCATGTGCCTGATCTTCTCCGCCGTTTATAGCAATTTCAAGGTATTTTTGTTTATCATCATCGCTTAGACCACTATAATTCAGAGCTGTATATAAAGCAGACTTCGGATGCCCCTTGTCAGCCGCAAGCTTAATCATAGTCTGACCTTGAGAAATATTATTCTGTTCAAGAAGGATTTCCCCGTATTCCCACATGGCCAGTTCATCGCCATTAGCTATTTTTTTTCTATATTCTTTCATAGCCTTGTTGATGTTCTGCTTTACATTTCCGGAGCCATTAAATAAATTATAGGCGTCGCTAATCATGGGTATGGTAATATTAACACCATTCTTCGACATTTCCGGACTAACTGCCACTTCAATTTCCTTGGTTTCATAGCCTTTTGCCTTGGCTATTATTTTATATTTACCAAGTAATCTAACCTGTTGGTTGGCTTTGAATTTATTAATGGAGGGCTTAATGGCGTTATCTATTGGGCTGATTGAGAATTCGGCCACGGTAGGGCTTACTATGGTAAAGGGCACACGAATATCTGCATCTAAATATTCATTATCATTTAGAAGATTAATAACTAATGTATTATGAAAGCCATTTAGTTCCACTTCAACGTTATGACGCCCACGTGATAATGGAATGGTCTTCTTTAAGTTCTTCAGTTCTATTCCGTCAATTTTCACTTTAGAACCATTAACTGCTGAAATGTGTAGGTTACTCTTTTTATCGGATTGAAGATCTATATATTTGTCTAACCGACCAGCCTCTTTAACATCGTTATCAGTAATGTCAAGAACCCCATTTACTGGTGAATAACCCTCCAGTGAGGTTTTTAAGGTATATGAATATGATCCCTTTTTGAGTTTAAAATAAAATTCTCCGCTCTCGGTCTTATATTCATTCCCGTCAATTTGCAGCGTTGCATTCAACACATTAGTATTAAATTTCACCGACACTGCTCCCAAGGAAATATAATCATCCGGGACTCTTAAAACAAGACGATATACCGTTTTGCCCTTTAATGGTTCGTTAAATGTAAACTCAAATGGTTCAAAATCCTGATGCCTGATCACCACTCTTTTAGTGCCATCACACAGATAGACTTTGAACTCTCCCGGATCATATTGTTCCTGCCCGATTTTTTGGGAACTTAATATGGTAGCATCCTGAAGTAAAGGAATTTGGATTTTAAGCAAAGCCGCAGGTTCTCCGTTCAAATCCAATTTTGGATTTGTTCTTGCAGAAAGATCATTAGGAATCTCTTCAAATGACTCAAATTCCAATTTAAATTGGCCGAAAGCAACGTTTATGGCCGAAAATAATGCGACTACAAGAAGTATGATTCTATTCATATTCAGCAATTAGAGAGTAAACCAATAACCTGTACAGTCTGTATATTTTAAAATATCAACCGGAGTCTCAGAAATTATCTCCTTATATTGACCATTCGAGAAATGCAGTATCTCAACAAGTCTATCGCCTCGTAGCACAGCAATATAGTAGTTATTTGCGTTAGCCATAGGAAACGCAGCGGCTCCACTAATATTTTTTGATCTACGAAGATTTTGTAGTGTCTGTGTTAGCTCCTCGCGAGTTTTGAGATTAGCTATCTGCAATAGTGTAGGATTCATAGGAGTCTTGACTACAGTTACTATTGTGTCGATCTTGACAATCGCCTCAGCTTCTGCTTTGTGTGCCTCTGTGGGTACTGGAGAATAGACGTCGCTGTCATTCTTAGATAGAACCAATGCGTTTCCGTTGCCCCCCATAGGCTTCAAATCGCTTTTTTTGACATAAAGCATTACTCTATAGCGGTTATCGGCTATTTGGGAGGTCATGCGCTCGTATATACTCGAAGTATTAGAAAGATAGATTGCATCAGGCATAGGTTCTCCGGGAAATTCAGTCTTGAAGTAGTCTGAAATCTGTGCGGATAGTTTCTGCATAGCTTCGTTGTAGGCGGCATCTTCTGTAGCGGCGCGAACATCCACAGAGATATATGTCTTTGAATCACGGCTTATTTTTGCCATTGCTTTATCAGTATTGACATCGGCCCACGCAGTCAGTATCGAGATTGCAGTCAATATAGTGAATATGATTCTTTTCATAAGTTAGGATATTCTTCAAAAAGCGATTTGAGATTATCAAGGCGCAGATAGCAGTGTAGTTTCGCTTCAATCTGTGAATCCTCCGAAAGGGCTTTTGTCGGCACTGTAACCGTCAGCATGTGGGCATAACCTCCCTGGCGATTGATCCAAACCCACAGTCCTTTGATTATTTGCCCGTCATATGTTTCCACTCCCCAATAAGGGATGGCGCCGTTTTGAGAAAGGAGTGAGTAGAGTGTTGGTAAGTCTGTAGGGACAGTTTGTGATTTGTAGCCATACTGATCGACTTTAAGATCAATCGGATGTGGATTGTCGGAGTAACCGGAAAGCATCATATTGGCAATTGACTCCAATTGATAGTGAGTGGTGTTGTTGAGCAAAACACAAAAGTTGGGATTGGTCTGTGATTTTGCAAATACGAGCTGATGCTTCAGGCGTGGAGTTATATAGTATCCTTTATCTTCAACGTAGAAATCAGAGAACGAAATTGGTGTAAGCGTTGACTTTTCTCTTACTGGCATTTCTATTTGCAAGGAACCACTTGATAGTTGTACTAATTCTTGGATAAGCTGATTTTCAAGGTCTATCTTGTTTGAGAAGGTCAGTAATCCGTAATTAGCCGGAAATGAGCATGAAACAATATCGCGTCCGTTCTTAGTCCACTGAGCAGAATAGACGCCATTTTCAAATAAGATTGAAAAGTCTTCTCCGCCGGTCAATAATTTCAACGATGCATCATTTCCCTTATTAAACCGAAAGCCATCTTCCTTTGTACGACGAAGAATATCACTTACTTCTTCAGTTTGTTGTTTGTCAAGGAATGACACATATTGATTCAGGAACTTTGATGCAATATTAAAGTCGGACGATTCCGCAAAGGCTTTAGGTACAATCGTGTGTTCTCCCCACGCACAAGGTATGGAGAGAACAATAGCGATTGATAATATTGAATGCTTAAGGTTCATTATTAACCGACTTTACCAATGATGACTGCTTCCTTCGAACCGTCATTCTTGAACCAACGACCCTGAACCAGATGTCCATTATCCCATTCGCCAACGATATATTCGCCGGGCTGAGCGACACGCCCTTTAGGATCTCGGCTGTCGATAGTACGACTAGTTGAATATGTCATGGTTCCGTTACCATGAGGTTGTCCATTCTTCATTCCGCCATTCCATGTGCCGTAGCTGAGACGATGAGATGACGAAGACGAAGCACTTGTCTGTGGTTTTGGCTGGGCAGGGGTAGTCTGCGGCTTAACTTCATCTTTTGCATTTTCAGCAACAAGAAGAATGCTATCAGCTTTTGCTATTTTAACGCTGTCAGCGTATGCCTTAGCTCTTAAGCTGTCATTCATCGCCTCTGAAATGCTGTCGACTATTGAATCAGCCACATGAGTCTCAGCGGATCCTCCATTTTTTGATGGTAATAAGCAGTATGTCGCTATGCCACCGATAATTACTACCGCAGCGACACCAATTCCAATATACTTCCCATACTTTTGGACAAAGCTTTTAGGCGGGGGACATTCACGAAGGGGTTTACCGCAACTTTCGCAAACAAGATCTTTACGCGCAGGAATTTGCTGGGCTTCTTTTGATTTGCACTTTTCACAGCTGTCGTTAAGGCAGATACCATAACGATAACGCAGATGTTCGTTTCTATTTGATGCCATGTTGGTATTCTATTTTTTTAGGTTTACATTGGGGGCATGGTTGGAAGTATGGGGGGCATACTGGAAGCACCGGGCATTGAAGACGACATTTGTGGTACAAACAATGACTTTAGCGTTGGCACCTGACCTGCAGCAGTCCAAGCCGGCAATCCTTCCATCCATACTGTTGATTGCTCTGTGAGCTGACCGCTTTTCACCATTTGCTTACATAGCTCTCGGTTGAAAGGTCCATATTGCTGTCCTGCAACCGCGATATACAATGCGATCTCAGGCTCAGGAGCCGGAGTGGGAGGAGTCATACCTGGCATGGGCGGCATTGCCGGTGCACCTGGCATGGGTGGCATACCACCACCAATAACAGGAGATTGTGCAGTTTGAGGTTGTGCAAAAGCAGAGGGTTGTTGAGGCTGATTTACCGCTGCTTGTGTCGCTGCTTTTTTAGCCGCAATTTCCTCGGCGTTATCTACAGCGAAGATTAATGGGAATTGACTGCCATTGCCCTCGCTGTGAAGTAGTATTGCGTTTCCGGCATCGGTGTTCGGATTACCCGTATTCAGGAATCGTTCATACTTCTCTTTGTAAGGTTTCATCCAATCGATTGCACGCATCGGGTAGCAATAGCTTACGGTGATGATTGAAAGTTCATCTTTGCGCGGACTGTTGCGATTGATTGAAATGGTAGTACGTGCAGTTGACTGATTGAAAGAGTTTTTGAATGCCTCTTCCAATTTGTCTGCAAAACGTTTTAATCCCTCGTTCTCATCCGGTGAAGGAATGTTTACAAGAATTGCTTTCTTATTGATACTTGCAGGATTTGTCGGACTGAGATTACCTTCATTATTACGGATGTGAAGCTGAATCTGGTCATTGTTCAGACGCAGATATACACCGCTTTGCTGTACAATCTTAGATGCGAAAGCCTTGATATCATCATCGGTTTTCAGCTTCTGCTGCAACTGAGTGAGGATATTAAGTCCGAGTACTTTCTTCTCTTTGCTGACTTTCTCACTGTGTTTGGCGCGGATTATTTCAGAAAGTTTCAAATCAAAAGCATCCTTGATGTTATCAATATTGATATCGGAAGCTAATACGCCAAAGTTCACGAAGTCGCCCTCCGGAAGAATTGACTGACGAAGTTGATTGGCGATATTTGGCATATCCACCTTATCAATCTTAACGTCAACCTCAAAGTTACCCATAGCTTCTTCCTCGCTGACCTCTATGACCGCACCGCGCATATCTTCAAGACCCTTGTTGACTTTGCGCTGTGAGGTGAGGAGTTTTTCTGTTTCGTCGATAGATTCGGTGATTTTCTGTGCCAAGAGGGTGATGTCGGCATCCATGCGGCTAATCTCCATTGAGATTTTACCTGCCAACTTCTTAGCAAATTCCAGTGAGACAAGTCGAGTCTTAGAGGCATAGTAATCAGCGAGGATGTCCTTATGCACGGCAAATCGACTTGCACCAGCTCCAACCATTCTCTGAAGGATACCGAGTCGACTCCATGCCTCTACATTGCCATAACGATCATCGTCAATGGCTTTCAGGTTTTTAGTCTCTTCCTTGATTTCAGTCTCAAGCTCAGTACGAATCTCGCTGATACGTTCAATGAGCAGTTTGGAAACCTTTTGAAGCTCTATGATAGAAATATCTCCAAGCTTCCATTTCTCAAAGAGCGATTGTTCAATTTTGTGAACAACCTCCTTTGCCATTTCTGGAATAACACGCTCTTTGGATGCATAAAAGTTCTCGACTCCATCTTCCCTGAAGTGAAGTGAATAAATGTCGGCTAAAATATTATCAAGTTCGTTAAGGGGATCATTGCCCTTTTTGGCTTCGTCAGAGTAACCGATTGATTTTTCATGCCAATCGCCTTTGAAGTCCGGATAATCTGTGTCCGCCTCGAGAATTTTCTTTTCAAGAGTCAGATGTTCAACATCAAGCATCCATTTTTGCTGATTCTCCCTTGAAAAATACTCGCGACGATAATCCTTGTTCTTCTCCTGGTTTATAAAGCCGAGGTTCTCGTCCCAGTTATTGTATTTGAACTGATAGAGAATACTTTCACCTACTGAATAGGTCACATGTTTAAGGACGCGGAGTTCCGGATAAATTACTCGCTTTATACCAAAGGAGTTAATTTTCTTTGTTCGGGCAACCGGGATGCGACCGTTGGCATCAGCATTTGCAACCTCGTCAAACTCAAGTGCGAAGTCGTCCATATTCTCAAAGTTGTATGCTCGGATTATGTCACCGTTTACCTGATCTTCGTCATTGACATAGAAGATACGGGCGAAAACATAGTCACTTACAATCTTTGGAAGTTCTGACAGCGAGTTAAGTGTAAGACCATTTTCGTTTACATTGCTATAAATGGTCAAACCATCAGCAACACCTTTTACCCGGTCATTGTAAAGATTGATTGGGCTATTACCGGTAACATCGTGTGGTGCCCATCGCCCTGTCTGGAGGGCATTAAGCTCGTTCATTGCCGCATAACCATTCTGGTAATAGCGGCCCTGATCCATATCACTCTTCGGTAGATTCATTTCAGGGAGCATAGCATATACCAGAATCTTCGCATCCGGGAACGTCTTTCTTGTTTGAATAAGGGCATCTACAATAGAGCCTGAACCGGTACCACCTGAAAGACCCGCAAAGAGATAAATCGTGGTATTATCAGAAGTACCCGAAATTTCTTGTGCTCGGTAATAGGCATCTTTCAAACTATTTACATAGCCTACAGCATTAGCGGCGAAGAGCAAGCGTCCTGCTCGGCGCTTTTGACCGGCCGCTTGACCGAGAGAGCCAATTGCTGACTTTACGGCACCTACATTGTCAACAATACCTTTAACTGAAGGATAATTTCCAATATGATCAAGAATATGCTCAACGTCTACTGCCTTGATGTTCAAAAACTCATTATTAGTAAATGATGCATCCTGGCCCATTACTCTGAAATCAGCACGTGCGCGTCCATCTTTTGGCATCATTTCGTCTGTCGAATCAACGTACAATATTGATACCGGCTGTTTTTTACGCTCATCTGATGTCGGAAATTCTTCAAACATACGCATCTTGAAGGCTCGAAGAATCTTTCCTCCGGTTCCCCCAAGACCTACGAGTATGTGGTTTCCTGTTACTCTTACTGTATTACTCATATATTAAACGCGATATTATTTTCTGGTTATCTTCTTCTTGTTGTTCTACGAATTCTGGTTGCTGGTCTTGGTTTTAATCTCGTCGTTTGTCGTTTAACGGAATCGTTTCGACCAATTGTCTTTATGGCGATAATTGCGCCCAAAATGACAAAACCGAGGGACCATGCAATCTTTTTTATAATTATATTGTTTAAATAGCTCCTGAGGGTATCAGACATTACATTTGGTAATTCTGATAGTTTCCAGCCTTCAAAATTTCCGGAACCAACATAGTAGAGCAGAATTGGGTGCTCTTTTACGACTTGCTGAATAATGTCGTTAGAAGTTCTTTGGTCAACGACAGCATCGTAGTCGGGAAAATTGCTTTTTACAACATGAACAACCTGATTCTCAAAGGAATTTACATTCAACTTTATTGCGATGGCACCGCAAATAATAGTACAATTATATACCAATATTGTGCCTAAAATTATTGCGATGATATACGATACAGGCTTGAAATATGCATCCTTATACCAACCTTTGATAAGGAAAAGGAATAAACACATACAGACTATTGCTATCAGGATGCCCCAAAAGAGGCTCCCAATAGAATATGCTAAGATATTTTCAATCATAAAGCATTGCTTAATCAGCGTTTATGCCTCCTGATTCCCTAATTTGGCGGTGAGGATTGGGTATAAGAAAAGAGGGGAATTCATCTCGCCTCTATCATAGCTAAACTGGCTCGCCAAAGCCAAGGACTGAATGATAATGAGGGTAGAATAAACTGCCCCTCTGGATTTGTCTATGCTAAGGTGCGATAACTATGGTCGCAGGTATAGTTACGACAAATACAGAAAGAGCGTCTAATCTCACTCTGTCTCAGTCCTTTTGTTGAATTGGCGATTCGTTTAGCTGAGAAAGAAAGCTTGACACTTTTCTTATCCGACGGTATTTCTCCTCCATCGGATAATGCAAAGTTAAGCAATTTTTTTGAGATTGACGCTCTTATAAGCAATTTATTCTACAAAAGTAAGAATAATACGTGATTGAGTGCGGACAAAAATTTAAATTCACGCAGTCAAGACTATGTTCATCTAAGCAGAGCGATTACAATAATATGAATACAAAAAAAGAGAGGATCTATGGGGGTAAAAACGAAACGAGCACACTCTTTGTTGCATAACGCGCTGAGGTGGTGGGGATTGGCGTTAAGTCGCTGATTTGAAAAAGTTTAATTTGCTTGAATTTGGGTTTAATTTCCGGGGTGATTTGGTTGTATTTTAGTTGAATTTGGCTTTAATCAAGTTGAATTTTACTTTAATTTTAACGTCTGATTGAACGCTTATTTACTCGCTAATGCGTTGATTTAGTGGTGATATATAGAAACGCCGTTTAATCGTGTGAATGACGATTAAACGGCGTTTTAACGTCTGGAGCGGTTAAGGGGCTAAAATCGGCAATGTTGCACAAAACGAAACGTACAAAATAGCGATGTTGCAGGCGGTTGGATATACATTAAATCATTTAAGTTGCAGAATACTAAATACCTAAAAATGTTAAAAATGCACGGTTCGTTTTATTTGGGGTTGGATGGTCTATTAATGTTGCATTTTGAACTAAAACGCAATTTATTTTTAACATTTCAGCGCGTTAAGTGCCGCCGCAATCTTGTTATATAGTTCCGTGTGAAATGGTGTTAGTTTTTTGTGTTTTTCTAACTTGTTAAGCATTTGCCGCAATTCGTGCGTAACCTTTGGCAGCGTGGGGAGCTGGAGAAGTTCTGCGGTTTCCTCGTTGGTTAACGCTTGTGCTTTTTTTGCCTCGTCTATATTGCCGTTAAGGATATAGAGAATTTGGCCGACAGTTTCTTTTGCCATGTGCTTTTGTTCAAATCTAAATATTGTTGTTCGCTCGACTCCGAATAGAGCCGCTAAATCTGCTTTGTTGGTTATCCCTTGTTGCAGGGCGTTAAGGTAATTTGTTAGGGTTAATGTTTTGGAATGATGTTCGCGCAATACCCTATAAACGTAACTAACCGAAACTTTACATATTTCGGCTACTTCATTTGTATTAAAGTGCTTCGATAGCTCAATTATGCGCTCTTTGTTTGTCATTCAGCATTTTAGCGTTGTTATTATGATAGGCGCGGC
Source organism: Bacteroidales bacterium (assembly GCA_014800815.1). GTDB lineage: Bacteria > Bacteroidota > Bacteroidia > Bacteroidales > Muribaculaceae > CAG-873. The sequence goes on along the minus strand of JAAVFI010000050.1, from coordinate 3,819 downwards.
GGCGATGTGCCACAAAGGACAACCGCCGCCGCGTGGTATATTTTTAGTTTTGTTTTGGGATTATGGAAACGACCGCCGCTTCGGGGTTATCCTCCATGTTGTCAACCGCCTCAATAATGGTTTGAAGAGTGAAGAGGGCGTCGGCGTAAGTTCCGCTTAATTGCTCCGCGCCGGTGCCGAAAGCATTGACAACGTAAAAGTAAAGCGTCTGGAGTTCGCGGCGGATCTTCTTCGGCTCGTTGTCGCAAGCAAACACCTCGATCAGGGTGTCAAGGTTGAATTTTGCGGCCTTACTTGCCACAAATTCAGCGTGGGTTAGATGGTTCATAACTGTTAATTTTTAGGAAGTTAAATAAAAAAGCGACCCTTAGGTGTCCTACGCTATTAACAGTTAACAAGCGCCGGGGCGTTTCCGCGCTCCGCACCATAGGTCGCAAATATCTTTTAGGGAGTTTGTTAAAGGGGTTCATACTGTTAATTTTTAGGATAGTGCAAAGGTAAGCAAATAATCTGACCCGGCAAAATATCCTGGCGCAAAATTGCGATAATTGCAAAGTTCGCGCAAAAATAGTGTAAATCTTTTACACTCTATTTTGCGCCGGGTGTGGTTGGTCGTACCTTTGCAACAACAAGTTAGGGCAAAGAGGAATAAAATAATTATCACTTTGATAACACCATTGGCACCGACTTAAAAAAGTGAGCAATTTTGCAACAAAAACAATTAACAGAATGAGCAAAGAAAATGGAGATAACAAGCCTATAACCTTTGTGTTAAGCGATGAATCCGTAAATAGTTACGGTCTTGTTATATTGACCGATGGTATAGATACAAGCGTATTTGAACGCAACCCAATAATGTTCTATAAGCACGCACGCGAGAATGGTGTTATAGGGCGTTGGGAGAATATCCGCAAGGAGGGAAAGCGGCTTTTAGCCGATGCCGTGTTCGATGACAGCACCGAGTTAGGCGCGCAAGTTAAAAAGCAAGTGGAGGGCGGTTTCCTCCGCGCCGTGTCTATCGGTATAGAGGAAGGAAAACGCGACACATTAAACGGTATTGACACGGTGGTTAAATGCTGTTTAATCGAGGTTTCGGTCGTGGATATTCCGAGCAATAAAAACGCCGTTAAGCTGATGCACCGTTCCGGTGGCTACGTCTATCGGGAGAACGATTTGGAGGATGAAGCACCGCAAGTCCTTAAAACCGCCTTAATTTCGCTTCTAAGCCTTTCAAATGACGCAACCGATAAAGATATTATCCAAGCAGCCAAAACAGCGTTAGAGGGGCGCGAAACGCCCGAGGAGGCCGTTGACGATGCAATTATGCGCGGATATATTGACAGCGGACAGCGTGGCACGTTCATAGCGTTGGCGCGTGGCAACCGGGCGGCGTTCCGGGATTTCGTAAAAACGCAAGGCGCGGCGCAATCGGGCGAAATTGCCCGGCTTATTGATGAAGCACAGGCAAAACGCAAGTTATTACATTGTGAGCGCGGTGTTTACGAGCGTATCGGGGCAAAAATCGGCGCAAAGATGTTAGGCGAGATATTGTTCACTTTGCGCCCCATGGCGAAGCCGACGGAGCTAATACACGGCGGCGCGGCGTATTCTGACCGCTCCCGATGGACGCTTGACGATTACCGCAAGTTTGCGCCGCAAGAGCTGGAGAGCAACCCCGAATTATACGCCCGGTTTGTAAAAGCGGAAAAGGGCGAGGAAATCGGGGCGCACTCGCTGGAATGGTATAGAAAGAATAACCCGGAGTATCTGCGCGAACACCCCGAATTTTACGCGCAAATGCTGGAGCAAGCAAAGAGAGAACAAAACAAACAGAATAAACAAATTAACAACTAATTAGCTGAATGGCACTTAACAAAGAAATATGGATTAATCAGATTTTGTCGGGATTTTATCCAAATGACAGCTTTTTAACAAAGGTTGTCAATTATTCCGAGTTCGTGGATAACAACCGCTTACACATTCCGGCGGCTGGTATTGACCCCAAGGTATTGGTCGACAATACAACCTATCCTATAAAGGTTGTAGAGCGTGAGGACGATGACAACGAAATCCCCCTCGCAAAGTTTGAAACAGAAAACACGCTTATACGCCGCCCGGACGCGATAGAATACAGTTACAACAAGCTGGAGAGCGTGATCGGACAGCACCGCGCAACACTTCGCAAGAGTGTGGCGATGAAAGCGGCTCACGCCTACGCCCCCCAGACCGACACACCCGACACCCCGGTTATACTTACAACGGGCGCGCCCGTCAATGGTCGCCGCCGTCTGACCTTTGCCGACATTCTGACGCTTAAAGAGCGTTTTGATGAAGCCGGAATCCCTATTGAGGAGCGCTATATCATTCTGCACCCTAAGCACGTCAGCGACTTGCTTCTGGAGGATATAAAGCTATTCAAAGACCTCACCGACATAAGGGACGGAGAGCCGCACCAGTTCGCCGGGTTCGGGTGCTATCAGTTCGCGCAAATGCCGTGTTATAAAGCCGTCAAAGGTGTATTAACAAAAGTTCCTTTCGGAGAGGATGCAACGCCGCAATTTGCCTCCGTGGCGTTCTACGCAAAAGAGGTGATGAAAGCGGACGGCGACATTTACATGTATAAGAGTGAGGACGACCCCAAAGAACGCGGCACGATTGTAGGCTTCGACAAGCGGTTTGTCGCCCTGCCTATCCGTGGCAAAGGTATAGGCGCGATTGTTAGCGATGTAGTTGCAGAATAAATCTAATGTTTGATTATGCATGCAAGCACTATTCAACGCATAATTACCGCTAAAAAAATAGCAGCACAATACTACGAAGCCGGGAATCAGTCAAAGAGCCTAAAAGGGGTTTGGAGGCGTTATATTGTCCCGGAAATGGGTATCGATTACAGAACGTTTTTACGCTATCTTAAAACGAAGATAAGTTAAGATCCTACGACATACAAACGCGGCGCGGTGGTTCATTTAACACTATGACCGCCGCGCCTATTTTTTAACATTTCAAGGGCTGAACCGTTGCTCGCTTCGTTTTATTTTGATAGGTTCGATTTTGTAAAGTGTTGATTTATAGCGCATTTGTTTTTTTGTTACACAATTAACACGAATAAGCCTAATTTATAGGATAATTGGCGTTAAATCAACAACTTAAATAGCATGAATTTTGTGAACTAAATTTGCGGTTGTATCTCCAACTTGTGCTCGTTTCGTTTTGGCGATTATAGATCGGGGTTATTAGTACGTACAACCGTCCGCGATAGCAGGTAAGATCTAAAATGATGAGGCTGTGTCGTAATGAACTGCACCCTCATTTTTTTATTTCTATCTCAAAGAAATTTCGAAAATTGCGGATGTAGCATTAACGATCTCAGAAGTGACTTAATCGATCACAGAATGCTTTCGGTTTTTGTTTAACACCTTTATTGCGATTTAGTTTGATTGCCTTGACGCAACACCATTTTGCTGTATTCTTTAGGCGAGAATAAATTTTCTCAGCTCATTTTTTGATAATTTCGGGCCTGAAAATGCCGGTTTTACAAAGTGACCAAAATATGTGTGTCCCGTTTTTGTCCCGACTATTTATGAAAATGAGGCTGTCTAACAAGTTTAGGCAGTCTCTTTTTTCGTTCAGTCAGGCTAAAAAATAAGGCTTTCATGCTGAAATTCAGCGCGAAAGCCTTTGCTATGTCATAAATTTTCAGTAAATTTGTGTTGCGCCTAAATCACTAATAATCATAACATAACATGGCAAAGTTAGCGATAAAATCTGACAATAGAAAACAAAATCTACTTCTTCCTCCGTCATTGGATGAGCTCGTGC
>JAAVFI010000049.1 GCA_014800815.1 Bacteroidales bacterium | reverse complement strand
CGAAGGGCCGAATAATTTGTAACGTTAATCAAGAATGTATGTTCCGAAAGAATAGCCGACGAGTGGGTGTAGGCGAAACGTCAATGAACCGAACCCCACGCAAGGAGTTAGGCTTAATCTATCGGAAGCGGGAATTAAGAAAGGCGGAAGATGAAACTAATCGAACAGATACTTGATAAAGAGAATGTTTGTGCAGCTCTTGAAAAGGTGATAGCCAACAAGGGAGCGGCAGGAATAGACGGCATGAAAGTCGAAGACCTGCGCGACTACATGAACGCCAACTGGACGAGTATCAAGCAGTCAATCCTTGAGCGGAGCTACAAGCCGGCTCCGGTAAGGCGGGCTGAAATACCCAAATCCAACGGAGGCGTGCGTAAGCTCGGCATTCCTACGGTCGTTGACCGTACACTTCAACAATCCATAGTCCAAATCCTCACACCCATTTTTGAGGCAGAGTTCCAGGAAAACAGCTACGGCTTCCGCCCCGGCAGAAGCTGTGAGCAGGCTGTGCTTAAACTTTTGGAATACCTCAATGACGGCTATGAGTGGATAGTGGACATAGACTTGGAGAAGTTCTTCGACAACGTGCCGCAGGACAAACTGATGAGTTACGTAGGTCGAGTAATCCACGACCCTGACACCGAGAGTCTGATACGCAAGTACCTCAAATCGGGCGTAATGGAGAATGGAATGTATGAGGCTACGGAACTTGGCACACCTCAGGGCGGCAATCTCTCGCCCTTGCTGAGCAATGTCATGCTCAACGAGCTTGACAAGGAACTTGTAAGCAGAGGACTTCGCTATGTGCGCTATGCCGATGACTGTGTCATAGCAGTGGGCAGCAGTGCGAGCGCCAATCGAGTGATGCACACCATAACCAAATGGATAGAGCAAAAACTCGGTCTAAAGGTCAACGCCACCAAAACCCATGTCTGCCGACCGAGTAAATTGAAATACCTTGGATTTGGCTTCTACAAGTCCCCGCAGACAAAGCAATGGACGGCACGACCCCACGAAAGCTCGATAGAAAAGTTCCAACGCAGACTCAGAAAGCTATGCAAACGCTCGTGGAGCATATCCATGACAGACCGCATCGCCATACTCAACTCCGTGACACGCGGGTGGATAAACTACTTTGCCATTGGAGCCATGAAAGGCAAAATGGAGAAGATAGACGAACATCTTCGCACGATGTTGCGTAAAGTGATATGGAAGCAGTGGAAAACTCCACAGAAACGTGCATGGGGGCTTCGCAAACTTGGGGTAGACAATGACTTGGCCAAACTCACCTCCTATTGTGGCGACCGCTATGAATGGGTCGTAAGGAGAACCTGCGTTGCACGTGCAATATCAGAAGAGATACTGACACGCAGAGGCTTAGTCAGTTGTCGTGACTATTACCTAATTAGACACTCTTTGAAAACAAATTAAACCGCCGTATGCCGAACGGCACGTACGGTGGTGTGAGAGGAAAGGAAACGGAAGTAGGTCAGAAAACTTTCGTTTCCCGACCTACTCGATTGAGAATGTGAGAATTGATTATTCGGTGTAGATGGTCATGGTGTCGCCTTCGGCAAGCTTGTCGTGGCCTATGAAGTAACCGTCGAGGGTTTCGTTGCCGACGGTGATTCGGCCAATCTTGTTGCCGGAGCCTTTCTTTATGATAGTGAAGGGCTTGTCGCCAATCTTAAAGGAAACCTTATCGAAGAGGGGCACGCTGACAATGTACTCGGGGTCGGCGGGCGAATAGGTGTAGAGACCTAAGGCGTTGAGCACGAACCATGCGGACATCTCGCCGGCATCGTCCATTCCGCCGTAAGCGAGCTTTTCAGCTCCCATATCGTAGAAGCGGTCCATGATTTGGTTGAGCAGCGCCTGCGATTTTTCCTGCTTTCCTATGAAATAGTAGGTGTAGGGGATGTTGTGGCCGGGCTGATTGCCGTGGCAGTAGTTGCCGATAAAGCCTGTCATATTAGCCACTTCGAGGCCGCACCAGGGCTCGACGAGCATAGAGTCGAGTTTTGCGTCGACAGCTTCGGCAGAGGGGTAGAGCGCGACTACGCCTTCGGGGTCGTGGGGTGCGTAGAAAAGGCTGTTCCAGCCGTTAGCCTCGCGGTACATCTGCTGGTAGTAGGGCATTCCGGGGTCATACGGAGTGAGCCATGCACCGCCTTCGATACGTCCGCGGAAGAAGCCTGTAGAGGGGTCGAACACATTTTTGTAGTTCTTGGAGCGCTCCATGAGCATGGCGTAGTTTGTAGAGTCGCCGAGTTCCTTAGCAATCTGAGCCACGGCGTAGTCGTCGTAGGCATATTCGAGGGTCTTGGTCACGCCGCCCTTGTGCTCGTCCCAGAAGGGGCAGTCGGGAAGATTCTCGTCGGCGATGTAGCCGTTCTTCATATATTCGTCGAGGTAGCGGCGTCCGTTTCGGCCGGGTACCGTGGCGCTCTTGAGCGACAGGGCGTAGGCGCGTGAGAGATCGAAGTCGTTGATGCCGCGCTTGTAGCTGCCGATAACGAATGTCGGGGCGTGGTCGCCGTGGAAGTAGGAGGGTATGTAGCCGCCGCTTTTCTCGCCGCGGTCGATAGTCGACTTGATAACGTCGAGAGCAACGTCGGGCTGCATCATACCTAAGAGTATGAGCTGATTGCGATGAACGTCCCAGAATGCTGGGTTGGTGTAGTAGCGGAAATCGGCATCCTTGACTATGTTGCCTCGGTTGTCGCGGAATTCGCCGTTGACGTCGCTCTGGAGGCGCGGCATGAGCATGGCGCGGTAGAGGGTGGTGTAGAGTAGGTTGCGGTAGCGGTCGGTCGAGCCTTCCACGTTCACTTTAGAGAGCAGCGCTTCCCATGTGGAATCGGCATCCGCAGCCACTTCGCCGAAGGTTTTGCCGAGGACTTCGGCTTCGAGATTTGCCTTGGCATTTTCGATGCTGACGGTTGATATACCTATCCTTACCTCGAGGGGGCGGTCGGATTTGCTGCCCTTGAAGTCGACTACGGCGACGGGCGAACCTTTTTCTTGCTTGCTTTCAAGGATTTTTATGTCGCCGATAGGGTAGTCTGTTACGGCGTAATAGAAGAATCCGTTGCCCTGACGGCCTGCAAAAGCATTGGGGCCGACCTTCTTTATATCCCAGTCTCTGACCGGATTCTGGTTGTGGGCTACGTTTATCAGGAGCTTTTTCTCAGCTTTCTTGGGGAAGGTGTAGCGGTGGATGCCCGAGCGCAGAGCGGATGTTAGTTCGGCATTCACACCATATCTGTCGAGATATACCTGATAGTAACCCGGGCGAGCCGATTCGTTGGTATGGCTGTAGGCCGAAGCGTAGTCGTCGGCCGAGAATTTACCCGATACCGGCAGTATGGGCAGGTCTATGAGATTCCAATGCCCCATGGCAGTGTGTGCAAATCCCAGAATAGTGGGGTCTTCGTACTGGTATCCTGCTCCTGCGTGCCACATGGTCACGGGAGTGAGCTGTACCATGGCGTTGGGGAGAGCGGCACCGGGAAAGACTTCAGCACCCCATGTGCGATTTTTTTGCTTGCGTACATATCCGAGGTCTTCGGGCTCCCACAGCGTGGCTGTGCCGAGAAATGGATTTACGTGGTCGGTGAGTTTTGCGACAGCCTCAGTCGGGGTAGCGGTAACGAAAACCGCTGCCAGCGATGCTGCTCGTAGAAGATTGGTCAGGGACATGGTAGATTAGTTAGGGTGTTAGATTTTTAAGATTCTATTGCAAATATAAGGCATTACACCTTCGTATATTGTACACGTCATAGCATAACATGTTGCACAGGAGTTGTATACAAATATTGCAGAAGAATACACATGCAAATTTAGATAAAATGTGTAATTTTACACAAAATTTTAAGCCATGAAATTCCTATCCACCATATTTTCACTTCTTCTTTCGTGTTCGGCATGGGCTGCGACTCCTGTCGAAATCAAACTTTGGGACAATGAAGCTGCTCCGACATCGAACGGTATTGCCGCCGATGCCGAAGACTCCAGCAATCCTGATTGGGTGCTACGCGTTTCAGAACCGACGGTGACTGTATTCCCCGCCGACAACCCCAACGGCACGGCTCTGCTCATGTGCCCCGGCGGCGCTTATATCGGGCTTGCCATGATGCATGAAGGCAAGGACCTTGCAGAGATTCTTAACGATAAGGGGATAACCCTTGCGGTGCTCAAATACAGAATGCCCAACGGCCACTACGAAGTACCTGCCGACGATGCGCGTCAGGCGCTCCGCCTCCTGCGCAAAAATGCCTCGGAGTGGGGTATCAACCCCGAAAGAATCGGTATCAGTGGCGCGTCGGCCGGCGGTCATCTTGCCTCGACTGTGGCAACTCATCCTATGGACGAAGACTCGCGTGTCGACTTTCAGGTGCTCATCTACCCCGTAATCTCAATGCGCGACGAAATAACGCACAAAGGTTCGAAGGAAAATCTCATGGGCAAGAATCCTGCCGAAGCGCTTGTAGAGTACTACTGCAACGAGAAGCAAGTCAGCCCGGACTCGCCCCGCGCATTTATCTCCACGACACTTGACGACGACGTTGTGCCCGTTCAGAATACTCTTGACTACTTCGATGCGCTTACAGCCAACGGTGTAAAGGCCACCATGCACCTCTATCCGAGGGGCGGCCACGGCTGGGCATACCGTCCCAATCAGATGCCCTACCATGATCAGTGGCTCACTGACCTTACCACCTGGTTGTCCGGCCTCTACGAAGATACCGCCGACACCTCCGACAGCTGGGCCGGCAAGAAGGTTGCCGTACTCGGCGACTCCATGAGCGACCCCGGAATGCAGGTGAGCAAGAAACGCTTCTACAACTATCTCGCGGAGTCGGTCGGTATCGAGCCGTATCCCTACGCCGTGAGCGGATATCAGTGGAAAGACCTGTACGCCAAGGCCGAACAGCTCAAAAAAGAGCACGGCGACGACGTGGATGCAATATTTATCTGGGCCGGTACCAACGACTTCAATGCTTCGCGCCCCCTCGGACAGTTCTACACCGAGACTAAGGAAAAGGTGAATGTCAACGGCAAGATGCAGTCCCGCAAGCGCCGCACCCTTACGACCGATACTTCTACTTTCTGCGGCAGTATAAACCGTCTGCTCGGCTATCTCAAGACCAATTTCCCCGAAAAGCAGATTGTGATTCTTACTCCGATACACCGCGGATACGCCAAATTCGGCGACAACAATGTGCAGCCGTCGGAAGAGTTTGCCAACGGACAGGGTTTGTACATAGACGATTATGTAGAAGTGCTCCGCGAAGCCGGTTCGCTGTGGAGCGTCCCGGTGATTGACCTGTTCGGCGAAAGCGGACTTTATCCGTCGTTCGTATCCAACGATGCCTACATAGCCAATACATCGACAGACCGCCTGCACCCCAACGACTTAGGACACAAGAGAATAGCCGCCACTGTAGAGCGGCATCTTACAACGATACCTTCAAAATTCTGATATCCTTTCATGAAAAAGCAGCTAATCCTTTCACTGGCATTACTCTCCGCCGGCGCAGTGTGGGCACAGACCCTCAGACTGCAGCCCGACAATATCGATAAAATCATTGAAAATCTCACGCTCGAGGAGAAAGCACGCCTGCTTGTAGGCCGTGAAAACAGCGAGAGCGACAAGGGTGTCCCCGGAGCTGCCGGTGTCACTCAGGATGTTGAGCGCCTCGGAATCCCTGCCGTGGTGCTTACCGACGGCCCCGCCGGAGTGAGAATTGCTCCTACGCGCCCCGGCGACAGCCACACCTACTACGCTACGGGTTTTCCCGTCGGCACGGTACTTGCCTGCACATGGAGCCCCGAACTTGTTGAGAATGTGGGTCGTGCAATCGGCGAGGAAGTCCTCGAATACGGTTGCGACGTGCTGCTCGCTCCCGGTATGAACATTCACCGCACCCCTCTCTGCGGCCGAAATTTCGAGTATTATTCCGAAGATCCCGTGGTTGCCGGAACTATAGCTGCCGCCTACGTCAACGGCGTGCAGGAAAACGGTGTGGGCACGAGCATCAAGCACTTCGCTGTCAACTCGCAGGAAACCAACCGTATAGAGGTAGACGAAGTGGTATCGCCCCGCGCAATCCGCGAGATATATCTCAAGCCGTTTGAAATTGCTGTCGAAAATTCCAATCCCTGGACGGTGATGTCGAGCTACAACCGTCTCAACGGCACGTGGACTCAGTCGAGCCCCGAGCTCCTCAAGACAATTCTGCGCGACGAATGGGGTTACGACGGACTCGTGATGACCGACTGGACCAACGAGCGCCGTCCCTCGTGGGAACGTGTCGCCGCCGGCAACGCCATTCTCACCCCCGGGCACGACTGGCAGGAAACCGATATTATAGAAAATGTGAAGAGTGGTCGCCTCTCCATGGACGATGTCGACGAGCAGGTGCGCATCCTCCTCGAAATGATAGTCAAGACACCGCGCTTCAAGAAATATCAGTTCAGCAATACTCCCGACCTCGACGGTCACGCCAAACTCACACGCCGTGCTGCTACCGAAGGTATGGTGCTCCTTGAGAACCGCGACAACACTCTCCCGCTCAAATCTACGGGCAAAGTTGCGCTTTTCGGCAAAACATCCTACGATTTCATCGCCGGCGGCACAGGTTCGGGCGACGTGAACAAGCCCTACGTGGTAGACCTCATGACGGGTCTTACCAATGCCGGATTCACTATCGACCGGCGCTTGAAAGAGTACTATCAGGCTCAGAAAAATCTGGTAGACAAGACAAATGCTATCAGCGGCGAACGCAACCGCCTCAACGAGCCCAAACTCTCCAAACGCAATATCGAGCGCCTTGCGCAGGAAAATGATATAGCCATCGTAACTATCGGCCGTCAGGCAGGCGAGGGTGGCGACCGCCAGATAGAAGGCGACTTCAATCTCACCTCCGACGAGCGTGAAATGCTTGAGAACATAAACGACGCCTTCCACGCCCTCGGCAAGAAGGTGGTAGTAATAATGAATATGGGCAACGTGATGGAGACTGCTTCGTGGAAGGGCCTTCCCGACGCAATCCTCCTCGCATGGCAGCCCGGTCAGGAAGGCGGAAATTCCGTTGCCGACATCCTCACCGGCAAAGAGTCGCCTTCGGGCAAGCTCACCATGACCTTCCCCGTGGCGGCTTCCGACATCCCCGCTGTCAACGATTTCCCCACCGGCAGCGGCTCCAGACATGGCGACCACCGCCGCAATGTAGACTACACCCTTCACAACGAAGATATATATGTAGGCTACCGCTACTTCAATACATTCGGCAAGCCCGTATCCTATCCGTTCGGCTACGGACTGAGCTACACCGACTTCGAGTACAGCAAACCCGTGGTCAAAGCTACTGCCGACGGCTTCACCGCACAGATTGCAGTGAAGAACACCGGCGATATCGAGGGTAAAGAAGCCGTACAGCTCTATGTGTCGGCACCCGGCAAGGATATGGAGAAGCCCGCTCTTGAGCTCAAGGCTTTCAATAAAACTCGCTCGCTCAAGCCCGGCGAAAGCCAGACCCTCACTTTCCACGTCAAGGCCAAAGACCTCGCATCGTTTAATGCCGCCGAATCGCAGTGGCAGACCGAGGCCGGCAAATACGAAGTGAAGTTCGGCGCTTCATCGAGCGACATCCGTGCCACCGCTTCCTATAATCAGAAGAAAGTCCTCACCGCCAAAGTAAACGATGTGCTGAAGCTGAAACGCAGCCTCACTCCGGTGTCGCAGCATACAAGTAAATAAATTCTAAGGGTAAATAAGATTTAAGGTGTGAAGTCGCCGCGGATATGTTGTACAACATATCCGCGGCGACTCTTAAATGTTAAAAGTGTGAGTATTAGCTATGTTGGCCGCAAAATATACATCAGTGGCACGCGATTGAACAAAGATATACACATCCTGCAACTAAATTTGCGATGTAAAAAAATATATCACAAACCTTTAAATCTTGTAATTCCCCAAATATAAGAAAAACAGACAAACCTTAACTCTACTAATTTGAATAATCAATACTAATCACATTTCTATATCCAAATCATGAAACAAGCTCGAATGTTCCTCACGTCAGTTCTGGCGGCAACGTGTCTTCTGGTATCGGCCAAAGACATCCGTGTTGTCGGTAACGTAACTGATGAAAACGGGGAACCGCTGATTGGCGTATCAGTAATGCCTAAAGGATCGGGAATAGGTGCGGTAACCGATATCGACGGTAACTTCGTTATCACCGTCGACGAAAAGGGTACTCTCGTAGTATCATATGTAGGTTTTGACACCAAAGACGTACCTGTGAACGGTCAGAATACTCTGAATATCGTACTTAGTGAAAACAGTACGGGCCTTGACGAAGTGGTAGTTGTGGGCTACGGCACACAGCGCAAAATCTCTACCGTAGGTGCTCAGTCGAATGTGAAATTCACAGAAGAACTCAAGCAGCCTACAGCCAATATCTCATCGGTACTCGCCGGCCGTGTTTCGGGTGTGACCGGTATGCAGCGCAACGGTGAGGCCGGTCGCGACGACAACACCGAAATCTGGGTGCGTGGTGTATCGACCACTACAGTGGCTACTCCCCTTGTGCTCGTCGACGGTGTAGAACGTTCGTGGACTACTATCAGCCCCGAAGATATCGAATCGTTCTCTATCCTTAAAGATGCTTCGGCAACCGCCGTATACGGTGTGAAGGGTGCAAACGGTGTAATCCTTATCCAGACCAAGAAAGGTGCTGTCGGCAAACCCCGCATCAAGGTAGAAGCCTCTTACGGTATCACCGAATTTACCCGCGTCCCCGACCTCGCCGACGGTGTGACCTACATGCAGATGGCCAACGAAGCCTCAATGAACAAAAACGGCTTCCCTGTATATACTCAGGACGTAATCCGCCAGACTGCAGAGCAGACCGATCCGCTCCTTTATCCTAACGTAAACTGGATGAAGACCCTCTTCCGCGACCACGGCAACAACTTCCGCGCCAACATCAATACCACAGGCGGTTCGGAATTCGCCCAGTACTATTTCTCTATCGGCTACTACAACGAAGGCGGTCTCTATAAGCACCAGTCAGGTGAGAAGTACGACGGTTCGATGAACTACAACCGTGTGAACTTCGTGAGCAACCTCACCATGCAGCCCACCAAGACTACAACTGTAGAATTCGGCGTAAAGGGCGAAATCTCCGACTATAATACTCCTTACTATAGCTCCGAGGATATCTTCAAAGCTTCCATGAAGTGCTATCCTACCTACTATCCTACCAGCTATGAGGACGGCCGCATCCCCTACCGTCTCAACGGTGGTGAGGTGAAGAATCCCTACGCCATGATCTACCGCATGGGTACCAACAAGCGCAATACCGCAGAAACCCGTGCCGACCTCCGCGTCAACCAGAAGCTCGACTTCTGGCTCCCCGGTCTCGAAGCCCGCGTCCTCGTGGCCTACGATACATGGAGCCGCAACGATACCCAGCGTACACCCGGAACCATGATTACCTACGATATGACAGGCCGCGACCCTATTACAGGCGAAGCTATCTACGTGCGTACCGACCAGAACAACGGTTCGGACACCTGGGGCTACGGCAAGAACTCCTGGGCTCACCGCCAGTACTACCTTGAGGCAGCTCTCCAGTACAATCAGGTATTCGACCAGAAGCACCGCGTATCGGCTCTCGCGCTCTACAACATGACCGACTACTCAAATACTACCGCCGGCAGTCTCGACGACGCAATGCCTTACCGCTCGCTCGGTGTAGCAGGCCGCGCCACTTACTCATTCGACGACCGCTACTTCTTCGAAGGCAACTTCGGCTACAACGGCGCCGAGAACTTCCCTCCGGGAAAGCGCTATGGTTTCTTCCCCTCGTTCGGTCTCGCATGGGTACCCTCGAACGAACACTTCTTCCCCGAGACAACATGGCTAAGCCAGTTCAAGATTCGCGGTTCGTGGGGTAAGGCCGGTAACTCCAACCTCGGCAACGGCGACCGCTTCATCTACCTTTCTACCGTAGGCGGTGGCGGCAACTATCGCTTCGGTGCCGACGGCACCAACCGCAACTGGGGTGGTGTATCGGTAGGCCGTCCGGCTATCGACCTTACATGGGAAATCGCCACCAAGTGGAATGCCGGTGTCGATCTCTATCTCTTCAACTCCGCTCTCAATGTATCGTTTGACGTATTCAAGGAACACCGCGAGAATATCTTCCTCCTCCGCGCAGCCGTGCCCGACTTCATCGGTATCACATCGATGCCCTACGGCAACCTCGGTACTATCGACAACACCGGCTACGAAATCTCCGCCGACTACTCCAAGAATATCGGCAACGTAGGCCTTATGCTCCGCGCCAACCTCTCTTATAACCATAATAAAATTGTGGAAGACGATACCGCTGTCAAGCCTTACGCATGGCAGAACTCCCGCGGCCACTCTCTCTACTCAAACTATGGCTATACCTGCGAAGGCTTCCTCAACGAAGCTGATATCGCCGACCCCACAGTGCCCAAGCTCAAAGGTATCAAGCAGCAGCCCGGCGACCTCCGCTACCGCGACCTCAACGGCGACGGTGTAATCGACGACTACGATAAGGGCTACATAGGCAATCCTACCGTACCCCGCTACACCTACGGCTTCGGCTTCACCGCCACCTGGAACAACTTCTATGTAGGTGCATTCTTCCAGGGCGTGGCAGAGTGCGATATCACAATCTCCGCCAACGACTTCAAGCCCTTCATGGATGAATCGGCAAAGGGTTCGCTCTACGCCAATATCGTGAATCGCTGGACCCCCGAAAATCAGGGTGTAGGTGCCGAATGGCCCCGTCTTGACTACGGTCTGGTAAACGTGGAAAACTATGCCAACTCCACCTTCTGGCTCCGCGACGGCTCATACGTGCGCATGAAGACCTTCGACTTCGGCTACAACATCCCCAAGAAGATCACCGACCGTCTGCAGCTCAGTTCAGCCCGCATTTATTTCCAGGGCTACAACCTGCTCACATTCTCTTCCTTCAAGCTTTGGGACGTAGAGCTCGGTCAGGGTACCGGTTCGGCTTATCCTAACACCCGCTCTTACAACTTCGGCCTTAGCTTCTCCTTCTAATACCGACTCACATATAATATAGGATATGAAACTTTTCAATTCATTAATATATACCGCCGCTTGCGCTCTCGCCCTGCTTCTCGGCACGTCGTGCTCCGACTTCCTCGACAATCAGCCCGAAAACAAGGAGACCATGGATGATGTATTCCAGAAGCGCAACTCCACACTCAACTTCCTCGGAAACGTGTACTCCTATATACGCTCTCCGAACTGGTGGAGTAACGGCAACGTATTCGCCGGTGCCTGCGACGAAGTAGACGTGACATACGCCGAATACGAAATCTCCAAAATCAACCTCGGCATGCTCGCCCCCGATAAGGAAGGCGACTCCTACGGTAACTACTGGCGCCACTACTACCGCGGTATCCGTGCGGCTACATACTTCCTTGAGCACGTCGACGAGAATCCCGAGCTTACAGCAGACGAAATCCTCAAGTGCAAGGCCGAGGCCCGCGCACTCCGCGCATGGTTCTACCTCCGTATCGTTCAGCAGTACGGTCCGTGCATACTCTTCGGCGACGACGCCCTCATCAGCGCAACTGCCGACGTAGCCGACATGCAGCTCATGCGCTCCACCGCCTCCGAGTGCTTCAACTACATCGTGAAGGAATGCGACGAAGTTGTGGCAATGAAAGCCCTCGCCGATTTCCGCGACGAAAAAATCGAGTATGGCCGTATGACCAACTGCACCGTGCTCGGTATCAAGGCACGCGCACTCCTTTCGGCAGCTTCTCCTCTCTACAATCAGGATCAGACTCTCGAAATCTTCAAGACTCTCCAGAATCCTGACGGCCGCAAGCTCATGGACTACACCAACAATGGTGCAAAAGAACGTTGGCAGGCTGCAGCCGCCGCTTGCAAGGCAGTGCTCAACTTCAACGGTCCTTCGCTCTACGCCAACGGCTCTGATGCCGTACAGCTCTACCGCAACATCTTCCTGGACGAGTGGAACAGCGAAATCATCTGGGCACGTCCCTTCAACGAAGGGTTCCACGAACCGCAGCTCGCTCCCTCTCCCCGCTTCGTCAACGGCTGGGCAGGCTGGGGCACCACTCAGGAAATGGTGGATGCATTCTTCACCTCTACCGGCTATCCTATCAAGGAAGGTCCTGACGGCAAATTCTATGCAGAAGACGGCTCTTACAGCGAAGACGGCTTCTCTGTAACTCAGGGCGACAACGGATATACCCAGCCCGGTACCTTCAAGATGTACTGCAACCGCGAGCCCCGCTTCTATGCCACTATCACTTTCGACAACATGAAGTACTTCGCAAAGAGCAATCAGTCGACAGTGCAGATGTACTACGGCGGCAACACCGGCCGTACCCAGAACGAGACCCGTAACTACTCTCAGACAGGTTATCTCCCCAACAAGTTCATCGACGCCGAGACCAACCCCATGACCGGCACCTACGTGACACACTCACAGATTCTGATGCGTCTGGCCGAATTCTACCTCGGCTATGCAGAGGCCCTCAACGAAGCCGACTATGCCGGCAACCTTACTGAAGTGCTCGACGCCGTCAACATTATCCGTGAGCGTGCAAGCATCCCCAAGTACGGTACAGGCTCACGCCTCGTGCCCGTACCCGCCGACCAGGCTGCAATGCGCAAGGCTATCCAGCAGGAACGCATGGTAGAGCTCTGCTTCGAAGACCACCGCTACCTCGACGGCTGCCGCTGGTGCATAGCTCCCGAGTGTTTCGGAGGACCCATGCACGGCATGAATGTCAACGATATCCGCGGCAAGAGCGTATTCTATCAGCGCACCGTATTTGAAGAACGCGTATTCCCCGACTACGCTTGCCTCTGGCCTATTCCTATCAGCGACATCTATAAAGACCACAATCTCGTTCAGAACCCCAAGTGGTCGGAAATCAGTTCGTCGACTATGGACGACGGTTACGAAGCCGGAGAAAAAGTTTAATGAGCATCAACCGCTAAACTATTCATGAAAATAATGAAAACTATAAATAAATCATTGGCAATGGCACTGGCAGTAGCTGCCACAGGTTGGCTCTCTTCCTGCACAAGCTACGACTGGACCAATACTCACGATACCGAACTCACCGAGTTTGAGATCACCACAGGTGATGTCACCTACGATGCTGCCGATGCAGATGCCGAAGACCTCGTGATAGAGTGGACACCGTCGCGCACCAACGACCACACTCTCGTATTCTACAAGGTGATCTTCGCTACCAAGGCGGATATGAGCGACGTGTACTACGAACTTGAGTCTCTCAACTTCGGTACCGAAACAAATGTTGAGATCTCACCGAGCGAACTCAATATCATAGCCGAGCTCGGCGGTATCCCTCAAGATGCCGAAGGCACAGTGTACTGGACCGTGAAGGCAAATACGGGCGTAACCGACATGCAGAGCGATGAGGTGCACAAACTCACCATTAACCGTCCCGACGGCTTCGCTTACAACCCCGAGCACCTCTTCCTCGAGACTCCTTCCGGTGAGTTCATCACCATGAAGCTCGTTGATTTCGGTCGCTTCGAGATTTTCACCACCCTCTCGGAAGGTGAATACAAAATCACCGAGCGCATGGCCGGCGGCAAGACCCGCAACTTCTCTGTAAGCGGCGACAAACTCATCCCCGGCGGAACAATCCACGCTCCCAAGGGCGGCACAGTAACCCACATCCTGGCCGACTTCAACACCTCCGAGGGTACCCTCGCTACGGTCAACAGCGTATCGCTCCTCTATCTGGGCGACGCTCAGAACCCCGTAGAGCTTCCCCTCCTCGCAGGTAATGATGCCACATGGCAGGGTACATACCACTTCACCCGCGTGGGAAATACCTACACCTACAAGTTTATCGTCAACGAGACCAATACCGAAGGCGACACCCGCGATATCTACTTCGGATATCTCCGCTCCAACGCTCAGTCGCAGACAGCCAATACTCCTGCCGACTACTTCGACCTCTACCGCTGCGCCGATGCCGGCACTTCGTTCTGCTTCCGTTTCGGTAATGCAAACAACTTCCAGATCGACCACGACCTCCTCATCACTGTCGACCTGAACAACGAAGGCGAGCTCGACAACTACAAACATACCGTCGAGGTACTCTGATAAAACTTCTCATCTCCTCTCTCCTCTTTTTTTAAACAGAATCAATCATTAACAAATAAAAACCTGACAGACTGTGAAAAATTTACACAAATCAGCTTTTATGGCAGCCGTTCTTATGAGCGGTACAATGGCAGCTTTCGCTGCAGAGCCTATTGTGCTCGAAGCAGAGGACTATACCTATGCTGTCAATATGGACGATGCTCCCGTAGGTGAAGGCACCGAGGCCTCCGGAGCTATGATCGGTGGTACCCAGGGTGCTGTGGGCAGCTACCTCGAAATGGTAGGCGGCGAAGCCGGCTGCTACGCCCAGTATATCGTAGAAGTTCCCGAAGCCGGTACTTACGATTTCACCGTATTCTACGCTTCTATGTTCGACCGCTGGCTCAAGGTTACGGCCAACAACCAGATTGGCAACGTAATCTACTGCGACGAACTCTCTGCCGGTTGGGACGGTACTCCCCGCGAAGTTCTCAACGAAGACGAAACCACAACCATCGAGCCCGGTATCGTAAGCAAGACCATTCAGCTCTACCTCGAGGCCGGTGAAAACGAACTCAAGGTTGAATATATGTTCGGACCCTCAAAAGCTGAAGGCCGCGACGTACCTTATATCCCCAACCTCGACCGCTTCGAACTCGTACGTTCTGCTACAGAGATAGCAAAACCCGCCGACTGGGAACCCTACACAACTTATATCCGTGAAATGGAGACTCCCGACGGTCGCTCCGGCAATACCACTATCGACGATCGCGAAAACTTTAGCGGCGGTCAGGCCGGCTGTGTAGGCGCAAGCGGCGGTACACTTATCTACAATGTAAATGTCGACCAGGCCGGTGTGTACGACATGACTATCTGGTACTGTCTCTTCGGCAACCGCTGGGCCAAGGTGAAAGTAAACGAAGGCGAGCCCTACCTCGTACAGTTCAACCAGTGGGCTGCAGGTGAATGGTTTGCCGCCAACACTCACCGCAACGTCCTCGTATATCTCGAAAAGGGTGCCAACACTATCCAGATCTCCAACTACACCAAGGTGGGTGCAAACGCTTCGAGCAACGGTGACACCGCTCCTATGGACCTCTTCACCCTCGACCTCGTAAACTATCCTGACTTTGTGAAGCCCGCAAACGAAATCGGTGCTCCCAAGCATGCCCTTTCGTCTATCGCAAAGTGGTCGTCGAACACTCTCGATAATGTTGCCGCTATCCAGGACCACAACGAGTGGACTGTAGCTACAGCAGCTTCTTCTACCGCCGATGTAGTGCTCGAGTTCCCCTTCGAAATCCTTCTCACAGGCTACCAGTGGGCATCTGAGAACGCCGACCGCGACGGCTGGACACTCGAAGTATCCAACGACGGCCGGACATGGCGCGAAGGTCCTACCCCCGGTGCAACCGCTACCGTAGGCCGCTTCTACAGCGCAACTCTCACCGATCCTTTCGTTACTCCCGATCCCGTGAAGTATGTACGCGTAAATATCAAGGGTAGCGCAGCCGCATCTATCGGCGACCTCGCAGTATGGGGCTATCCCTACAGCTCTGCTGCAACTCACAACCCCGAAGGCATCCTCATCCCCGACGGTGTAGAGTTCAACTCTGATATCGAAGGATACTACGCAGAAGGTACCGACCCCGACACCGGCGAAGTGACGATCTACGACGAAACCACCCACAATATCTTCGACGGCAGCAACACCTCTTTCTGGACTCCCGTCTGCAACAATGAAACTCTCGAAGTGAACGTTGAATTCTATCTCGACGAAGAAGTTCAGCTCAAGTCTTACCTCATTGCTGCTCCTTACCGCGACGGTTGGTCGGGCCGTAACCCCCAGTACTGGACTCTCGCCGCTTACGACTACAACTCCGACGAAGAAGACCCCTACACAACTCTCGACGCTCAGAACGAATTTGTATGGCACACCATCGGCGGTGCATTCATCCTCCCCTGCGACATGGACTTCACTTCCGACTTCATCCGCCTCACACTCCGTGAGACCGCCGGCAAGACTCTCCACCTCTCAGGTCTCCAGCTCTTCACTGAAGATATCTCCGGCGAAGCAGCAGGCGTAATCGAATCTGCAGCCGTTAAGCCCGCTCTCGCGCTCGCTATCCTCCCCGGCGCTATCGAATTCGTTGCAGAGGCAGGTACCGACTACAGCATCTACACTATCGCAGGTGCTACAGTAGCTCAGGGCCGCGCTGCAAACGGTGGCAATACCGTAGCTCTCGCTCCCGGCTTCTATGTAGTTAAGGTCGGCAACCTCGTGAAGAAAGTTTCTATCCGTTAATCAATAGCTTAAAATATAGTGAGGGTGTTGCTCAGGTCAACATCCTCACTATCCACAAACCTAAAATTATCATGAACAAAATTTTACTAACTCTTCTCGGCGCAGCAGCTCTCGCTCCTGCAGCTAATGCCGCCGACATCGTTTTCCAGGCGGGTACAAAAGCTACCGCCGACAATCTCCCCGCGCCCACTGTAGCTACCGTGGGTATGAACACAGCCTCTGAAATGCTCGGCCAGGAGAATGGTGAAAACTGGCAAGCATATTATTCTGACTATGCCCAAGGTAACGGCCGCCACGCAACCTATACTTTCACAGTTGACGCTGCAGGTGTTTACGACCTTGACATCTTCTACGCCAACATGCAGTTCGACCGCTACATCTACGCAAAGGTAAACGACGCCAAGGCAGCCCTCATACATGCAGAGACTTCAGGTGATTGGAATTGGGAGAATGCTACAGCCAAGTCTACCATGCGTGTGGCTCTCGAAGCCGGTGAGAATACCATTACTATCGAACCTTGCCGCATATTCTTGAACGGCGCTTCTCAGAACGCATATCTCCCCAACATCTATAAGTTTGAATTGACAAAAGCCGAAGGAGAAGCTCTCGAAGCCACCAAAGCTATTTTTGTTGAAGCCGAGGACTGCGACGAACACTCTGCCGGTCTCGAAAATCGTCCTAACTTCAGCCACACTACAGCCGCTGCCGGTACAGGCGTAGGCCTTGACAACGGCAACACCGCCTCATATACCGTAAACGTAGACAAGGCCGGCGCTTATCTCATGCGTATCTGGTACTGCACTATGCAGAACCGCGATATGCAGGTAGAGGTAGACGGCTATCTTCCCTACGAGCTCAACGGTGTTCCCGGATACTCATCAAATTGGGATAGCGCAAACGCTACTGTAAATCTCCCCCTCTATCTTGAAGCCGGTGCTAACAAACTCACATTCAAGGGTCATAATGGCTATGCTCCCATTGTAGACTGCTTCGAGATCGAGGCTATCGACGCACCCTGGTTTACCGCCAACGAAAAGCTCGAGACCATTGCCCGCATCGAACTTCTCGCCGTAGAGTTTGACGGTCACGAAACCGAAGGATATGTTCCCTTCAACCTTTCAATAGCTAATGAAGTACTCGGCGAAGGTGGTGGTAAGTTCGGTTACGGCTACGATGAATTTGCCGCCGACCGCGCAACTATCGGTGCCAAGTACACCTTCGAAGCTCCCAAGGCCGGTGTCTACACTCTTACCGCTTACACCGCCTGTGCGGGTGAGCGTGCTTTCTTCACTCAGGTCAACGACCAGAAACCCAACATTCTCCGCAGCGCCAACAATGGTACATGGGATAAGACTCTCGCTGCCTGCACCGGCGAAACCAGCGTTAAGGTATGGCTCAACGAAGGTGTGAACACTTTTGTTCTCGCCCGCCACAACAACGACTTCATGCCCGGTATCGGTAAATTCGTGTTCCTCGAAGATGCCAATTCGACTCTCCAGGAAAGCGACTTCGCAGGCGCACGCTACTTCAGCGAGGCTGAAGCTTACTACTTCGCTGAAAACTGCGCACACGAACCCCTGCCCGGATTCCACGGCGGTCAGGTAGTTGGTTTCGACAATGAAGCCGCTGCCGCTTACTATACCGTAAATGTAAAAGAGGCCGGTATGTACCAGATGCGCCTCTGGCACAAGGTGGCAATGAACGGTGCCCGCGATACCTATGTACAGGTACTCGGTAAGGCTAAAGTTCTCGTTAATGCTCCCGACAATGCAACAGCCTGGGATCAGGGCAACGGTATAGCTTCTACCGTACTCGAACTTAAAGAAGGCCTCAATATCATCGCTATCACTCACGGTACTACCGGATATGCTACTCCCGTTGACTGCTTCGAACTCGAACCCATCAATATCGGCGCATGGTACACTATCGCCGACGAGGAAGTAACTCCCGAAATCGAAGAAAACGAAAACAATCTCGCTTCTGCCGAAGAAGTGACTGTTGAAAACTTCGAAAATGCCGCCGCAATCTGGGATAACAACGAGTACAACCAGGCTGTCGCAACTGCTCCCACCGCAACTATCACCAAGGTATTCGACACTCCCGTATTCATCGACAAGGTTGTATGGGCTTCTACAACCAAGGGTAAGGAAGAATGGACTGTAAGCACTTCTGCCGATGCAGGCGAATTCAAGGCTCTCGAAGGCGACGTAGCTCTGAGCTCACGCGGTATTGTGGCTACATTCACACCCGCTGCCGAAGCCGAAGAAACCGCACGCTTCAAAGCTCGCGCTGCCGCTGTAAAGGCTGTTAAACTCGAAATGACCGGCGACGAAATCTCCAATCCCGCCCTCGGTGCATTCCAGCTCTACGCTACTCCCGACATTCCCACCGGTGTAGCCGACGCTATTGCTCCCGCCTTCACTTACGCTATCGCAGGCGGCGAACTCACTATCGCCGCTGAAGCCGGCAACACCTACGCTGTCTACACCCTCGCAGGTGCAGAAGTAGCCGCAGGTAAGCTCGCCGACGGAACTGCAACCGTAACTCTCGCTGCAGGCCTCTACATCCTCAAGGTAGAGAACACTGTATGCAAGATCGTTATCCGCTAATTCAACATCAACATTGCTATAAATTTCTATACGGAGGGGCGCGGCCCCGAGGCTTCGTCCCTCCGTTTCTCTCCCTCTTAACGTTAACCACTTATCACATACAATGAAAAAACTGCTCAACATACTTTTGGCGACCGGTGCGTTGTGTAGCGCCTCCAATGCCTACGCAGAAGAGACGCGTCAGACTTCGTCGCCCGACGGTGCGATAACCCTCACAGTAACTTACACCGACGACAATTCTCTCCAATACTCTATCGCGAAAAACTCGCGTGAATATGTAAAGTCTTCAGCCCTCGGCCTCACTATCGGAGCAATGAAACTCCGGACATTCCCCAACGGTGCCGAATGGACCGAAGCCTCCAACGACGAATATTATGCACTGCCCCACGGAAAGGTATCTGTGGCGCACAATCACTATAACGAACTTACTGTGACCGGAAAGGGCACAGCTTCTTCCCGCAATCTTACCGTACGCTTCCGCGTGTTCGACGACGGTGTGGCATTCCGCTACGAGATACCAAATCTTCCCGGCATGAGCCTCACGCAGGAGCACACTGAGTTCAACATCGCATCCTTTACCCGTACATGGGTTCAGAACTACGGCGAAGGATACTCCTCCTACTACAATACCCACACATGGAACAATCTCACCAATGAAGGCGGCTACTGCGGCCCGATGCTCATACAGTCGGGCGCTCAGTATATCCTTCTCTCCGAGGCCGGACTTTTCGACCAGATGGCCGGCTCGCGTATCTTCCCCGGCGAAACACAGGGCCAGATTATCTATCAGCCCGAAGGTTCTTCCAAGATCAAATCAGACTTCACCTCGGCATGGCGTACCCTGCAGATGGGCACACTTCCCACTATCGTGGAGTCTACCATGATTCAGAATCTCGTGCCCGATACCGAGATGACCGATTGGGAAGAATGGGTAAAGCCCGGCGCCTCTTCATGGGACTGGGGTTCGGAAGACGGCAGCAACGACGTGACACTCGACCGCTGCAAGAGCTATATCGACCTCGCTTCGTCGATGGGCTGGCCTTACTTCCTCCTCGACGAAGGCTGGGACGGCCGTGTGAGCCTCACCGACGTTACTTCCTACGCCGACTCGAAGAATGTGAAGGTGCTGCTCTGGAGCCACCAGAACCGCTTCAACAATGACTACGACAACGATTACCGCATTCTCAAAGGTTGGGCCGACGCCGGTATCGCCGGTGTGAAAATCGACTTCTTCAACGGCGACGCTCAGACCGTGCAGGAGAAATATCAGGTGCTCCTACAGGCGTGCGCGGACTGCCGCCTCATGGTCAACTTCCACGGTTGCAACAAGCCCTCGGGCCTTGAGCGCTACTGGCCTCACCTTATGACTACCGAGGCAAACTACGGCGGCGAGATGTATATGAACTGGGGCCACCTTACCCCCGCGAGCCACGGCGTGAATCTTGCCCTGACCCGCAATGTAATCGGCCCTATGGACTATACTCCCGTAAAATACGGTAAGCGCGACGGCTGTGCCATAGCAAACACTTCGTGGGCTTATCAGACTGCACTCACTGTGCTCTACGAGAGCGCTCACCTCACAATCTGCGACTGTGCATCCAACCTTCTCGGCCGTGAATCGACTCCTCTGCTGCGTCAGGTGCCCACCACATGGGACGATATCAAGTGCCTTGCAGCCTCTCCCGAAAGCTATGTGACTATCGCCCGCCGCTCCGGCGACGACTGGTGGGTGGCAAGCGTTTCCGATAAAGCGCGCACTCAGACCGTAGACCTCAGCTTCCTCGAAGGCGACGGCACCTACTACGCATACATCTACACTCAGGGCGTGCATGCCACCGACATCGCGTTCGAAAAGCGCGAAGTGACATCCGCTACCCGCCTTTCGCTCAGCCTCAAGGCACAGGACGGCGCCGTAATGTGCATCTCGCCCCGCAGCGACCTCCTCTATCCGCGCACTATCCGTCGCGAAGCCGAGAACTATACTCAGGGCGTAAATGCCGAGGGCAACAGCTGGTGCTCGCAGGGTCGTCAGGCAGGCGTGATGAACAACTCCTCGCAGTCGGTATTCTTCGACGACATCGAAGTGGAAGAAGACGGTGAATACACCCTTACTTTCTTCTACACCAACAACGAGCAGTCCACAGCGGCGATTTCGGTAAACGGTGCTTCTGCAACCTACCACACATTCAACCGCCAGGGCGGGCAGTCTTCGCACGATCCGCTTGGATTCACCACTATCCGTGTAAATCTCAAGAAAGGAAACAACACCATAAAAATCTCGCCGCGCAACAACGCCAATACTCCGGCATTCGACCGCATCCTCCTGATGACAGAAGTTACCGACGACTACGTAGAGTCGGGCGTCGAAACCGTAAATTCCTATTACGCACCCACAATCACCGCTTCTGCCGGAACAGTGACCGTGACTACAGCCGAAGCCGGCGAACTCACTATCTTCACTCTCGACGGCCGCATTGCAGGCACCTATAGCCTCTCAGGCGGTGTCAATACTATTGAAACATCTCTCTCGGGCATCGTCATTGCCAACGTGCACTGCGGCTCGGCCTCCTTCTCCAAGAAACTTGCTCTATGAAACGCTTAACAGCTCTATGTATCGCTGCTGCGGCTCTCTCGGTTTACGGGCAGCAGACAATATTTGAAAGCAACATCCTCTCCCGCGCTCACTTCGCGGGAGGCACTGTCGACGTTCCCGAAGCACTTACCGACGGCAACGATATGACAGTGGCGACTCTCAGCGGCGACCTCTCGGCAGAGTATATCTTCGATACTCCCGTAACCGTGACGGGTGTAAATGTTGTGGCGGCTGCCGACCTCAATACCGCGCCCTCGCGAGTATATGTCTACGCCCGAAACAACGACAGCGAAGATTGGAAAATCATAGTCCGCGTAATGGCTACCGGCTATAAGTTGCCGTACACCAACGCCACAGCCCGCGCCACTACCGACGCACCCTACACTCAGTTCAAGATTGAGGTAAATAAGGTGAACAATGGCGGCGGCACGGCGCAGATTGCTGAAATTCAGCTCCTCGGCCGCGATTTCAGCCGTGTGGTATATCCCGAAAATCCGGGCACGGCGACTGTTGCAAAACAGGCGTACGACAACGGCGTAATCGGCGATAACGCATGGACCGCATCACTGCAGTACGACCTCGACGAGCCGCTCGTTATCGGCGGTTACACTCTCGGAGGCGCTGCTACCGGCAACAAGACCACCCGCCCAGCCGCATGGGAGCTGCAGGCTTCGAACGACGGCGAGGACTGGGTAACTCTCGACATGCAGGCCAATATGCCCGACATCGACGTTCAGAACTTTGCTCTGGAGTACACTTTCGGCAAGTCTGGCCGCAATATCGACTTCAGCGATGCCCTCGACAAGATTCATGCAATGATGGATCAGAAGTTCTACAAAGACTACAACGGCGGCAAATACCTCATTCACGCATGGAATACCGTACCCGCCGACATCAACAACGGCTACAACTACTGGTGGATGGCCCACGCTGTCGACGCTTACGTTGATGCCTATCGCCGCACCGGCAAGAACACCTACGAAAGCCACGCCCGCAATATCCGCACCGGTATGTACGTGGCATACGATGCCGGACGCCGCGACCTGTGGAACTCTTTCTTCGACGATATGGACTGGATGTGCCTCGCATGTATCCGTGCTTCGGAGACTCTACGCATATCTCCCAAAGAATGGTTCAACGAAGCCGTGCAGCTTTTCGACTGGATATGGAATGAAGGCTGGGATGCCTCGGTGGGCGGCATACTCTGGAATCATGGCAGCGCCGTGGGCACCGTCGACTCCAAAAATGCCTGCTCAAATGCTCCTGCAATGCTTTGCGCGGCACTTCTCTATCAGAAAACCGGCGAAGAACATTACCTCGAAAAGGCCGAGAAGATATATGAATTCATGCTCGCTCACAATCTCTTTGAAGACGGATTTGTGAAAGACAGTCCCGCACAGGAAAATCGCGGCTGGGCTTTCACCTACAATCAGGGAACATGGGTCGGCGGTCTGCTCGAGCTCTACCGCGCCACCAAGAATCAGGAATACTACGACGTGGCCGTCGACCTCCTCGACAAGAGCATCGACAGCCGCTGGTACTCGCCCAACGGTATAATGTGTGAGAGCGGAAAGGGCGACGGCGGCCTCTTCAAAGGCATATACATCCGCTACATTACCGACTGGGTACTCTCCGGTCTTCTCGACGAAGAGCATCAGATACGCTACACCAACTATCTGCTCGAAAATGCCCGTTCGCTCTATCTCGCGGCTCTTGTCAAGCCCGACATGACCATTATGGCCAACTGGCAGGATCGCGGTGAGGCCGTTCTTCCCGACTATCATGCGTCGGTAGTGCTCAGCGGTCTCTTCCTTTTCGAGAGTGTGGAGCGCCTGCGTGCAGCCGACCTTCTCAACGAGGATTATTCCGTGAAGAATCCCAATCACGGCAAGGCTTTCAGCCACTACCGCATCAAAGTTACCGAAAATCACGGAGGCGGAAATGTAGAGATATCGTCCTTCGGTCTGCTCGACTCCCGCGACGACGAAGCAGGTGTATCGGCAGTCGCAGCCGACAACTCCGGCGATACCGACGACCGCTGGTACACTCTCACCGGCATCTGCATCGAGAAGCCTTCGGCTCCCGGTATATATATTCACAATAAAAAGAAAATCATTATCAGATAAATTCAATCCCATGAAAAAGACTATCTCCACTCTTCTCATGGCCGCAAGCATCTTCGGAGTTTCGGCAAGGGATATAGATATAAGCAATCAGAGCGATGTCAACCGTATGGTTATGGAATCGTTCGAGGCTTTCAAGGCCAATAAGCTCAAAGTAAATTTCTCAAGCGGCGGTCAGGCCTACATAGGCTGGATGGAAGCCAACTCCAACAACTACCGCTACTACTGGGAGCAGAACCTCTGCATGATGGCAACCGAAGACCTTGCCGAGTTTGCAGGAAACCGCACCGCTATCCACATGTCCGACGACCTCTGCCGCGGCTTCAAGATTCACTACGGCGACAACTGGGGCCTGGGTTGGAACGAATATATCGACGACCAGCTTTGGCTTGCTCTCTCGCTCATCCGCGGCTACCGCGTGTCGGGCAATGAAGAGTGGCTCGAAGGCGCCAAGACGGTGTTCGACACCCTCTTCGAGCGCGGATGCCACGGCCCCGGCGATATGTGGGCCGATGTTTCGGCCGATGACGGTTCGAAGGGCCTCTGGTGGATGGTCAAACCCAATGTTCACACCGAAATCAACAATTTCTACTACGTGGTCAAGTCGCCTCTGAGCAACAGTGGTGTGGCTGCCCTCGGCGCTTATATCTACAGAGAAACCGGCGACGAATCTTACCTCACCAAGGCTAAGAACATATGGAACTGGGTGGCTACGACTCTCTACGACCACTACGACAACCTCGAGAACGCAGGTCAGCCCAAAGAAGGTGTCTCTGAAGGCTGGCATCCCGAGTATCACGGAATATATAGCGGCGAGCAGCGCGACCAGAAAGAATACGTGCAGGGTCGCCGCACGCTCCACGACCATTCTACTTTCTTCGAGGCTACTAACGCCCTCTATCAGGCTACCGGCGATGAAAAGTACATGGACTGGTGCGAGACTATCATCTTCGATATCGTAAACCGTCGTCTCGACGCCAACGGCTACTTCAAGGGTTGGCACGACAATGCTGCCGGCGGTCTTTCGTCCGACGGCTACTGGTGCTGGGAAGCCGCCCGCGCATTCTCCATGTTCGTTGTTGAAAACGACCTCTGGGATCTCAAGACCGTAACCCGTAAAGTCGGCGACAGCCCTCTTACCGGCAACGAGATATCCTTCCCCAACGGTTGGACTATATATGAGTGGATGTGCGCTCAGGCTGTGAAGCTCGTCGGTAACAACAGCACCTGCATCGTGCTCCCTCTTAAAGAAGAATTTACTTCGGCAAACTATCTCGAAGCTGAGGACGCCGACTTCGAGTCGACCAACAAGAATGCTCTCCAGATAGTCGACGACCCCATGTGCTCAGGCGGCAAGCGCGTGACCAACTTCCTCTCCGGCAATACCGTAACCTTCCATTACGATGCGCCCGAAGCCGGCGTCTACACCGTAGTGCTCGGCTACTCTATGCGTACTCCCGCGTCCAATCTTAAAGTGACCGTCAACGGCAACGAGCCCGATACATTCTCTCCCGCCACTACCAGCGGCTCGTCGAACAATATGGGCCAGACCTCTCTTGTACTCGTATTCCGCAAAGGCAACAACGATATCACAATCGAGCAGAGCCGCCAGACCTACAGCGTAGACCTCGATTACCTCTACGTAATTCCCGAAAACGGGTATTGGGATTCTGCCGTATACGAGGCTGAAGACGCCGCCCTCGCCGGTGGTGCCAAGACCAAGGTTATCCCCAGCAGTATCTACGGCGACAAGACTGTGGTGACAGGTGCCGTCGACGGTGGCAAAATCACCTTCTCGGTAGATGTTCCTCTCAGCGGTTGCTACGACATGACAGTGGCTTACGCTTCGAAGGATGCGGCCGACGTGATTGCTTCAACCGCCAATGCCGACTACTCCGCTACTTTGCCTTCTACCGGCAATAACCGTACCGTGAAGGAAGAGACAGTAAAGATAAATCTCAAGCAAGGTGCCAATCAGATTGCACTGACAAATGCTCCCGGCTCGGCAGCCGACTTCGACTTCATCGCTCTCACTCTCTCGGGCGAGACCGACCCCGAACTCGCAGGCATCGAAGGTGTCCTCGTGGCCGAAGATACTGCCGACGACGCATGGTACACCTTCATGGGCGTGAAGATTGCAGAGCCTGCATCCCCCGGTATCTACATTCATCATAAGCGTAAAGTCATCGTAAAGTAACATTATGAAGACAGGATTCTTATTCGGACTTGCACTCTGTGCATTGGCTCCGATTTCAGCCGTCGCCCAAAAAGCGGCGGCTGAAGCCGACAGTGTATATCTCATGTCGTTCTTCAAGCCCTCCGATCAGCATCTTTTCTATGCCTGGAGCGAAGACGGTCTGCACTGGAACGATATCAACGACGGCGGGCAGGTGTTCAACGCCTACGACAATTCCATAGCCCTGCGCGACCCGTATGCAAGCCGCGTGACCCGCAACGGCGAGAGCAAGTTCCACCTCGTGCACACATGGGGCTGGGATCATCCCGCTATATTCCACTGGGAGAGCGACGACCTCGTCAACTGGGTGGCTGTCGACGGCACCACCGACCCCGAGTCTGCCAAGATTCAGCTTATGGACGGCAAGGACGGCCGCCCCTCAGCTCCCAATGCCTGGGCGCCCGAATTCTTCTATGTGCCTGAGGAAGACCTATTCTATATCTATTGGGCTTCGCGTCAGACTATCGACGGCGGTTCGCAGGAAGTGCACTACTACTGCACCACACGAGACTGGAAAGAATTCTCCGTGCCCGAAGTCCTTTTCTATCCCGGCTACACGGCTATCGACCTGACAGTGCTCAAGTGCGGCGACACTTACTACGGCTTCTACAAGGACGAGCGCAATGGTAAAAAGTGCATCATGGCACGCACCACCAAATCGCTCAACCCCAAAGTTGAGGAGTTCGGCAACGAAATCAATCTTTTCCCCGACTACAGGACGCAGGTCGAGGGGCCGGAGACCTTCCCCCTCATCGGAGGCGGCGGTTACCTGATGTACTACGATAAGTTCGACGACGGCACCGGCCTCAGCTACGCCCGTACCGACGACCCTACAAAACTCTCATGGCAGCAAATCCCCGACAGCGAGGTGAAAAATCCTACGGGAGTGCGTCATGGCTCTGTTCAGATCATTTCCAAAGAGGAGCTTAAGAAGATTCTCGATGAATACGACTATACTCCTCTCACACTCTTACCTGCCGCCGACACCGAGGCTCAGTCGTGGTACTATACCACGGCTACGCCTCCCATGAAGTGGCTCGACGATGACTTTGATGTCGAGCGCTTCAAGTGGAAAAGCGGAACAGGCGGGTTCGGCAACGGCGATGTCCCCGGAGGTATCATCAACACCTCGTGGACCTCGTCGGCAATCTATCTGCGCCGTGAAGTCGAGCTTCCCCCGCTCACAGAGTATCAGCGACAACACTTCATGCTCCACCTTCATCACGACGACGATGTGACCGTGTGGATTAACGGTCAGGAAGTATTCAGCGAATCCGGCTATCTCTCGGGCTATCAGAATTGCCGTATAGCACCGTCGGCTCTCAAAGAGGGTAAAAACATTGTGTGCGTCAAGTGCTCGCAGTCGTGGGGAGGGCAGTATGTCGACCTCGGACTCGTCACGGCCTTCGATCCGGAATCTTCCGTCGGACAAATCTCCGCCGCTCCCTGTACTTCCGATTCCGATTCATGGTTTACATTGAGCGGAGTACGTCTGCAGCAGCCGGCGGCAGGCGGTATCTATGTTCATAACAGCAAGCTTGTATATATCAAATAATGATGAAGAAAGCATTTGTTCTATTGTGTTTAGCTACATTGTTAGTAACATGTACTAAAGAAGAGACCGTCTCCTCACCGGCTCGGTATGTAGACAATATACAGTCCACGTGCCTCGGCATGCCACTGGGCATGCACTTGTGGAAGGTCCGGACAGATGCGCACTCAAAATTCTGCGGCTTCTGTCAGTCGCATATCGTTCACGACGGCGTGGACGACTACGGCAGATTCTCTCTGATGCCGACCACAACCCTGGTGGCTTTCAGCGAAGATATGCCGACGTCGGCTTATACGGTAGATTCTGCCGAGGTTTCGCCCTGCCATATCAGCGCCGACTTGCTCGACAGCGGTATCAAGGCCGAACTCGCCGCAACCGAGCGTGCCGCCCTCATGCGCTTTACCTATCCCGATACCGACAGCGCCTTCGTGGTGCTTGATGCCCTCGAAGCCGGCTCTTTCGTATCGGTACTCCCCGAAGAGAACAAGATTGTCGGGTTCTCTGCAGCGGGCAACGGTTCCGTTCCCGGAGATTTCCGCAATTATTTCGTAATCAAATTCGATACTCCTATCACCTGCGTCGCCACCGTTTCCGACTGCGACACCCTCTCGGCAGATTACTCCTGCACAGGCCGGCATGTATGTGCCGTAATAAGTTTTCCCGCCGGCGGCAAGACCGTCCACGCGCGCGTGGCAAGTTCATTTATCAGTCTTGAGCAGGCCGACCGCAATATGGCAGAGGTATCAGGCGATTTTGAGGCCGTCCGCAACCAAGGTATAGCCGACTGGAACCGTGCTCTCGCGCGCGTCTCTCTCGGAGGAAAGGATGCCGGCAACATCCGCACGTTCTACACCCGTCTCCACCGTGCGCTCCTTGCTCCCCGCACTGTCCATGAGTATCTTGCCGATGGCTCGGCCGTGCACTTCAGTCCCTACAACGGAGCGGTCGGTCAGGGATATATGTACCTTAATGTCGACAGCGACGAGGCTCTGCGTTCGCTGATGCCTATGCTCAATCTGCTCTATCCCTCCGAAGCCGCCAAAATTCATCAGGGCCTTGCCAACGCCTATAGCGAAAGTGCTTCGGCCTGCAGGTATGTCGAGCCTGCATTGTTGGCCGATGCGTATTCTCACGGGCTCCTTGCGCAGGACATGGATATGCTCTGGGACGTAATAAGATACACTTCACACAGCAAACAGTCTCCGCGCCCCGACAAGCACTCTTACGACGATTGGTGTATATATACTCTCGGTAAATCGCTCGGCAAACAGGAGTATGAACTCCGCGCATTTAGGGAATGTGCTCTCAACCATACCGTTGCCGATACCTGTATCACACCCGAAAGCCTGCTCAACGCTCCCCACGATCTGCGCGGAACTATTGCGGCGCTGGGCGGTGTGGAAGCTTTCAATCAGAAACTTGATTCGCTTATCGCCCTCAAAGACAGTTCTGTCAAGCTCGCCTGCCTCTATAATTATACCGACAGACCCTGGATGTGCCAGGAGGTATCGCACCGCCTCGCCGACAATACCGCTTCCGATGCCGACTACGTATTCTCCGCTCTCGGCTTCTATCCGCTCTGCCCCGGAAGCGGGCAGTATGTACTCACGTCGCCTCGCGTAGAGACTGCCGTAATTCATCTTGAAAATGGCAATAAAATAACAATCAAGGCTATGGACAATTCCGAGGCCAACCCATATATTGCCTCTATGACTGTCAACGGTATAAAGCACTCAGGCACATATATATCGTATGATTCTCTGCTCGACGGTGCCGATATGGTGTATAAGATGTCGTCGTCGCCCGCCGGTGACAGGGTAACTGCGGCCGCAGACTATCCTTATTCATTCTCTGATAATGTTGAAGGTTAAATCACGTCGATAATATTTTGTACACACAAAAATGTTGACTATTTTTGTGTGCTAATACCATGAGACACTCCAGAATGATTAAACCAAAGACCCTACGATTCTATCTGTTTTGTGCCTGTTTATTGCTTGGGCTTACTGCCAAACCCTATAATATCAAGCATTTAAGCATCGACGACGGATTGAGCAACAGTGTGATACTCTCACTCTGCTTTCAGTCGGACGGTCTGCTGTGGATAGGCACCCTCGACGGACTTGATGCCTACGACGGTAGCAATATAATATCCACCAAAACATTACCGCAGTTTGATGTTATCCCGGGCAATATCATTGAGATAGTTCAGGAGTCGGACGAGGATGTGCTGTGGGTGCAGACCAACTACGGCATAACACGTATAGTACCCGCTACAGGTGAAGCCGATGTTTTCAAGCAATTTCGAGGCGCCGACAAACTCGTTATAACCCAAGGCGGTATCGTATTTCTTCTGCAGGAAAACGGAGTACTCTCTTACTTCTCGGAGTCACGCTCCAAGGAGTTTGAATATCTCACCACTGTCGATATCGACTATTCTGACATCAAATACTATACCGCATCTGAGAAAGCTCTCCGCCTGTTCACTGCCAAAGGAATTTTCGACTATCCTCTTACCCGAACCGGGGGAGCGGTGAAGCTCGGAAAGCCCTATGCCGTATCAGGCCGCAGCATCAAATATGCTTTTGAGAACGGCTCGTCGGTCCTCGCTATTGACAGCGACAATAAAGTCCTTGAGTATCGTCCCGGCGACAATATCCCCGTGGAGTATGCAGATCTCAGAAACCGCATCGAAACACGCGGAACAGTTTCGAGTATGCTCACCGATAACTCAGGCGACATATATATTTCGTTCTTTACAAGCGGTGTGCTCAAGCTTGTGCGTCAGCCCGACGGAAAATACATCCCCGAAGACCTCAATCTCAACTTCGGTGTGATGTGCATGGCACGTTCGCCTCAGAATGTGATATGTTTCGGTACTGATTCGCACGGAATTTATACATATTCCGATTCCAAGTATAACCTTGTCGCCTTGTCTTTCAAGGATTTTGATGACCTGATAAGTCATCCCGTACGTGCAATTTACCTTGACGACCAAAATAATCTTTGGCTCGGTACCAAGGGCGACGGCATGCTCCTTGTGACAGATTTCGATGTAAATGATCCTACGAAAAGAGGGAAACCGCGCATATTTAACTCTACCAACAGCGCTCTCTCCGAGAACTCCGTCTACTCTTTCTCGCCCAGCTCACGACCCATATTCTGGATTGGTGAGGACGGCGGCATCTGCTATTATTCCTACACAGACAGCAAGATTCATCGGGTATCTACCGGTGATATCCCTCTCAGATGGGTTTCAAGCGTATTTGAGAAGGGCGACTCGCTATATATTTCCACCAATGGCGAAGGTGTGTTTACGGCACTCATCTCGGGACCCGAGTCGGCACCTGTACTTACCGATATCAAGCAGTACAATATCAAAGGCGCGAAGGTATCATCCAATTATTTCTTCACGCAGACCTTCGACAAATCACAACCGGAACTCTTCGGCAACCGCGGCCAGGGAGTATTCTTTATCGACGGCGACAGCCTCGTCCGTGCAATAGACTTTCCGGAAGATATGGATGTAACTGCCGACGATATTTATGCTATCAGTCGCGACAGTGAAAATATATGGCTCGGCACCGGTAACGGACTGATTAAAATTGCCTCCGACGGCAGTATTGTAGAGTTTGGAGATAAGAATACCTTGCTCAACAGCACCATACATGCCTTGCTCAACGACGACCACAACGGCTTGTGGCTATCTACCAATCACGGCTTGATAAGATTCGAAAAAGGCTCGGACAAAACTTTTGTTTTCTCAAAGAACTACGGAGTACCCTTCACCGAGTTGTGCGACGGCGCGGCTTTCCGCTCCGACCGTTCACTTTTCTTTGGCGGAAACGAAGGAATACTGATACTTACACGAAACGAAAACTATAGGTCCGGAACCAAATATTATCCTGAAATATCGATACTCGACCTTTCGGTGCTCGGAAATAATGTGTCGACGGCGAAGTATATAGTTACCGATGCCAAGGGGCAAAAGATTCTTAAACTGAAGAGCGACGAGACTGATTTCCGTATCTCGTTTATGGTGCCCGACTTCAGACTCGAGTCGCAGTACCGATATTATTATTCTTTCGACGACGGTAAGTGGGTAGACAATGGCTCGGACAATACTCTCAACTTCACCCGGTTCACCCACGGTAAGTACAAGCTGCAGTTCAAGTATGAGGATCTCACCACCGATGTCGAAAGCGAACCTTACGTGCTTTATATCGACTTAGATGCCCCGTGGTATGCAACGGTCTATGCCAAAGTTGCGTACCTCTTGATTATCGCCACCTTTGTATTCGGAGTATTTCTGTTGTTCATCCGCCGCCAGCGTAGAAAGCAGAAGCAGGCTCTTGAGGCCCTCGAAGCCGCTCACAAAGAAGAAGTATATGAGCAGAAACTAAGCTTCTTCACCAATGTTACTCACGAGTTCTGCACACCTCTTACCCTTATTTTCGGTTCGTGCGAGCGACTGCTCTCTTCGGGTAATCCCGACGAAAACACACGTAAATATGCCGGCCTGATACGCATGAACACTCAGCGTCTCGACTCGCTCATCCAGGACCTCATCGACTTCCGTAAGTTCGAAGGCGGTGTTAAGGTCTTGAAAATTATTCCTGTGAACATCAGCGAAATGTGCGAAGAAGTCGGCGAGCTGTTCAAGGTTATCGCTGAGCAGAATAAAGTGAATTTCAACATTGATATTCAGCCGGGTATCGAATTCAATACCGACTACAACGCCTTTGGACGAATCCTTAACAACCTGCTGTCCAATGCGTTCAAGTACACCCATGCAGGAGGGGAAGTCCGCTTCGCTGTGGCCGGGGAGGACTCCGGACTGAAACTCCGTATCTATAATACCGGAAAAGGCCTTACAAAAGAAGAAAAGGAGAAGATATTCGACCATTACCGTATATTTGATAATGTGGGGGAGAATGCTTCAAAAGGACTTTCGTCGCGCCACGGACTCGGAATGGCTATCTGCCACATGCTTGTGACTCTGCTTGGTGGCAAAATCACCATCGAGAGCGAACCCGGTAAATATGCCGAATTTATAGTGACATTGCCGCAGGTGAAGTGTAGCGAATTTACGGAGACGAAAGACACTCCCGACCAAACCGGCGCGCAACGCGTTTCTGAAATTATTGCGCAGCCCGTCATCGACACTCAGCTCATACCCGAACCTGATAAGGGCAAGAACACTATACTCGTGGTGGACGACAATCTGGATATTCTTACCTTGTTGTCCGACAGCTTCTCGGAGTATAATGTTGTCACCGCCAAGAATGCCGACGAAGGCATGGAAGTCCTCAAAGACGGCAAGATAGACCTCATCATTACCGACGTGATGATGCCCGGAACCGACGGTATAAGCTTTACACGCATGATCAAGGGCAATAAGCACACCTCGCATATTCCCCTTGTAATACTTTCGGCAAAGAACACAAGCGACGATAAAGTTGAAGGTCTGGCCAGCGGTGCCGATGCCTACGTGGCCAAACCCTTCTACATGAGCTATCTCCGTGCGCTTGTCGTGCGTCTGCTCGAAAACCGCAATGTGCTCAAGGAATACTACAATTCATCGGCCAGCGCATTCGAATATTCGGGCGGGCAGCTTGTCGATAAGGAAAGCAAAGAGTTTATCAACAAGATTGTGGATTATATCGACGAAAACCTCGACGATGCCGAACTCTCGCCCGAAACTCTGGCTCAGCATATGCAGGTGAGTGTCCGCAACCTCTACCGCAAATTCAAAGAGCTGGACCTCCCGTCGCCTAACGATTTCATCAAGGCTCACCGCATTTCCTTTGCCGCCAAACTCCTTGTTACAACATCACTCACCGTGCAGGAAATTATCTACCGCAGCGGATTCAACAACCGCTCCCACTTCTACCGCGAGTTCGACAAGGTCTACGGCATGACCCCGAAAGATTACCGCATTAAAAACAAAGGTACAGCAACATCCACCGCTGACTAAGACTCCGCAGACCAACTGAATATATGCAATCAGGGCCGGCTCCATACTTTCGTGGGGCCGGCCCTGACTATAAAGAGGTGTGTTACTCGGGGATAAATATGTTACTCGGGGATAAAGCGGAGGGTGTAGGTGAGAGAGTCGGCACCCTGATAGTTGCCGGGGTAGGGTGTCTCGTATTTGGGGAGACACTTATCGGAGAAGCAGCTGTTGTTGCCGATGCCACGCACCCAATAGTCGAAGTGCATGAATGTTTCGTCGTGGCGCTTGAGGTCGTCCCAGTGCTGACGGGTGTAGTGCATATCCTGATTCCAGTCTGTGTCGTTGTAGTGGCTTGCCGAGAAGCTTACAGGGCCTTGAGCCTTCACGTGGAGGTGATTGCCCGTGTTGCGGTTGTAGAGTGTGAGGTCGCGGAGTTCCTGGTGGTCGCCATAGCTCTGGGGATGCACATTTTCGTCGATCATACCGTCGATAGTGGTAGTGTATCTGCCGAGGTACGAACCCGTCTTGCGGTCGGCATAGTTCGATTTCGGACCGCGTGCGTAGTACTCAAGGTCTTCGAAGCCGGGAGCGAGCGTCCAACCCATACCGAGACGGCGGAGTCCGCGGCGCTGAGGGTCGAAGTTTACGGTCACGTCCAGTGTTCCGTCGGCATATATAGTGTAGTCGATTGTATAGTTGCTCTTCCAACCTTCAGCCTTCATGGAAGCCACGGCCTTGTTGCCTTCGAGGCGAGGTGCGGCTGTCATAGTGTGGCTCTGTATGCCGGTGGCGGCATAGTCGTATTTGCCGTCGCCGAAGCTGTTCGAACCGCCGGGACCTTCGCCGTTTGCCTGAGCGCCGTCGTTATCATTGTCGATACGGCGGAAATCACTGTACTCGGGCGATGCCGCAAGAAGTTCGTTGCCCTGGAAGACATAGCTTTTCAGCACGCCGTTGTCGTCGAATTCAATCGAGAAGTTGTGGCCGTAGACGCGGTTGCCTTCGACTTTTATTTCGCCGGAAGCAATCACGCTGTCGAGAGCCGGACGCTCGTTGAGAACGAACTGTTCGTCGGCCTGCGCATAGCCGGCCTCTGCCCAGGGCTGACTCTCTTTCAGCAGCAGGGAGGTGACGAGGGTGTATTCGCCCTTATCGTCGATTTTGGTGGTGAGAGGCACCTTCACTTTTGCAGTGGCGAGAGCCGGAACGGAGGGTAGGGCAGTCTCACCTTTTTCTACCACGCGACCGTCTTTGCGGAGTTCATAGCCGAGCTTGAATCTGTCGGCAAGGTCGGTGTGCGGGTATTTGTTGCGGATAGTGAGAGTATTGTCGGCTTTGTCGAAATCATCGAAAGCCACATGCTGGTACACCTTCTTTACTTCAGTGAGCTTGGCGGTCCGGGCGCGGTCCGGCGTGATGATACCGTTGTTGAGGAAGTTGCCCTGGAAGCCGTTGCGACGGCCCGGATTTTCCTGCTGCGAGCGGTCGAAGTCGTATCCGCCGGTCCAGGCATGGAATCCGCGCGGCGATATTTCCTTGCCTTCGAGTATTGCCTTCGGGTCGTAGACGGCCTGGTCTACCCAGTCCCATATACATCCGCCTATCGTACCGTTGCTGCTTTCTACCTCAGCCCAGTAGTCGCAGAGGTTGCCCACGGCCTGTCCCATGGCATGAGCGTATTCGCACATGAAGAAGGGGAGGTCGTTGCGGCCCTCCTTGAGCTCCTGCACCGAGCCAATGGAAGAGTACATTGTAGAGTACATGTCGGTAGAGCGGGCGTCTTCGGTATTTTCGTGGCAGTGAATGGGGCGCGGGTCGAGAGCGCGGACTGCCTCGGCGCAGGCTACCATATTGTCGCCGCGTCCGTTTTCGTTGCCGAGCGACCAGAAGATAACGCTCGGGTGGTTGCGATCGCGGAGCACCATGCGCACGTCGCGGTCAACAAAAGCGTCGGTCCACGTAGTGTCGCGTGTAAGGCCTTGATTGCCGTGACATTCGAGGTCGGCCTCATCCATCACGTACAGACCGTAAGCATCTGCGATAGCATACATCTTGGGGTCGCGCGGATAGTGACTCGTGCGCATGAGGTTGATATTTGCCTGTTTCATAAGCGAAATATCCTTCTTCATGGTTTCGGGGTCGACATATCGGCCGAACATCGGG
Source organism: Bacteroidales bacterium (assembly GCA_014800815.1). Lineage (GTDB taxonomy): Bacteria > Bacteroidota > Bacteroidia > Bacteroidales > Muribaculaceae > CAG-873. The sequence continues at coordinate 38,299 of JAAVFI010000049.1, read as the reverse complement.
TGTGAGTCGTGGATATTCGTACCTTTGAAGAACACGCGTTTACCGTTAATGGTCACATAGCGCTTGCCGGGCTCGTTGACATACCCTATCTTGCGGAATCCGTATTTAGTGTTGAATACCATTTCCTCCTTGCCGTTCTTGAGCTGGCTGATATTGAGATCGTAGAGATACGGATTCTCGGCATGCCAGGGTGTGAGGCCCTTGAGCACGTCGGTAGAGAGAAGCACCGACTGGCCGTTGCCGGTAAGTTTCACGGTTTTCTCAGCGGAGGCCACAGTCTTTCCGTCCTTATCTTTCAGAGCGATTCGGTAAGTCTTCGCACCCTTTTCCTTATCGCGGTTGTCGATGTCGAGCTTTACGTTGAGACGGCCTGAGGTGGCATCGTCGCTCTGCTCGTCGGTGTAGACGTAGTGGTCGCGGATAAAGGTTTTGGGCACGGCCTTGAGATATACATCGCGATGCAGACCGCTCATGCGCCACATGTCCTGGCCTTCAAGATACGAGCCGTCGGTCCAGCGGTAGCAGCGCACCGAGAGTTGATTCTCGCCCGAGTGCACGAGTTTGGTGATGTCGAACTCGGCATCGTTGTTGGCTCCCTGCGAGTATCCGGCAAACTTGCCGTTGACCCACACGGCAATACCGCTGTAAGCACCGTTGAAGTGGACGAAGATACGGTCGTCCTTCCACCCTGCGGGGAGGCTGAATGTGCGGCGGTAGAAACCTGTGGCGTTGTGGTCGGTCACATCGTGCTCCTCATAGCCGTGGCGCGCGTAGGGAGGCTCGTTGTGGAAGGGATAGTCGGTGTTGACGTAGGCGGGCTGGTTGTATTTGCCGGCCATTTCCCAGCTCATGGGCACCTTGATATCGTCCCATGCAGAGTCGTCGAGGTCGGCGGCCTGCCAGTCGGAGGGAGCAGGACCTTCGGGAGAGCCCGCAACCCACTTGAATTTCCATGTGCCGTTGAGGTCGAGATAGTCGGCCTCGGAGGGGATTATCCACGGAGTGTTGTAGTACTTGTCGGCAGTCATCGCCGAGGTGCTCGAATAAGGAATGTAGGTGGCATGTCCTTCTTCCTTATTTACCCCCGTGACATTCTGGTCGAAAATCCAGGCGGTGTTGAAGTCTTTGGCTGTCTTGGCGGCATCTACGGCTAATGTACCCCAGAGCGCCAGTGCAGCAGCAAGAAAGATTGATTTTGGTTGGTTCATGTATTAGAAAAGATTGCTTATGCTAAGGTTATTTCGTTGATTTCGCTGAGTTCTTCGGGTGTGAATGAAGTATTGTCGAGAGCCTTGAGGTTGCGCTCGATCTGCTCTACCGAACTTGCACCGATTATCACGCTCGTCACGAGGTCGTCTTTGAGTACCCACGCAAGCGACATCTCTGCGAGAGTCTGGCCGCGACGGAGGGCCACTTCGTTGAGGCGGCGGATTTTGGCGATAGTTTCGTCGGTGAGAGCCTCTTTCTTAAGGAATCCGCCGCGGGCTACGCGGGAGTCTTCGGGGATGCCGTTGAGGTAGCGGTCGGTGAGAAGACCTTGAGCGAGAGGCGAGAAGGCGATGAATCCGCAGCCCTTCTCTTTGGCATCGGCGAGGATACCCTCCTGCTCGGGTTCGCGGTTGAAGATATTGTAGCGACCCTGATAGAGAAGGCAAGGTACGTCGCGCTCGGCAAGATAATTATAAGCGAAGTCGGCGGCCTCCTTGGGATATTTGGAGATGCCCACGTAGAGAGCTTTGCCCTGACGCACGATATCTACGAGAGCCTGGAGAGTCTCCTCGAGAGGTGTCTGAGGGTCGAAACGGTGCGAGTAGAAGATATCAACATAGTCGAGCTTCATGCGGCGGAGGCTCTGCTCAAGACTCGCAAAGAGATATTTGCGCGAACCCCAATCGCCGTAGGGTCCGGGCCACATGTCATGACCTGCTTTGGTGGAGATGAAAAGCTCGTCGCGGTAGGGACGGAACGACTTTTCCATGATTGTTCCGAAAGTCTCCTCGGCAGAACCGTAGCTCGGGCCGTAATTGTTGGCAAGGTCGAAGTGGGTGATGCCGTGGTCGAAAGCGTAGTGAGCTTTCTTGAGCGAGTTTGCGAGAGTGTCTACATCGCCGAAGTTGTGCCAGAGACCGAGAGAGATTTCGGGGAGCAGGATGCCGCTGCGGCCGCAACGACGGTATTTCATACCGTTTTCATAGCGATCGGCAGCGGGTGAAAAGATAGGGGGAATCATGAGTATTGTTATACTTTCAGGTTGAAAATTATATTTATCTGAGTACTTTTTTATAGGTAGCCGGATTTTGTGTTCCAACCGCTGAGTTTAATCTTGCCGGCCTGAGGGGCTTCGATTACCACGGTTTGTTTCTCCCCGGGAAGCAGAGTGAAGAAATTGTCGGAGTAGTGCGAACTGTTTATAGCTTGACCGGCCTCATCTTGCATCTGCAACTGAATGAAGAACGCAATATTTCGTCCGGCATTGCTTACGGTTACTTCATATTTTCCGTCGGGAAGTTGCTTTTTTATAGTCTTGATTTTTGCTTCCGGCATTTCGTGCAACGACCCGAAGCCGGCTGTCGTAGGACCTGTGAGTGTCCACGGACCTTCGAAGGTATTGGTGGAGCGCCAGTAGAAATTACGGCTGATTTCCTTGCCGGCTTTGTCACGGAGCGCGAGGCTGATGAAGTGGACCGGCGTGATATCCTCCGGAAAATCGAGGGTGAGGAAGTCTGCGACCACCCCGTCGGCAGCCACGTCGACACCGGCTTTCTTCTCGCTTATCTTGCGGCTGTAGAGGTCGTAGACAGTTGCCGTGGCAGTGAGACCATCGGCCGGGGTAAGCCCGTCGTTGACTACACTGATACCGTTTGTGAGGTAGTCGTACTGGATATGCAGCGGTTCGAGGGCATTCGCCGTGTGGTAGAGCGAGGCTGTGGGCTCGAGATACCAGTCCCACATGCGTGCGCACACCTGCGGATTGGGATTATTGTGGTACCAGAAAAGAAGGCCGGAGCAGAAGCGGTCGCCGTAGTTGAGTTTATTGCGGTTCCATGTTTCCCAGATGCTCTTGGAGTTCATTGCTCCCACGAGCTGACCTTGCTTGGCGTATTGCTCGATGTCGTCGCATTCACCATATTGGAGCACCATGTCGTTGTAGAGTTTGGTCATGAGGTGAAATCCGTTACCGTCGAGATAGTCCCAGGTAGATACGTCGATAGGCCAGAGAGCGTCTTCGGGCATCATGCGGCGGAGACTCTCTGCGAGCGGTAGTGTGGGAGCGCCGTACTCGGGGTTGAAGCCGTCGACTCGTGAACCGCGGTCGGATGCGGTATTGGTGTAGTGCTGCATCGGATTGACCTGCTTGTAGGGGCTGCCGTCGTGCACGCCGTCGCATTCGCTCTGCATCTGATAGGGGCGTGTTCCGTCGAGGGCCGTGAGCAGTTCTTTCGCACCCGATACTTCGGTGCTTTCATTGCTCGACACGTAGAATATGATGCTCGGATGATTGCGTATCCGCTTGACGGTAGACTCAAGGTTGGCAAGATAGAGGGTCTCGTCCTGAGGATGACGGGTGTCGCCTGTAAGCCAGAACTCCTGCCATACGAGTATGCCGTATTTGTCGCATAGCTCGTAGAAACGGTTGCTCTCGGCTATGCCCCCGCCCCAGAGGCGCAGGAGGTTTACGCCCGACTGAGCCGTGTAGGCCAGTTCTGTGTCCATGCGTTGGTCATCGGTGCGCAGCATAGCCTCGGGAATCCAGTTTGTGCCGCGGATAAATGTAGGCACTCCGTTGATAACAAACATCTTGCTGCCGTCGGGAGTGTCGCGTACGGCTTTCACATCGCGTATGCCGAAGGCAAGAGCGAGAGAGTCGCTGAGCTCGCCGTTCTCATACAGCTTGAGCGAAAGGTCGTATAGATTCTGCGGTCCCTTGTTCTTAGGCCACCAGAGGAGGGGATTGTCAATCTTGAGCTGAGGGAAGTCGGCTGCCGAGAACTCCACGGTGCCGTGCTGACCGCGGTCGAGAGTTATCTCTTTCTCGAAGCTGATATTGCCGGGATTGATATTGCCGACCACTTTGAAGGTGCGGTAGCGATTGATATTGGAGGGGTTGAAGACTTCTACAGAGACAGTCTCGCGCGCAACTCTGAAGCTGTCGGAAAGTTCCGATTTCACGAAGGGATGGCGCATAGCTCCGGGGCCTGTGGCACGGAGGATAATCGGGCGCCAGATGCCGGTGTTGCGGTCGCGGATGCCGTCTTCAAAAGTGAAGTCCCACCCTACGGTCATGAGTTGGGTGGTGTTGGCGCCGATTTCACCATCGCCCCCGTTACGCCACTCACCTGTGGCTCCCCACTCTTTCTGCTTCGTCGAGCCGGGCACGTCTACAGGATAGACTTTTATGGCAAGAGCGTTCGTGCCTGATTGATTCACATAGTCGGTTACGTTGATATAGTCGCCTTTGAACATGCCTGCCATTACGTCGACAAGATGTCCGTTGAGCCATAGTTCCGCGCGGTAGTTTATACCCTGAGGTTCGAGCCAGATGGTCTTGCCGCGCATGCTGTCGGGGATAGAGAACTCGGTTCGCCACCAGTAGGTGTAGAAGTCGCGCCCGACTTTCGCCAAGTCGGGAATTTTTGTCTCGGAGAGCTTATTGTTCTTACCGAAATACGGATCGGGGTATATGCCGTTGGCAACAAGATTTGTGAGCACCGTGCCGGGGACGGTAGCTTCTAGCCACCCGTCGGTAGCGTAGCCGGGCATCGACAGATTTTCGGCGCTTGCAGTGATATCTGACGCCTTGGCCATTTTCCATTTGCCGTCGCCTGCCGACGAGGCACCCGAAGTCAGTGATACCTGACTGAATGCAGTGAGCGCGGATAGAAGAAGCAGTAGGGCTGATAAGCGTTTCATGGCTTACTTGGTTAGTGTCGGAGGCGTATTTTATCGCCCTTTTTCAATGTGATTTCGTTACCGTCGACTTTCAGAGCGGTGTCTTTCCAGGCTGTGAGATTTACATCGTAGGAGGTGCCGTTGATAGTTCCGTCGACGCTTACACCGAGTTTGGATACAATATCGCGAACTTCGACGGGGCCATCCCACGGGTTGCACTTTGCCAGCTCGAGTTCGCCGTACCAATCGCATACAAGATTGTTGAGCAGCGATTGTGCCACCAGACCGTTTGTGATATTGTAGAAGGGCGTAGTGGTGTTTCGGCTTGTCTCGTATATCTGTATCCACTCGGGGTCTACGTATTCAGCAGGTTCCATTTGAGCCCAGTCGTATTTCCAGCCCTCGGTGTCGCCCATTCGTGAGCCTGCGAGGAGGAATTCGCCGAGGGTCCAGCCGTAGAAGTAGGGCTGTCGGGCATTCTGAGTTATGTCGTAGCGCAGAGCGTACGCCTTTCTGGCAGCATCAGACGGAGAGGCGTTTACGGGCACAAAAGCCAGTTCGTTGAGCTGTACGGGGTGCTTCTGCATGCCGAAGTCTTTCTCGCCCTGGCCGGCGCATGAATAGTAGAAGCCTTGCGGCGATTTGAGCGATTCGAATGCCGGGCCGTCCTTAAGAATGGCAGCATACCTGCCGTCCTTGTCAAGCCCGTGCTCTACAGCCTGCTGCAGGCAGTATTGTGCGCTGTAGAGTGCGCAGAGATAGTCTTCGCGGTCGGAGCCGCCGTGCTCGTCCTGTCCGGTCGAGGGAGTCACGAAGAGATGCCAAAGGCCGTCTTCTCCTTTGCGGGCAATGTTGGAGTAGAACTCGGCACAACCTTCGAGAATAGGCAGCACATTTTTGCGGGTCCACTCGGGGTCGTCTACGTATGCCGCAGTTTCCGAAGCCATTCGGGCAAAATAGCCGGAGTTGTGTATCTCGTAGAAAAATCTGTTGGGAGGCCCCGGGTTGTGATAGCCCTCGAAAGAACCGTAGGGGTACACCCACGGTGCGAGGATGCCGTCGACTCCGTAGAAGCGTTTGGTGTAGTCGCGTAGCGCCTCTACATCTTCCGCCCAGCGTTCAATCCACGATTTTGCAATATCAATGTAGCCTGTGCTGAGAAATACGGGGTGCACGTACGATACATCCTGAGGATAGTAGAAGGGCCACCAGTTGCCGGTAAATCCCATAGGAGGTGCGAGGCCGTTCTTCAGATCGTCGTACGAGGAAAGGAACATGGCCATTGAGCGAATCCATGTCTGCTGCGCATGCTTGTCGGGCACGGAGATGATGCCGTGCGATTCCCACTGCCGGTGCCAATGGTCTTTGGTGCGGGCAAGCGATTTTTTTGCCGAAATATCGGCCGGCTTGCCGTACGAAAGGAGTATGTAATTGTTGCCTTTCCTGAGAGTAATAGTGATTTGGCCGTCCTCTTCCGCTATCGCGGCGTTGGTATCCAAGAAGATACTTGATTGTTTTTCAAGACAGCTGATAACTATTTCCTTGCCTTTTATGGCCACGTCCTGCGTAAGGTTCTGCCCGTAATGCACATTGAGTTGCTTCATAGGGGCCAGAATCACTTCTTCGCCACCTTTTTTCGCGTCGATGCTTATTGCGGCAATAGATTTATCTACAGGGTCGAACCATGTCTGGACGGTGAACTTATTGTCGTCGGTGGCAAACGATGTCGTTATCGTACCGTCGTAATAGTCCTGATGCTGAGTGTAGTCGCTGACATCTGCGAAATCTTTACCCCAATATATTTCAAGCATCGGCAGCAGATAGTCGTGGTTGAACTTTCCGCGGCTGCGGTGATTGAGGTTGAGGTAGTGAGTCTTTCCCCACGAATTGTGCTTGCGCGACGGATTGAGATGCAGACCCAGCGGGCCGTATGATGTTCCGAACTGCCCGTTGCCCTGATAGAGATATACAGTTGGCGATTGGGGGCAGTCAGTGCGCAGCACGTCGGCACGCTTCACTGCCTCCCTCGTGTTCATCGCGTAGGCGCACAGGCTCAGGAGGCTGCTGAGACAGAGTAGTGTAAACTTTCTCATTTCTTTACGATAGACTTGTCTCCGTTTGTCGATAACTTTTCGATGTCGGCGTTCTCTACGTCGACGAGCACCGCCGCCGGACGGGCATCTTCATCTTTGAGATTGATGCGGAAATTGTCGACAGATACATTTTTTGCGTGGCGTATGTAGAGGCCGTGGGCAGGATTGGAGTGGCCGTACATACGGTTTTCGGGATAGCCGTTCAGATTTTCGGGCAGGTTGGTGCTTGCGTCCTGAGCCGTGCCGCGACCTTTGCTTTCTACCACGATGTTGCGCATGGTTATGCCGTCGATTATTCCCCCGGGGACGCCGCTGATGAGAGTCGGTATTATGCCGGTGGTCTGTGCGGTGATATTTTCAAAAGTCACATTGCGGAGAGTACCCACGCCGTGGCGTCCGTTAAGGCATACGAATATAGGAGTGATGACGCCGGTCATTGTAATATTCGAGAACTGAACGTTTTCGAGATTGCCGCCGTCTACCGATTCTACCGCGATACCGGCCAGACCGGTGAGTTCGCCCGGCTCTACCTCGCGATATTCTTTCGACCAGTTCCATACGTTGCTTTCGGCGGGGCGATGTATCACACAGTTGCTCACACTTATGTTGCGGAAGCCGCAGTAGCCCGACGTACCCAGTTTGATAGGATTACAGTTCGAGCCTATTACGCAGTTGGTTATGGCTATGTTTTCTGGCAGAAAGTCGGGGTCGTCGCTCTTGAGGCAGATACCGTCGTCGTCGGAGTCAATGCGGCAGTTCGACACCGTCACGTTGCGGGCGTCGATATCTATGCCGTCGTTGTTTACAATAGCGTGGCTGTACACCTTCACATTGTCGATAGTCACGCCGTCGCATCTGAACAGGCGGAACGACCACCATGCGGCATTGCGGATATATACGTCTTTCACCGTCACGTCGGTACAGTCTTCAAAGAACAGAGCGTGCGGGCGATTGCCCTGATTATTGCCGTAGCGCTGGAAGTTTTCATGTTGGCCCTGGCCGTCGATAGTTCCGAGGCCTGTCACAGAACAATTGTGAGCGCCTTTGGCCGATATCACACCGCGGCCTGCGGCATAGTCGTCAGGATGATTTGTCGACCCCTTGAGCACACATCCGGCCGAGAGATGAAGCTCTACGCCCGATTTCAGCACAAGCGCACCGGTGATATATTCTCCCAAGGGGATAGTCACCGTACCTCCGCCCGTATTCGAACAATAGTCTATAGCTTGCTGAACAATGCCGGTGACAGGTTTTGACTTTCCGGCATAAGAATGAATTTTGCTGAGATCTGCATCCGCTCCGTACATCATTGATGAAATGAGAAAAATCGACGATGCCAAAAGTGATATTCGTTTATTCATGTTTTAGAAGTTAAGTGTTAGCGATGCAAATTTACCGATTTATGCAAAAATTGCAGTCGCACATCTCAACCTTTCTGCCCCCTAATCACGCGCGAATCAGTATAATATACAAAATTGGCAAGATTCTGCACACAGCATACAGGCTCATCAGCGAACCTTTGACACTCTCTGATATAACAAACTAAAGCACACCGACTTGCGCCGATGTGCTTTGTAGTAGTTAAAGACTATGGTTATTTTAGAACTTCTCGGCCAGAGCGGCAGCCTGTGCGCAGCCGTCGGTTTTGGCGATGTCTCCTTCGACAAATACTCCGGGAATAAGTACTTCTCCCACGATATCCCACTTGAGCAGGGCGGCGGTTCGCTCCAACGGAAGTTTTACACCATCCATAACAGAGGCATCGTGCTCTTCACAGCAGCATATCAATCCCATTTTCTTACCTGAAATGGGCTTTTCTGCCACATAGAAAGAGAATACACGGTCGATTACACCTTTGATTTGAGCAGGTATCGAATACCAGTACAGCGGCATTGCATATACAATTGCATCCGCATCCAGTATGTGCGGAGCGATGATATTGAAATCATCGTCGAATGAGCAGGCTTTGCCGGTCTTGAAACATGTCATGCACGCGTGGCAACCTCCGATTTTCATCAAGGCTGCGTCGAAGCGTACTACTTCATGTCCTTTTGCCTCGGCAGCCTTTATGAAGGCATCGACCATAGCAAAGGTATTGCCGTTCTTCCTCGGGCTGCCGGTGATTACGGTTATCTTCATGACTCACTTAATGGTATTGGAGTTCTGATTATATGCCTTGGCCACACACTTCCATTCGCCGTTGAGTTTCAGTAGCAACAGGAAATCGGTAAAGTCGATAGAGCCGCCCCAGCCTTCTTCGAGAACGCGGACAACGGCGACCGTCTCCTCTACAGCGAGCACGTCGATACGAGCCTTGAAATCTGCACCGGCACCTACGGTGTCGACATTGTGGTAGAATTGCTCTATAGAACCGCGTTCTTCCACTCCGTTGAGTATACCGAAGAGCACTGCATCGTTGGTAAACAGAGTGCGTGCGTATTCACTATTGCCTTCAGCAACGCTTTTTACAAATTTTTCTGCCGCTTTGGCCACCGCATTATATTCTTCAATATTGTCTCTCATGATAAATAATGTATGTTTTTTTTGACGATGCAAAATTAGAGTAGTAATCACTAAAAATCAAGTACCGAAAAAAGATTCATGTATAGAATAATTTTTCCATATATGAATATTAGTCAGTTAATGACTATCTTTGCCCTGTCAATTGGATAAATCAAAGTATGGCTTACGAAAAAAAGATACCTGTAGACCTCAACTGCCCGCTGAGACTTACCATGAGCCTTCTCGGCTCAAAGTGGAAATCGTGTATTCTCGACGAGCTTAGGAGCGGGACACCTATGCGACCCAACGAAATACATAAGTGTCTGCCCGAGGCCGCTCCGCGTGTACTGGATATTCAACTAAAGGAGCTTGTTGAGGACGGTCTTGTCGAGAAAACGATTTTCGCCGAACTCCCTCCGCGCTCCGAGTATAAGATTACTCCACTGGGCTGTACGCTCATACCCATCATTGATCAAATGTTGCAGTGGGGCACAGACCATTTCGATATTTTCGAGCGCAAATATGCTAAAAAGAACTGAAGTGCCCGAAAAATCTCATCAATAACTATACGGACAATTTTTGATGCGTTTGTTTGCGTTCGATACTCAATCATAGTAGTTTATTAATAGATTTTTCTTAATTTTGCAGTTGAAATGACTGAGAATGAGCTTGTCGCAAAACTGAGCGACATAGAATGGGAGGATTTTGAAGTTAAGGCTGCAAAATCTGAGTTGCCGAAGAATATCTGGGAAAGCGTCAGCGCGTTCTCAAATACCTCCGGCGGCTGGATTGTGCTCGGAGTGAAACAATCCGGCAAGACATTCGAAATTCAAGGAGTGGATAACGTCGAAAAACTTGAACAGGATTTTCTTGGCACTTTGCGCTCGGAGAAGTTCAATCAGAGATTGGTCGTTACCTCTAAGCGATACGATATTGACGGAAAAAAACTTCTTGCGTTTTATGTGCCTGAGGTTGATTTGAAGCCAGTCTATTTCGGGAATCCCGTCAACACGTTTATCCGAATGGGTAGTGGCGACCAACGGGCAACCGAGGGTGAGATACGCGCGATGTTCCGCAATCAATCCTTTGGCAAGAAAACCGAAGAGACCATACCCGACACGAGCATTGATATGCTCAATCTCAATACTTTGAAAAGTTATAGGTTCGCCCTAAGTCAGACGCAGAATCTTGTTAATCTACGCGAAGTGGATGATGCTGAGTTCTGCGAACAAGTCAACATAACCAGGAATGGGCTGCTCACTTACGCCGGACTTCTGATGTTCGGCAAATCCCCCTATGTCCTTCGTTACGTACCGACATTCTGTGTTGACTATATAGAGATTCCGGCTCCGACAATTCAACAAGCAGAGGTAAGATACACCTACCGAATCCCGGAGCAGGACAACATCTGGGAAGCAGTACAGATTATCTTGCGTCGTTTCAGAACACTTGTCGATGCACCCATACATATCAAAGACGATGGATTTGCCACTCATGACGAAAGCCAATACAAGGTACTCCGCGAGGCCCTCGCCAACATGGTCATGCACTGCGATCACTTTGATTCTTTGCGTTCCTGCATCCGCGTCTTTACCGACCATATATAATTTATGAACGGCGGAGCCTTTCCACTCCCTGTCAAGGACATTCTCGGAAAGATATACTCCAAACTTCGCAACCCAACCATTGCCAAACTTTTCCGCTTCGTAGGAATTGCAGAGAACGCCGGATACGGCATGAACAAACTCACAAGTTGGGAAACCTTGACAGGCACTCGTCCTACTATCGAAAGTGACCGCACCATTGCCACCGTAACCTTCCCCCTCAAATCAGCTATCCAAAGAAAGACTGAAGGCAATGATGTATATGCAAGTGGGAGTGATGCTAAAAGTGATGCTAAAAATGATGCTAAAAATGATGCTAAAAAAATCTCTCAGCGTCAGCAGAGTATTCTCAAATTAATACAGGAGGATCCTGCAATTAGTCTTGATTCAATAGCTAAAGCAATTGGCGTTAGTGCTCCGACAATAGATCGTGAGATTGTAAAAATGTCACATCTAATAAGGCATATAGGGCCCAAGAAAGGCGGTCATTGGGAGATTATCAAAGAATAAGATAGCGAATAGAATATACTAAAAAGAGCTGAAGTGCCCGAAAAATTTGGCAGTTACATAAAAAAATCGTACCTTTGCAGCCGGAAAAATATTCCACAGAACTAATCACTTAATTATCAACCTAAAATGCAGTACGAAACCGTTTTCATTTTAACTCCCGTTTTGTCTGATGCTCAGATGAAGGAAGCGGTAGAAAAGTTCGCTAAGGTTCTCACCGACAACGGTGCTGAAATCGTAAACAGCGAAGACTGGGGCCTGCGCAAGCTCGCTTACCCCATCGACAAGAAGTCGACCGGCTTCTACAATTTCATTGAATTCAATGCCGATCCCAAGGTGATCCGCACTCTCGAGACCGCTTTCCGTCGTGACGAACGCGTTCTCCGTTGGCTCACTTTCCGTCAGGACAAATACGCAGCTCAGTACGCTGAGAAGCGCCGCGCTCGCCGTGCCGCTCAGCCCCAGGCTCAAACCGTAGAAAACAAGGAGGACTAAATCATGGCACAGACTCAATCAGAAATCCGCTACCTGACCCCCATGTCGGTTGACGTGAAGAAGAAAAAATACTGCCGTTTCAAACGTTTCGGCATCAACTTCGTAGACTACAAGGACCCGGAATTCCTCAAGAAATTCCTCAACGAGCAGGGCAAAATCCTCCCCCGTCGCATCACCGGTACTTCTCTCAAGTTCCAGCGTCGCGTCGCTCAGGCTGTTAAGCGTGCTCGTCACCTCGCACTCCTTCCCTATGTAACCGACCTGATGAAATAACCCCTTACCGCAAGAAACACTATGAAGATCATTCTTAAAGAAGACGTTTCGGGCCTCGGATACAAGGACGACGTTGTTGAAGTAAAAGACGGATACGGCCGCAATTACCTCATCCCCACCGGTAAGGCTGTTATCGCTACTCCCTCTGCTCTCAAGGTTCTCGCTGAAAATCAGCGTCAGCGCGCTCACAAGCTCGCTAAGATCAAAGCTGATGCAGAAGCTCTCGCAGCTCAGCTCAAGGACCTCAAGCTCACTATCGGCGCCAAGACAAGTGCTACAGGTACTATCTTCGGTTCTGTTAACGCTATCCAGATTGCAGAAGCTCTCGAAAAGCTCGGTTTCAACGTAGACCGCAAGCTCATCGAAATCAAGGAAACTATCAAGGAAGTAGGCAACTACACCGCTAACGTTAAGCTCCACAAGGAAGTAAGCGTTGAGATTCCTTTCGAAGTAGTCGCAGAATAAGTCTGAAAGCTTAGACGCTACAATACAGCGGGCGCTCCCTTTTCAGGGTGGCGCCCGCTAATTTTTTTGTATCTGAAAGTTTACTTTTTGGGCGAACAAGATATACTTCCGGAGTGTTTTTAATGGAAAGATTCAAGTATTTCAACCAAATTCAAGAAAACTCGCTCCTATGAAAGTCATCGCAATGCTCCGCTCCTATATACTGCCTGCTGTAATGCTGAGTATATCTTCCTTAGTCTCCGCTCAGAAAGTGGAAATGCTACCCTTCGGCGATTTCAATAACTGGCTCACACGCAATATCAAAGAATCGCGTATCATCGGAGGAAATCAGAAACAATGCTTTGAAGTAGCTCCTACGGCCACCGTTGTAGGCGATGCTCCATATACTAACCGTGGCGGTTCGCCGTGGGCGACCTCCAATGTCATGGCTAAAGTATGCGGCGTGACCAAGGTGAGCAACATGGTGTTCCCCGACGAACGCTCTGCAGGCAATAAGTGCGCAAAGCTCACTACCGGCATCGAAGAGTGCAAGGCTATGGGCGTAGTAAATGTTAAGGTACTTGTGTCAGGCAGTATGTTCCTCGGCGAAATGCTCGAGCCCGTTAAATCAACTTCCGACCCCTACTCCAAAATGGTGATGGGTATTCCCTATACAAAGCGCCCCGTGGCTCTCCGCTACGACTATAAACTTGTGATTCCCGATGGCGACATGATCTATTCAAGCGGATTCAGCAAAGAAAAAGTCGTACCCGGCAAGGATAAGGCCGAGGTTGTGATATACCTCCAGCGCCGTTGGGAAGATGCCGCAGGCAATGTGTACGCAAAGAGAGTAGGCACCGGTTGCGAGCAGCTCGGCCGCAACACTGCCGGTTGGGTCAACGATCACCGCCTCAAAGTTCGCTATGGTGATATATCTTCGCAGCCCGGATTCAGCAAGCGCATGAACCTTATTCCCGAAGAAAAAAGCTACTACACCCGCAACTCCAAGGGCAAAATGGTACCCGTCGTTGAAGTGGGCTGGGACGACGCCGATGCTACACCTACGCATATGATAGTGATGTTCTCCTCGGGCAGCGGCGAACCCTATACAGGTACTCCCGGCACTACCATGTGGGTGGACAATGCCGGCCTGATATTCTGAAACTCAGCCTTGATAACTCAGCCCCCGATATTTCCGGGCGCCGAAAGTATGTGGAAGATAAGCTCGTGGAAAAGACGATGTTCGTTTTGCCGCGAGCCTATTCCTTTACTTTGGGTGTCGAAGCGGCGTATGGCACCCAGTATCTCGATAATCTGGAACGGATTGTAGTTGGCCATACCGCCACGGATGCGCTTCAGGAAGTATGAATTCCGCAGATTCAAAGCCTGCGATATCGCCGCATCAGAGCGGTCGGGAGCATAATAGGCCACGAGAAGGTCGGCGAAACTGCCGAAAATCGTTGCTACAGCTACCTGCAGAGGCACCGCCTTGGGATTGCTCTGAAAATAGGCAATGCAGGCAAAAGCCTTGCGGGCGTCACGTTCGAGCAGAGCGTTGACCAGCTCGAACGTGTTGTAGTCCTTGCTCATGCCTATGTTTCGCTCGATAGCTTCGGGTGTTATGGCACCATTGGGCGGCAGGATTGTAGTCAGCTTGTCGATTTCATTATAAATTTTCGACAGATCGGTACCTACGAAATCGCGTATCATCTCGAGTGCTTTCTGGTCGGCCGACAAGCCTTTCGACTTTACGTACGTACCTATGAAAGCCGGGATATTGTAGTCCGCAATCTTCTTGGAAAACAGCTCCACACCTCCGCCTTTCTTGATTGCGGCATGCAGCTCCTTGCCCTTGGCCTCGGCGCCGCGGCAGCAAATCACGAGCAGGGTAGTGGGCACCGGATTGGCGATGTAGGGCGCGAGCTTCGCGAGCTTGTCGGCGCGTATCGCCTGAGCCTCCTTGAGAATCACCACCTGACGCTCGCTCATCATAGGTATGCGGCGGCAGATGTCGATTACCTGCGCCGGCTCCACCTCGGGAGCGTAGAGCACGTATTGGTTGAAGGGCTTTTCGTCTTCGGGCAATACATTTTCAAATTCGCGTGCGAGGCTGTCGGCGAAGTATCCTTCCTCGCCGTGCAGCAGGTAGACGGGCGCAAAATTGCGCTCTTTTATTGATTTTTTTATGCCTTCGTAGGTAGGTGCGGGGAGTGCCATTGGCGGAGTTGCGTTTTATTTCGTAAATTTACGCACTTTTTCGCTAACAGCCCGCATCATGGAACAAAAAATTAATCTTCCTCAGCTCAATCTTCCGCCCTGCAATCTTCAGCTGCGCCCCGACGACGACTCCCGCCGAGGCGGAGTAGAGGTGTACGACCGCCTCAGGCGCCGCTGGGTAGCGCTCACTCCCGAGGAATATGTACGTCAATGTTTTGTGAATTTTATGCTTGACGGGCGTGCCTTTCCCGAAGCCTTAATGGCCAATGAAGTGGAGCTGAAACTCAACCGCACATCGCGCCGCTGCGATACGGTGGTCTACACCTCGGCCCTGCGTCCGCTGTGCATCGTAGAGTACAAAGCCCCTCATATTGCCATTACACAGCGGGTCTTCGACCAGATTGCCCGATATAACAGTGTGCTCAACGCACCCTTTTTAGTAGTGAGCAATGGTCTTAATCATTTTTGTTGCCGTTTTACCGGCGCCGGCTACGTGTTCCTGCCCGACATTCCCGCCTTTGCGGAAATGATGAAATACGCCGGAGCGAGTCATACAAACTCTCAGAACATGTAGGCTACGCGCACGGCCCATTCGCGGTTGCGTGCGGTAAGATTGTCGAGTTTGCGGGTCTTGAGTACGTTCGACATACCCCAGGTGTACTGCAGCGACACCTGCCAGCGCTTGAATATCTCGGCACCACCACCTGCCGTAAGGCCAATGTCGCCGCCAGAGTAGCGGAAGGGGTTGGGTGCGCCCTCGTTGCCCTTTATAGAATTGTGTCCTACCTGAATCGAGAAGTCGGGACCGCCATAAACAAAAGGTGCGAGATAGTCCTCGAAGCCCATCATGCGGGTCCATTTAAAGCGGAGATGCACGGGGATATCGAGAGTATGTACATATATATTCTCATTGCCGAAGCCGTCGGCGCGCCATATTTCGCGGCTGCCTATATCAGCTTTCGCTCCCATTTGATTGTAGAGAAGACCTATGTGGATGCCGAAGCCGATGCCCGGAAACATCATTTCGCCCATGATACCGGCCTGGAAGCCTACTATCTGGTCTACATTGAAGAGCGACTGCTTGAATTTAAGATCGCTGATAGTTACACCCGCCACGGGAGCATAGCGGAACTGAGCCGATGCGACAGCCGGAATGAGAAGCGCGATGAATATAAGGAGGGGAGCGGCGATTCGTTTCATATTATATAAGTAAGTCTTGTTAGTAGAGGAAAGGGCCGTCGGGCCTAATCCGTGACAAAGATAGTCCAAAAAATCCGAAAAAGCCTTATTTTCGCGCGATTTTATGGGTAATATAACTTTTCACAATTTTTTGCATATAGCTAAATAGGTGAATGATAGCAGTATAGCTATAATTGCAATAAATTCCTCGAAAAAAAACGGAGAAAAAATTTGCAGAATGAAAAATAGTGCTTAACTTTGCAACCGCAAACGGGAAAAGACGCTACGGCAAATCTCCCCGCTGCAGAGAAAATTGAAACCCGCCTCTTTAGCTCAGTTGGCCAGAGCACGTGATTTGTAATCTCGGGGTCGTTGGTTCGAATCCGACAAGAGGCTCTTCACTTCCCTCTGCCAATAAGCAGAAGTGGCTTGGAAAGGATACTTTCCTAATCGGGCGAATACCAGAGTGGCCAAATGGGGCAGACTGTAAATCTGCTGGTTTTTACCTTCGGTGGTTCGAATCCATCTTCGCCCACAACAATTTTCTCTAATGCGGAAGTAGCTCAGTTGATAGAGCATCAGCCTTCCAAGCTGAGGGTCGCGAGTTTGAGCCTCGTCTTCCGCTCATTTTGTTTTGCCTATGTAGCTCAGGGGTAGAGCACTTCCTTGGTAAGGAAGAGGTCGCGGGTTCAAATCCCGCCATCGGCTCGAAGTCAAAGCCCCGGTAGTGCTTCTGCATTATCGTGGCTGATTGTTAGAAAATTAATAAATTATCATTATACAGCACAGTTATGGCTAAAGAGAAATTCGAAAGAACCAAGCCCCACGTCAATATTGGTACTATCGGCCACGTTGACCACGGCAAAACTACCCTTACCGCCGCTATCACCACTGTACTTGCTAAGGCAGGTCTTTCTGAGGTGAAGTCGTTCGACCAGATTGACAACGCTCCCGAAGAAAAGGAACGTGGTATTACTATCAACACCGCACACGTAGAATACGAAACCGCAAATCGTCACTACGCTCACGTTGACTGCCCGGGCCACGCCGACTACGTTAAGAACATGGTTACCGGTGCTGCTCAGATGGACGGTGCTATCATCGTAGTTGCAGGTACTGACGGTCCTATGCCCCAGACCCGCGAGCACATCCTTCTCGCTCGTCAGGTGAACGTGCCCCGTATCGTTGTGTTCCTCAACAAGTGCGACATGGTAGACGACGCCGAAATTCTCGACCTCGTTGAAATGGAAATGCGCGAACTCCTCTCAGCTTACGAATACGACGGTGACAATACTCCTATCATCCGCGGCTCTGCTCTCGGCGCCCTCAACGGCGAACCCGAATGGGAAGCTAAAGTTATGGAACTCATGGAAGCAGTTGACAACTGGATTCCCCTGCCTCCCCGCGACGTTGATAAACCCTTCCTTATGCCTGTTGAAGACGTGTTCTCAATCACCGGTCGCGGTACCGTTGCTACCGGCCGTATTGAAACCGGTATCGTTAAGGTTGGCGACGAAGTACAGATCATGGGTCTCGGCGCTTCTATGAAGTCTACCGTAACAGGTGTGGAAATGTTCCGCAAGCTCCTTGATCAGGGCGAAGCTGGTGACAACGTAGGTCTCCTCCTCCGCGGTATCGACAAGAAAGATATCAAGCGTGGTATGGTAATCTGCCACCCCGGTGTTGTTAAGCCCCACAGCAAGTTCAAAGCTTCTGTTTATATCCTCAAGAAGGAAGAAGGTGGCCGTCACACTCCGTTCCACAACCACTACCGTCCCCAGTTCTACATCCGTACACTCGACGTAACCGGTGAAATCACTCTTCCCGAAGGTGTTGAAATGGTAATGCCTGGTGACCACGTAGAAATCACAGTTGAGCTCATCAACCCCGTAGCTTGCGACCAGGGTCTCCGCTTCGCTATCCGTGAAGGTGGCCGCACAGTAGGTTCGGGTCAGATCACCGAAATCCTCGACTAATATTTCTTCCCTTCGTGGATAGATAAAATATAAAGATGCCGGGAGGCTCCCGGCCGTTCGAACCGGCATCTTTTACATACACGGGTTTAGCTCAGTTGGTAGAGCACTGGTCTCCAAAACCAGGTGTCGGGAGTTCGAGTCTCTCAACCCGTGCAAAAAAGAAACAAGAATGAAACTCAAACTACTTACGAATATACAGGAGTCTTACGACGAATTACGTTATAAGACTTCTTGGCCTTCCAGAAAACAACTGGTTAAGTCGGCTATCATCGTGATGATTGCTTCCGTGATTATCGCCCTGATAATCTTCCTCATGGATCAGATAGTCGATCACCTGATGCACTTCATCTATAGTCTCTGAAAGTAGTTCGTAACCCCTCTAAGTGGCACAGTCAATGGCGGAAAATGTTAAAGGCTGGTACGTTCTTCGTGCCATCTCCGGAAAAGAAGCCCAGGTCAAGGAAATCATCGAAGGCTCGATGAAACGCACTGACCTTGGCAACTATGTATTTCAGGTATTGATACCCACCGAGAAGGTGATGACTCTTCGGAACGGTAAAAAGGTGATTAAAGAGAAAAATCTCTATTCAGGTTATGTTTTCATCGAGGCTATCCTCACCGGTGAAGTAATTCACGAGCTTACAAACACTACCAACGTTATCGACTTCCTCCGTGGCCGCGAGAAAAACTCTAAGCCCGAGCGTCTTCGTGAAGCTGAGGTAATGCGGATGCTCGGTGCTGCCGATGAAATAGCTGAGGCTGAAACCGATGGCGTGAACGACTACATCGTAGGCGAACGCGTAAAGGTAACAGCAGGCCCGTTCAAAGACTTCAGCGGTATCATCGAAGAAGTCAACCGTGAGAAACGCAAACTCACGGTGATGATTAAAATCTTCGATCGAAAGACACCTCTGCAACTGGACAATTCGGAAGTAGAGCGTGAATGACACTCGCAGGCCGGTAATGTTACGTGCCGGAAAGTGAGAGTAAATAACGCAATATATTAATTATTTAAGTATTAAACCAATGGCTAAAGAAATTGCTGGACAAATCAAATTGCAGATTAAAGGTGGTGCTGCCAATCCTTCGCCTCCTGTAGGCCCCGCGCTCGGTTCGAAGGGTATCAACATCATGGAATTTTGCAAGCAATTCAATGCCCGTACTCAGGACAAAGCCGGTAAGATTCTCCCTGTAGTAATCACTTACTACACCGACAAATCTTTCGACTTCGTAGTTAAGACTCCCCCTGTAGCAGTTCAGCTCAAGGAAGTTGCACACATCAAGTCCGGCTCCAAGGAACCTAACCGTACAAAGGTTGGCGAAATCACTTGGGAACAGGTACAGGCTATTGCTGCCGACAAAATGCCGGACCTTAACTGCTTTACCATAGAATCCGCTATGCGTATGGTTGCCGGTACGGCCAGAAGTATGGGTATCACCGTCAAGGGCGAGTTTCCCTCTAACCTTTAATCACTTCACTTGATATGAGTAAACTTACAAAAAATCAGAAGGTTGCCTTATCCAAGCTTGAAGCAGGGAAGACTTACACCTTGGCAGAGGCAGCTCAACTCGTAAAGGATATGACCTTTACAAAGTTCGACGCTTCTCTCGACATTGATGTCCGTCTCGGCGTAGACCCCCGCAAAGCCAACCAGATGGTACGCGGCGTCGTAACCCTTCCCCACGGAACTGGCAAAACAGTACGCGTTCTCGTTCTCTGCACCCCCGATGCTGAAGCTGCTGCTAAGGCTGCAGGTGCCGACTACGTAGGCCTCGACGAATATATCGAAAAGATCAAAGGCGGCTGGACAGACGTCGACGTGATCATCACTCAGCCCGCTATCATGGGTAAGATTGGTGCTCTCGGCCGTGTTCTCGGTCCCCGTGGCCTTATGCCTAACCCCAAGAGCGGTACCGTGACTATGGACGTGGCTAAGGCTGTTGAAGAGGTTAAGAAAGGTAAGATCGACTTCAAGGTTGACAAGAACGGTATCGTTCACTCGTCAATCGGCAAGGTATCGTTCAACGCTGAGCAGATGACCGACAATGCACGTGAATTCGTGAATACCCTCATCAAACTTAAGCCCGCTACCGCTAAAGGCACATATATCAAGAGCATTTATCTTTCCAGCACCATGAGTCCGGGCGTCAAAATCGACCCCAAATCGATTGAGGCCTAAACCCTATAACACCGAACACAATGAAAAAGGAAGATAAAGGTAATATAATCAACCACATTGCCGAGACCATTAAGGGTTACAACGGTTTCTACCTCGTAGAGACTGCCGGACTCGATGCAGAGAAGACCTCTGAGCTCCGTCGCGCTTGCTTCAAAGCAGACATCAAGCTCATGGTGGTAAAGAACACTCTTCTCCACAAGGCTCTCGAAACTCTCGAAGGTGACTACAGCGAACTCTACAGCGCCCTCCACGGCTCTACTTCGCTTATGTGCACCAACGTGGGCAACGCTCCCGCCAAGCTCCTCAAGGACTTCGTAAAGAAGGGCGATACACTCCCCGTACTTAAGGGCGCTTACGTAGAGGAAACTGTTTACCTCGGTGCTGACCAGCTCGACGCTCTCGCAGCTATCAAGAGCAAGGCAGAACTCCTCGGCGACGTTGTGGCTCTTCTCCAGTCACCCGCCAAGAACGTTATCTCCGCTCTTACTTCTGGTGGCGGCAAGCTCCACGGCATCCTCGAGACTCTCTCGAAGAAAGAAAACTAATCTAACGAATAAAAACCAAAAAAAATCATACAAAAATGGCAGATTTAAAAGCTTTTGCTGAACAACTCGTAAACCTCACTGTCAAGGAAGTAAACGAACTCGCCCAGATCCTCAAGGACGAATACGGCATCGAACCCGCCGCTGCAGCAGTAGCAGTAGCAGCAGGCCCCGCAGCTGGTGCAGCTGCAGCTGAAGAAAAGACTTCTTTCGACGTAGTTCTCAAGGCAGCAGGTGGTGAGAAACTCAAAGTCGTTAAGCTCGTTAAGGAACTCACCGGCCTTGGTCTCAAGGAAGCTAAAGAGCTCGTAGACGGCGCTCCCAGCACTATCAAGGAAGGCCTCGCTAAGGCAGACGCTGAAGGCATGAAGGCTCAGCTCGAAGAAGCTGGTGCTGAGGTAGAACTCAAATAATACAGTCTGATAATCAGACAATTGGGTTAAGAATCCCCGTTAAGGGTGATTCTTAACCTTTTGTGTCATTTATGACATTCGGCCGCCGCGCCGCTCCCCGACATCTGCTCCGGAGCTTCCACAATGCCTTTTTCAGGCCCTCATGAAGCTCCCTCTCAACCGACCGGCAGGCTGCCGTGCCTGCAGGCAGAAACGGGAAAACTCTTTCGTCGCCTTCCCCGCTCTGGGCGATAGATGTCAGCCGACACTATTGGTTGCAAACGCACTGGGCGACAGTCCTCAGCGAGGACACATACACACATAAGCGGTATAGTAATAAACCAAATACGGTAATATATTTTTCGATGTCAGCTTCGATAGACAAACCACGCATTAATTTTGCCTCGGTAAAGAATCCCCTTCCTTACCCCGATTTCCTCGAAGTGCAGCTGAAGTCATTCCGCGACTTCTTCCAGCTCGACACTCCGCCGGAACGTCGTACAAAAGAGGGTCTTTACAAGGTGTTTGCCGAGAATTTCCCTATCTCCGACACCCGCAACAACTTCAAC
Organism: Bacteroidales bacterium; assembly: GCA_014800815.1. GTDB lineage: Bacteria > Bacteroidota > Bacteroidia > Bacteroidales > Muribaculaceae > CAG-873. The sequence goes on along the minus strand of JAAVFI010000049.1, from coordinate 16,436 downwards.
CTCGAGTTCCTTGACTACTACATCGACCCTCCCCGGTACAGCATCGAGGAGTGTCTGGAACGCGGCTACACATACAGCGTGCCCCTTAAGGCAAAGCTGAAACTCTCCTGCACGGACCCCGATCACGAAGACTTCGCTACCGACATCCAGTCGGTATACCTCGGTCAGATTCCTTACATGACCGAAAAGGGTACTTTCGTAATCAACGGTGCCGAGCGTGTCGTTGTATCGCAGCTCCACCGTTCGCCCGGTGTGTTCTTCGGACAGAGCACCCACGCCAACGGTACCAAACTCTATTCTGCCCGTATCATCCCCTTCCGTGGCTCATGGATTGAGTTTGCTACTGACATCAACAATGTGATGTATGCCTATATCGACCGTAAGAAGAAACTCCCCGTCACCTCGCTCCTCCGTGCTATCGGTCTCGAGAGTGATAAGGAGATTATCGACATTTTCGGTCTCGCCGAAGAGGTGAAGGTCAACAAGACCAACCTCAAGAAAGCTATCGGTCGCAAGCTCGCTGCCCGTGTCCTCAAGACATGGACCGAGGAATTCCCCGATGCCGATACCGGTGAAGTGGCAACCGTTGAGCGCAACGAAGTAATCGTCGACCGCGAAACTGTCCTCACCGAAGAAGATGTCGAAAGAATCCTCGAAACAGGTGTATCCAGCATCCTCCTCCACAAGGAAGAAGCAGGTGCTACCGACTACTCGATTATTTTCAACACTCTGCAGAAGGATACCACAAACTCCGAATCAGAGGCTATCCAATATATATACAGACAGCTTCGCAACGCCGAGCCACCGGACGATGCTTCGGCACGTGAAGTGATCCAGAACCTCTTCTTCTCTGAGAAGCGCTACGACCTCGGCGACGTGGGCCGCTACCGTATCAACCGCAAGCTCGGCCTCACCACATCGCCCGACGTGCGCGTCCTCACTAAAGAAGACATCATCGCCATCATCCGCTACCTCATCGAGCTCATCAACACCCGTGCCGAAGTCGACGATATCGACCACCTCTCGAACCGTCGCGTTCGCACCGTAGGCGAGCAGCTCTACAACCAGTTCGGCGTAGGCCTCAGCCGTATGAGCCGTACCATCCGCGAGCGTATGAATGTGCGTGACAACGAAGTATTCACAGCTACCGACCTTATCAACGCCAAGACAATTTCGTCGGTAATCAACTCATTCTTCGGTACCAACGCCCTCTCGCAGTTCATGGACCAGACCAACCCTCTGGCCGAAATCACTCACAAGCGCCGTATGTCGGCCCTCGGCCCCGGCGGTCTTTCACGTGAGCGTGCAGGCTTCGAGGTGCGAGACGTACACTACACCCACTACGGTCGTCTTTGCCCGATCGAGACCCCTGAAGGCCCCAACATCGGTCTTATCAGCTCGCTCTGCGTATATGCGAAGATCAACGACCTCGGCTTCATCGAGACTCCCTACCGCAAGGTAGCCGATTCGAAGGTAAACCTCAACAACGACGAAGTGGTATATCTTACCGCCGAAATCGAAGAAGGTAAGATGATTGCTCAGGGCAACGCGCCCCTCAACCCCGACGGCACATTCATCCTCAACAAGGTGAAAGCACGTCAGGACGCCGACTTCCCTGTAGTTCCGCCTTCCGAAATCGAGCTCATGGATGTATCGCCCACACAGATTGCATCTATCGCTGCATCGCTCATCCCCTTCCTCGAGCACGACGACGCGAACCGCGCCCTCATGGGATCGAACATGATGCGCCAGGCAGTACCCCTCATGCGCTCCGAGGCTCCTATCGTCGGCACAGGTATCGAGGCACAGCTCGCTCGCGACAGCCGTACCCAGATTACCGCTGAAGGTGAAGGCGTTATCGAGTTCGTCGACGCTACCGTCATCCGCATCCGCTACGACCGCACCGAAGAAGACGAATTCGTTGCCTTCGAAAGCGCCGTAAAAGAATATAAGATACCCAAGTGGCGCAAGACCAACCAGAGCACCACTATCGACCTCCGTCCTATCTGCACCAAGGGTCAGCGCGTGAAAGCCGGCGACATCCTCACCGAAGGATACGCTACCGAAAACGGCGAGCTCGCTCTCGGTCGCAACCTCAAGGTGGCGTTCATGCCCTGGAAGGGTTACAACTATGAGGACGCTATCGTGCTCAACGAACGCGTAGTACGCGACGATATCCTCACCTCGGTTCACGTCGACGAGTACGCTCTCGAAGTACGCGAGACCAAGCGTGGTATGGAAGAACTCACCTCTGATATCCCCAACGTCAGCGAAGACGCTACCAAGGACCTCGACGAACGCGGTATCATCCGTGTCGGCGCACACGTAGTCCCCGGCGATATCATGATCGGTAAGATCACTCCTAAGGGCGAGAGCGACCCCACCCCCGAAGAAAAGCTCCTCCGTGCTATCTTCGGCGACAAGGCCGGCGACGTAAAAGACGCTTCTCTCAAGGCTTCGCCCTCACTCAAGGGTGTCGTTATCGGTACCAACCTCTTCTCTCGCGCAGCTAAGAAAAAGAAGAGCAAGAGCGCCAACGCACTTCTGCCCAAGCTCGACGAAGAATACGAAGAAAAGCTCGACAACCTCCTCGGTGTGCTCGTAGACAAGCTCCTCGTACTCACCGACGGCCTCACCTCCAACGGTGTTGTCGACTTCCTCGGCAGCGAAATCGTGCCCAAGGGCTCGAAGTTCAGCGCAGCAGTGCTCCGCACTATCGACTACGATACACTCAGCCTCTCCAACTGGACCACCGACGAGCACAAGAACGACCTCATCCGTCGCACTATCGTCAACTACCTCCAGAAGTCTAAGGAAATCAACACCGAGCTCCGCCGTAAGAAATACGACATCTCTATCGGCGACGACCTTCCCTCGGGCATCATGCAGATTGCCAAGGTCTACATCGCCAAGAAGCGTAAGATCAGCGTCGGCGATAAAATGGCAGGTCGCCACGGTAACAAGGGTATCGTGTCGCGTATCGTACGCCAGGAAGACATGCCCTTCCTTGCCGATGGTACTCCTGTCGATATCTGCCTGAACCCTCTGGGTGTGCCTTCGCGAATGAACCTCGGACAGGTGTTCGAGACCGTTCTCGGCTGGGCAGGTCGCGAACTCGGCGAGAAATTCGCTACCCCGATTTTCGACGGTGCAAGCCTCGACGACCTCAACGCATGGACCGACAAAGCAGGTATTCCCCGCTACGGTAAGACATACCTCTACGACGGCGGCACAGGCGAACGCTTCGACCAGCCCGCTACCGTAGGTGTCATCTACATGCTCAAGCTCGGCCACATGGTCGAAGACAAGATGCACGCACGTTCTATCGGTCCGTACTCTCTCATCACCCAGCAGCCTCTCGGCGGTAAAGCACAGTTCGGTGGCCAGCGTTTCGGTGAAATGGAAGTTTGGGCGCTCGAAGCATTCGGCGCAGCCCACATCCTCCAGGAGATTCTCACCATTAAGAGTGACGACGTTAACGGCCGCAGCAAGGCATACGAGGCTATCGTCAAAGGCGATCCAATGCCTACCCCCGGCATCCCCGAGTCGCTCAACGTGCTTCTCCACGAGCTCCGCGGTCTGGGTCTGAGCATCAACCTCGAGAACTGATTCCGCATCTCATCCTCTCTCCTCCTTTAATCCACTTACAAAAGACATACCACCATCATATATGGCTTTTAGAAAAGAAAATAAAGCAAAAAACGTCTTCTCGAAGATTTCTATCGGTCTTGCTTCGCCCGAAGAAATTCTCGCAAAGTCGAGCGGTGAAGTTCTCAAGCCCGAGACAATCAACTACCGCACATACAAGCCCGAGCGCGACGGTCTTTTCTGCGAGCGCATCTTCGGTCCTGTCAAGGACTACGAGTGCCACTGCGGCAAGTACAAGCGCATCCGCTACAAAGGTATCGTGTGCGACCGTTGCTCCGTAGAAGTTACCGAGAAGAAAGTGCGCCGCGAACGTATGGGTCACATCCGCCTCGTCGTTCCCGTGGCTCACATCTGGTATTTCCGCTCACTCCCCAACAAGATTGGCTACCTCCTCGGTCTTCCCTCAAAGAAGCTCGACGCCGTTATCTACTACGAGCGTTACGTAGTCATCAACCCCGGTGCTGCCGAAGGCATGAAGATTGGCCCTGCAGGAAACGAACTCAAGGCTCTCGACCTCCTCTCTGAAGAAGAGTACTTCGAAGTCCTCGACAAGCTCCCCAAGGACAACCAGCTCCTCGAAGACGGCAACCCCGACAAATTCGTGGCTAAGATGGGTGCCGAGGCTATCTACGACCTCCTCAAGGACATCGACCTCGACAGCCTCTCTTACAAGCTCCGTCACCAGGCAAACCAGGAAGGCTCGCAGCAGCGCAAGACCGAGGCCCTCAAGCGCCTCCAGGTCGTAGAGTCGTTCCGTGCATCACGCAACCGCAACAAACCCGAGTGGATGATTCTTCAGGCCGTGCCCGTCACTCCTCCTGAACTCCGTCCTCTCGTGCCCCTCGACGGTGGCCGCTTCGCTACCTCCGACCTCAACGACCTCTACCGTCGTGTGATTATCCGCAACAACCGTCTCAAGCGACTCATCGAAATCAAAGCTCCCGAAGTCATCCTCCGCAACGAGAAACGTATGCTTCAGGAAGCCGTTGACTCGCTCCTCGACAACTCGCGCAAATCGTCGGCAGTAAAGAGCGACGCAAACCGTCCTCTCAAGTCACTCTCTGACTCACTCAAAGGTAAGCAGGGTCGCTTCCGTCAGAACCTCCTCGGTAAGCGTGTTGACTACTCCGCCCGTTCGGTTATCGTCGTAGGTCCCGAGCTCAAGATGCACGAGTGCGGTCTGCCCAAAAACATGGCAGCCGAGCTCTACAAGCCCTTCATCATCCGCAAGCTCATCGAGCGCGGCATCGTGAAGACCGTCAAGAGCGCTAAGAAAATCGTCGACCGCAAGGAACCCGTCGTTTGGGACATCCTCGAGTACGTTATGAAGGGTCACCCTGTGCTCCTCAACCGTGCCCCGACACTTCACCGTCTCGGTATCCAGGCATTCCAGCCCAAGCTCATCGAAGGCAAGGCTATCCAGCTCCACCCCCTCGCATGTACCGCATTCAACGCCGACTTCGACGGTGACCAGATGGCTGTTCACCTCCCCCTCGGCAACGAAGCTATCCTCGAGGCTCAGATGCTCATGCTCGGTGCCCACAACATCCTCAACCCTGCAAACGGTGCTCCTATCACCGTGCCCTCGCAGGATATGGTACTCGGTCTTTACTACATCACCAAGCTCCGTCGCGGCGACAAGGGCGAAGGCCACACATTCTACGGTCCCGAAGAAGCCCAGATTGCCTACAACGAAGGTAAAGTCACACTCCACGCTCCCATCAACGTCCTCGTCGACGACGTAGACGAAGAAGGCAACCCCGTGAAGCACCTCGTGAAAGACACCTCCGTTGGCCGCGTACTCGTCAACCAGTACGTGCCCAAGGAAATCGGCTACCTCAATACACTCATCTCCAAGAAGTCGCTCCGCGATATCATCGCCCGTGTAATCAAGCGCTGCGGTATCCCCCGTTCGGCACAGTTCCTCGATGATATCAAGAACCTCGGCTACTACATGGCATTCAAGGGCGGTCTTTCGTTCAACCTCGGCGACGTGCTCATCCCCGCAGAGAAAGAGCAGATCGTAGCCGACGGATACCGTCAGGTAGAAGAAGTCATGGAAAACTTCCAGATGGGTTTCATCTCCGACAAAGAACGTTACCAGCAGATCATCGATATCTGGACACAGGTCAACGCACGACTCACCTCGATCCTCATGAAGCAGATGGCCGAAGCAAACCAGGGCTTCAACGCTATCTACATGATGCTCGATTCAGGTGCCCGTGGTTCAAAAGACCAGATTCGTCAGCTCGCAGGTATGCGTGGTCTTATGGCCAAGCCCCAGAAAGCCGGTGCCGAAGGAGGTCAGATTATCGAAAACCCGATTCTCGCGAACTTCAAGGAAGGCCTTTCAGTGCTCGAGTACTTCATCTCTACTCACGGTGCTCGTAAGGGTCTTGCCGATACCGCGCTTAAGACCGCCGACGCAGGTTACCTCACACGTCGTCTCGTCGACGTTGCTCACGACGTTATCGTCAACGAAGAAGACTGCGGCACACTCCGCGGCCTCGTATGCACCGCTATCAAGAACAACGACGAAGTCGTAGCTTCTCTCGGCGAGCGCATCCTCGGTCGTGTGTCTGTCCACGATATCATCGACCCCCAGACAGGCGAACTCATCGTCGCTGCCGGCGAAGAAATCAAAGACGACGCTGCCGACCGCATCGACGCTTCTCCCATCGAGAGCGTAGAAATCCGCTCGGTACTCACCTGCGAGAGCAAGCGTGGCGTATGCGCCAAGTGCTACGGACGCAACCTCTCCAACCTCCGCATGGTTCAGAAAGGTGAAGCAGTCGGCGTCATCGCTGCACAGTCTATCGGCGAGCCCGGTACCCAGCTTACACTCCGTACATTCCACGTCGGTGGTGTGGCTACCAACATCTCTGCTACTTCTAAACTCACCTCGAAGTACGACGGTCACCTCGAAATCGACGAGCTCCGTACAGTCGACTTCGAAGGCAGCGTAGAAGACGATCAGGCCGCAGCCGAAGCTCAGGCAGATAACAAGAAGGTAAAAGTCGTTGTAGGTCGTCTTGCCGAACTCCGCATCGTCGACAACAACACCGGCCTCCAGCTCATGAGCGCCAACCTCCCCTACGGTTCGAAACTCTTCTTCAACGAAGGCGATCAGGTGAAGCCCGGCGACGTAATCTGCGAATGGGACCCCTTCAACAACGTTATCGTCAGCGAATTTACCGGTAAGATACGCTACGTCGATCTAATCGAAGGCGTTACATTCCGCAACGATACCGAAGGACACCAGATGGCCGAAGACCGCGTCATCATCGAATCACGCGACCGCCAGCACGTCCCCTCTGTAGAAATCTTAGGCAAGGCAGGCGAAACTCTCGCCACATACTCACTTCCCGTGGGTGCACACCTCATCTTCAAGGACGGCGACGATATCAAGGCAGGTGAAACCTTCGCCAAGATTACTCGTTCTACCGGTGGCGCCGGCGACATCACCGGTGGTCTCCCCCGAGTTACAGAGCTCTTCGAAGCCCGCAACCCGTCCAACCCCGCTATCGTTTCCGAAGTCGACGGTCAGGTCAAATTCGGAAAAGTCAAGCGAGGCAACCGCGAGATCACCGTCATCCCCCGCTTCGGCGAACCCAAGAAATATCTCGTGCCCCTCTCCAAGCAGATCCTCGTGCAGGAGAACGATATCGTACGTGCAGGTACACCCCTCTCCGACGGTGCTATCACGCCTACCGATATCCTCAACATCATGGGCCCGACAGCCGTTCAGGAGTACATCGTCAACGAAGTTCAGGACGTGTACCGCATGCAGGGTGTGAAGATCAACGACAAGCACTTCGAAGTTATCGTACGCCAGATGATGCGCAAAGTCCGTATCATCGACGCCGGCGACACCAACTTCCTCCAGGAGCAGATCGTCGACAAGCGCGACTTCATGGACGAAAACGACCGTATCTGGGACAAGAAGGTAGTTGTCGATGCAGGCGACTCCGAAACTCTCCAGGAAGGTCAGATCATCACCGCACGCCGCCTCCGCGACGAGAACTCGCTCCTCAAGCAGCGCGACCTCAAGCAGGTGATTGTCCGCGACGCACAGCCCGCTACCTCGGAGCAGATTCTTCAGGGTATCACACGTTCGGCCCTCCAGACTTCTTCATTCATCTCGGCTGCATCCTTCCAGGAAACAACCAAGGTGCTCAACGAAGCCGCAATCCAGGGCAAGAGCGACCCCCTCGAGGGCATGAAAGAAAACGTTATCTGCGGTCACCTCATCCCCGCAGGTACAGGTCTCCGCGAGTACGACAACCTCGTTGTCGGCAGCCGTGAAGACGACGTCGAAATTCTTGCCGAGTACGGCAACACAGCTCCCGTTCACCGCGGAGTTGAGACAGCCGAGCTCATCAACGACTGATAAAATCCCTATCCTCCATACAGGCGCCCTGCTGCGATACACGCGGCAGGGCGCTTTTTTAGGGTCACCTTTTTAACTTCCGCATGTTGCTTATTAGCAATTTAATTGGTAACTTTGCAGCGTTTTACTAAGACAACATTAAATCCACGATGATAGAATATATCAAAGGACGCATCGAGGCCCTCACCCCGGCTCAGGTCACTCTTGAGACAGCTACGGGAGTAGCCTATCTTCTCAATATCACACTGCCTTCGTTCTCGGCTCTCGAGGGCAAGACAGAGGCCCGTCTCTACGTCCACGAGGTAATTCGCGACGATGCCTGGATTCTCTACGGCTTTGTCGACGAGGACGAGCGTCGCCTCTTCCGCAGCCTCATCGGAGTCTCCGGAGTAGGTGCATCTACAGCAGCTATCATTCTTTCCTCCCTCCCCGGCGACGAACTCGCCGAAGTAATCGCCTCAAGCAACGCCAGAAGACTAAAGGATATAAAAGGAATAGGTGCAAAAACAGCAGAAAGAATCATTGTAGACCTCCGCGATAAAATAAAATCGGCAGACATTACGTTATCTATCAAGACCGCAGCGCGTAACGACGCATTCGACGAAGCTTTCGCCGCCCTCACAATACTCGGTTTCGACAAGAAGCAGAGCGAAAAGGCCCTCAACGCCATTTTCTCTGCCGAACCCGCCATAAAAGTAGAGGCAGCCATCAAGAAAGCCATGTCGATGATGTAGTCCGTGCTGTAGGCTCGGTCTTGCAGATGGAAATCAAATCGGCTCACAGAATATTCATCTTTGCGTTGCTCCTCTCATTAGGGGCCGCTTTCGGTGTATCCCTACCGGCCGTAGCACAGCTCTATGCACCCGGCATATCCATGCCCGCGCCGCAAGCCTATCCCTCAGCCACGCCCTACGACTCCGTGCCCATGCCCCTCGGCATACCCTACACCGTGCCGCAGAGCTACGAAGACCTCATGCGCGACGAGCTCGCCTACGACCTCGCCACACCCTCCAACATCGTCACATCGGCCGAATACGACCCCGCCACCGGATGCTACACCGTGCGCACCCGCGTAGGCGACACCGACATCGCCACACCCTTCATCCTCACCTCAGAGCAGTACCACAACTGGCAGCTTCGCAAATCCATGCAGAAATACTGGCGTGAGCGCAACCTCGCACTCGTCACCGATGGTGAGAAACAGCCCTTCAACGTCTTCGACATGAACTTTGCCCTCGGACCCCTCGAGAAGATATTCGGCCCCGGCGGCGTATCGCTCAAGACACAGGGCTCCGTGCAGGTGTCGATGGGCGTCAAGAGCAACAAGACCGACAACCCCTCACTCTCACTATCGGCCAGACGCAAGACATACTTCGACTTCGACCAGAAAATTCAGGCAACCATAGCCGCATCGGTAGGCGACCGCATGAAGTTCAACATGACCTACAATACCGATGCCACCTTCGACTTCGACAGCAAGAACCTCAAGCTCGCCTACGAAGGCAAAGAAGACGACATCGTCAAAAACATCGAAGCCGGCAACGTGTCCATGACCACAGGCTCCTCTCTCATCCGAGGCAGTACGGCACTCTTCGGTCTCAAAGCAAAACTCCAGTTCGGCAAACTCACCGCCACGGCCCTGCTCTCGCAGCAGAACTCCGAGTCGCGCACCGTCAACACCCGCGGCGGCGCACAGACCACCGAGTTCTCTATCAACGCCGATGAGTACGACCAGAACCGCCACTACTTCCTCGCCCACTTCTTCCGCGACAACTACGACCGATTCGCCTCACGCCTCCCCTACGTATCGTCGGGCGTGCAGATTACGCGCATTGAAGTATGGGTGACCAACAAGACCGGAAAATACGACCAGTCGCGAAACTTCGTCGGCTTCATGGACCTTGGCGAAAACTCCCACCTCGCTACTGACTACTGGACCCCCAACCCCGCTCTTTCCAACCCCGCAAACGCTTCGAACAACCTCCTCGAAGTCATAAAGACCGACTACCCCGGCGCCCGCAATATCAACCAGGTGACCCAGGTCCTCGACCCCCTCTCCGCCTACGGCATCGAGGGAGGCCGCGACTACGAGAAAGTCGAGAGTGCCCGCCTGCTCTCGTCAAGCGAATATACCCTCAACTCAACCCTCGGCTACATCTCCATCAAGAGCGCCCTCAACGCCGACGAAGTCCTCGCCGTAGCCTTCGAGTACACCTACAACGGCCAGGTGTACCAGGTCGGCGAATTCTCCGGCGACATCACCACCACCGACCAGGCACTCTTCCTCAAGATGCTCAAGAGCACCACCACTTCGCCCCGGCTCCCCATGTGGCACCTCATGATGAAGAACGTCTACAACCTCGGCGGCTACCAGATACAGAAGTCGAAGTTCAAGCTCAACATCAAATACCTCTCCGACACCACCGGCATACAGATCAACTACCTCCCCGTACCCGGCCTCACCAACCAGTCGCTCCTGCAGGTCATGAACCTCGACCGCATCGACTCCAACGAAGACAGCAACCCCGACGGATTCTTCGACTTCATCGAAGGCTACACCATCATACCCTCCACGGGTAAAGTCATTTTCCCCGTAGTAGAGCCCTTCGGTCGCCACCTCGAAGCCAAAATCGGCAACCCCGTCATCGCCGAGCAGTATGTCTACAACGAACTCTACGACTCGACTCTCATCGTCGCACGCCAGTACGCCGACAAAAATAAATTCATTCTCACCGGTGAATATCAGGCCTCTGCAGGCTCGCAGATTCGACTCAATGCCATGAACGTGCCCCGAGGTTCGGTAGTAGTAATGGCCGGAGGCGTGCAACTCACCGAGAACTCCGACTATACCGTCGACTACGCCATGGGTATAGTCACCATTACCAACCAGAGCATCATCGACTCGGGACAGAATATCTCCGTCACCCTCGAAAATCAGTCGATGTTCTCCACCCAGCGCAAGACCCTCCTCGGCCTCGACCTCCAGTATCAGCTCAACAAGAACCTCAATATCGGCGCAACCCTCCTTCACTTCTCCGAGAAGGCTCTCATCGAGAAAGTCAACATCGGCGACGAAGTGGTCAACAACTCAATGGCTGGCTTCAACCTCGCATACAACGGCGAATTCATGTGGCTCACCAACCTCGTCAACAAGATTCCGACCGTCAACGCCACACAGCCCTCGCGCCTGAGCCTCACCGCCGAGTACGCCGCCCTTATTCCCCACTCACAGAAGTCAGGCTCCAACAAAGGCTCATCGTATATCGACGACTTCGAGGCCACACAGACGGGCATCGACCTCCGCTCGCCCTACTCATGGTTCCTCGCCTCCACCCCCTACGACCCCTCGCCCGACGCTCTCTTCCCCGAAGCAGCCCTGAGCGACAACCCCGACTACGGCAAGAACCGCGCCCTCCTCAACTGGTACTACATCGACCGCCTGTTTACCCAGCGCAATTCCTCGATGTGCCCGGGCTACATCAAGAGCGACCTCAAGCAGCTCTCCAACCCCTACGTCCGCGAAGTCACCTCGCAGGAAATCTTCCCCGGACGCGAAATCACATACGGCGAAAGCTCCACTATCCAGACCCTCAACCTCTCATTCTATCCCACCGAGCGTGGACCCTACAACCTCGACGCCGACCGCATCGACGAAGAAGGTGCGCTCCTCAATCCCGAGAAACGCTGGGGCGGTATCATGCGCCGAATGGACAATACCAACTTCGAGCAGAGCAACATCGAGTACGTGCAGTTCTGGCTCCTCAACCCCTTCCTCGACCCCGAAGCCGACAACCTCGAGGGCGGCGACCTATACATCAACTTCGGCGAGATATCGGAAGACATCCTCAAAGACGGTCTCAAGAGCTATGAGAACGGCATCCCCTACGACGGCAACGACGAATACCTCACCGAGACGTCGTGGGGCCGCGTATCCAAGCAGAATTCGCTCACATACTCCTTCGACAACGCCTCCGGCGCGCGTCTCGCCCAGGACGTCGGCCTCGACGGCCTCCACACCGACCAGGAATTCGCCTTCCCCACATATCAGAACTATGTGGACCGCGTGCGCACACGCCTCTCGCAGAGCGGAATGGAGAAGATGCAGAACGACGCCTTCTCGCCACTCAACGACCCGGCCGGCGACAACTACCACTTCTACCGTGGCTACGACTACGACGAGCAGCGCCTATCCATTCTCGAGCGATACAAGCGCTACAACGGCGTAGAAGGCAACTCACTCTCGCCCGAAGACGCTCCCGACCCTCTCTATCAGTCGGCCCGCTCGGTGCCCGACGTCGAAGATATCAACCAGGACAACACCCTCAATGAGTACGAGCGTTACTTCCAGTATCGTATCTCGATACGCCCCGAAGACCTCGTCGTAGGCAAAAACTTCATCACCGACAAGCAGGTATCCCTCCAGCCCACACGCGACGGAGGCCGCCTGCAAGTAGAGTGGTATCAGTTCAAGATACCCCTGAGCGAATACGAGAAAGTCGTCGGCTCAATCTCCGACTTCTCCACTATCCGCTTCGCCCGTATGTTTATGACAGGCTTCAAGAAGACCACACACCTCCGTTTTGCAACTCTTGAACTCGTCCGCGGCGAGTGGCGTACCTACGACTTCAACCTCAACTCCCGTGGCGATGCTCCCGCCCAGGGCCAGCTCGACGTATCGGTAGTCAACATCGAGGAAAACGCCACCCGCGAGCCCGTCAACTACGTGCTCCCTCCCGGCGTAACACGTATCTCCGACCCCGGTCAGAGCCAGATTACACAGCTCAACGAGCAGTCGATGTCGCTCAAACTCACCGACCTCAACGCCGGCGATGCCCGTGGTGTGTACCGAAATACACAACTCGACCTCCGAAACTATAAGCGAATACAGATGTGGGTGCATGCCGAGGCCCTTATCGACAACCTCACATCGCTCCGCTCGGGCGATATGTCGGTATTCATCCGCATGGGTTCCGATGTCAAGAACAACTTCTACGAGTACGAAATCCCCCTCGAACTTACCCCGCCCGGCACCTACAACCGCTATCTCACATCCGACCGCTACATCGTATGGCCGCGCAACAACTACATGGACTTCAACCTACAGAACCTCGTCGACCTGAAGCAGGAGCGCAACCGTGCCAAGAGGGCAGAGGAGAGCGGTGTGGGCTATTCAACCTTATTCACCGGACGCGACCCAGACAATGAGCGCAACCGTATGGCCGTAATGGGCAATCCCTCGCTCAGCGATATCCGCGTAATCCTCGTGGGCGTACGCAACAACTCCGCCACCACCAAAGACGGAACTATCTGGCTCAACGAACTTAAAGTAACAGACTTCAACGAGTCGGGAGGCTGGGCTGCAAAGGCTAATGCGACCCTCAACGTCAGCGATATTGCCACCCTCAACCTCGGAAGCCATATCGAGACCGCCGGATTCGGTAGCGTAGACCAGAGCCTCAACGAGCGCCGACTCGACGACTACGAGCAGTACAACGTTGCCGTACAGGCCGATATGGGACGCTTCCTCCCCGAGAAAGCCAAGCTCAGAGCGCCGATTTACTACTCCATGACCAAGGAGAAAACATCTCCGAAGTACAACCCGCTCGATCAGGACGTACTCCTCAAAGAAGCTCTCGACGACTGCAATACAGCCGCCGAAAGAGACTCCGTAAAGGCCTATGCCGTAGAGCGCTCCACCATTCAGAACTTCTCCCTCTCGGGCCTCAGATTCGACGTCCAGAGCCGCACCCCCATGCCCTGGGACCCTGCCAACTTCACTATCAACTACTCATTTACGAAGCAGGCAAAGAACGACCCCACTATCGACTACGAGAATACCAACGACTACCGCGGATCTCTCGCCTACTCTTACTCCCCCATGATTAAGGCCTTCAAGCCCTTCAAGGGCATACAGGGCAAGAGCAAGAACGCTAAATTCCTCCGCGACTGGGAGCTCAACTGGCTGCCGAACAATATCTCCTTCATGACCAACATGTCGCGATACTACTACGAGCAGCAGACACGCTCCGAGACCGACGCCCTCTTCCAGCTCCCCGTATCAGTGAGCAAGAACTGGCTCTGGGACCGTCAGCTACAGCTCCAGTGGAATCTCACCAAGACACTTTCGTTTACATTCAACTCCAATACCTCGGCGCGCATCGAGGAGACTGTTGGTGCCGTAAACAAAAAACTCTTCCCCGACCGCTACCGCGATTGGAAAGACACCGTATGGCAGTCAATCCTCTCAATGGGTACCCCCTGGAGCTACAATCAAACCTTCACAGGCCAGTACAAAGCCCCGTTCAGCAAGATAGCATTCCTCGACTTCCTCACCGGCTCGGTGAGCTACAATGCCACATACCGTTGGGAGCGAGGCGCCACTATCGACGGCCTCAAGCTCGGCAACTCCATAGCAAATCAGGCCGCATGGACTGCCGACGGACGCATCAACTTCGAAACCTTCTACAATAAAATTCCTATACTGAAAGAAGTCACCAAGCGTTTTGCCAATACACGTGCGCGAACAGTCTCCAAACCCAAAGCCAAGCGATTCGAGCGAACGTACAAACTCAAAGCCGACACAACCATGACCGTCAAGCACAACCTCCGCACCAACAAGGTCAAGGTCTCGGCAACGACTCTCGACGGCACACCCTTCCCTGTCAAAACGCGCGTTGTCGACGCCAACTCCGTCGAAGTGCTCGACCGCGGCGACACCGACCTCAAAATCGTTGTCACCGAAGTCCTCAAAGACGAGAAGACACTCGCCCGCAATATCGGCGAGTACGCCCTGCGCTTCATCACATCGCCGCGCTCGGTATCTGTACGCTACCGCAACACCCGCTCACTCTCCCTCCCCCTCTTCGACCCCAACATCGGCAATATCTTCGGTCAGACCAACTCATACGGCCCCATGGCCCCCGGTCTCGACTTCGCCTTCGGTTTCACGGGAGAAGACTACATCAACAAAGCGCTCGACAGGGGCTGGCTGATTACAAACGACGGCCAGACCTCCCCCGCTATCTTCGCGCATACCAATGAACTCAATATCGAGACACAGTTCGAAGTCGCCAAAGGCCTCAAGGTGCAGCTCACCTTCAACCGTACCGACAACCGCAACTCACAGACACAGTTCATGTACGCCAACATGCCCACAACCCTCTCGGGCTCATACACAAAGACACACTGTGCAATCCTCACAGCCCTACGCTCGGCAAAAGCCGACGACGGCTACTACTCAGCAGCCTTCGACCGCTTCATCGAGTACATCCCCGAGATAAGGAGCAGAGTAGAGCAGAACTACTTCGGTACAGACTATCCGACAACAGGATTTATGGCCGACAACTCACACGCAGGCTATCCCTTCGACCCCGCCGTCGGCTCCGTGAGCGAAACCTCCTCCGACGTACTCATCCCCGCATTCGTGGCAGCCTACACAGGGCGTTCCGCCAAAAAAGAAACCCTCAACCCCTTCCCCGCCTTCACATCCGTGCTCCCCAACTGGCGTATAACCTACGACGGCCTCGTCAACCTCGGAAACCTCCGCAACATATTCAAATCATTCACCCTCTCTCACGCCTACCAGTGTACCTACTCCGTAGGCTCATACTCATCTTATCTCAACTGGGTGAGCGTCGGTCAGTCCAACCTCGGCTTCACCCTCGACGAACTCACTGGCCAGCCCATTCCCTCCTCACCCTATAACATCTCCTCCGTAGCCATTACCGAACGCTTCGCCCCCCTCATCGGCGTCAGCGTCACCCTCAAGAACGAACTCCAGTTCAACGCCGAGTACCGCGACCAGCGCACCCTCACCCTCAACTCCTCCGCAGGGCAGGTAGTAGAAGCAACAAGCAAAGGCATCACTATCGGCGCCGGCTACAAAATCGTAGGCTTCAACAGCGTCCTCAAAATGCGTGGCTCAGCCCAGGGCATAAGCAACGACCTAACCCTCAACGCCGACTTCTCATTCCAGAACAATCAGGCCCTCATCCGCCGCATCGAAGGCAACTACACCCAGCCAACAAGCGGCACAAACACCCTCAACATCAACTTCAACGCCTCCTACATCCTCAGCAAGCGCCTCACACTCTCCGCATACTTCGACCACCAGGTCAACTCCCCGATCGTAACCACAAGCGCATACCCCACTACCAGCTCCTCCTACGGCATATCCCTCAACCTCTCCCTCGCCCGATAATCCCGCCTTAACTACCTGACTATCTGTGCAGTGTCCGTAAGTACTCCCTAACCAAACGCCGTCTACGTGGTGTCTGTAAGACACCGATTAACCAGTAACTTTTACCTTTGCACTGTGATTCAGAGTTAACATTCCCTCCCTGAATTGTTAAATAGAAAGACAGAGACGGTGACCTATCCTAGTAACTAGCCATGAGGG
>JAAVFI010000048.1 GCA_014800815.1 Bacteroidales bacterium | reverse complement strand
GTAAGTCATGAAAATTAGTTTATATCACTCTTTGAGTAGTTATGGCAATCTTCGTGCTTACTCATCAGTCATTATGGAGCCCCATAACTCCTTCTTCGCAAGGACGAATCTTGCTCATAACTACTTCAAATTGTAATAGAAACTAATTTACAAGACTTACTTATTAATAATAATGGACTTATATACACAGGTTGAGGCCGATATCAAAGCTGCCATGCTTGCAAAAGACATGGCGAAGCTCCAGGCTCTTCGCGGCATAAAAAAAGAATTCATCGAGGGCAAGACAGCCCCGGGCTCAAACGGTGAGCTCTCCGATGACGCCGCTCTGAAAATTCTGACAAAAATGGCAAAGCAGCGCCGCGAAAGCGCAAGAATATATGAGGAAAACTCCCGCCCCGAACTCGCAGCCAACGAGCTCGCCGAGTGCGCCGTGATCGAGAGCTACCTCCCCAAGCCCCTCACTCCCGAGGAACTCAAAAGCGCCCTTACCGAAATTATTGCCAAGGTGGGTGCTACTTCGCCTGCCGACATGGGCAAGGTGATGGGTGCCGCTACAAAAGCCCTCGCGGGCAAAGCCGACGGTCGTGCTATCTCGGCCATGGTAAAAGAACTTCTAAACAAATAAGGAACTTAAAAACTCCTAAACACAGTGCTTACACTTCAGCAGATAAAGGCCGACCCCGAGGCGATCATCGCCCGTCTGGCCGTAAAAGGATTCCAGGGCGAGAAGCCCATTCACCGCGTGCTTGCTCTTGACGACATCCGCCGCGGTCTTCAGCTTAAAAACGACAACGCGGCTGCCGAGCTCAACCGCATGGCTGCCACTATCGGCAAGGCCATGAAAGAGGGCCGCAAGGAAGATGCCGAAAAGGCAAAGGCAAGCGTAGCAGTACTCAAAGAAGAGCAGAAAGCTCTTGCCGAGGAACTCGAACGCACCGAAAACGAAATTCGCGAAGAACTTCTCAATATCCCCAACGTACCCTATGCAGGCGTACCCGAAGGCAAGACCGCCGAGGACAATGTGGAAGAAGCTCACGGCGGCCCCATGCCCGACCTTCCCGAAGATGCCCTCCCCCACTGGGACCTTGCAAAGAAATATAACCTCATCGACTTCGACCTCGGTGTGAAGATTACAGGTGCCGGCTTCCCCGTTTATCTCGGCAAGGGTGCCAAGCTCCAGCGCGC
Source organism: Bacteroidales bacterium (assembly GCA_014800815.1). Classification (GTDB taxonomy): domain Bacteria; phylum Bacteroidota; class Bacteroidia; order Bacteroidales; family Muribaculaceae; genus CAG-873. The sequence goes on along the minus strand of JAAVFI010000048.1, from coordinate 17,743 downwards.
CCTTATCCAGTTCTTCCTCGACGAAGCTTCGGCAGCAGGATATCTCGAGGTTCAGCCTCCCTATGTAGTAAATGAGGCTTCGGGCTACGGTACAGGTCAGCTCCCCGACAAAGAAGGCCAGATGTACTTCGTAGGCGCCGACAAGCTCTACCTGATTCCTACCGCCGAGGTGCCTGTGACCAACCTCTACCGCGATGTAATCATCGCAGCCGACAAACTCCCTATCAAGAACTGCGCTTACTCGGCATGCTTCCGTCGCGAGGCAGGCAGCTACGGCAAGGACGTACGCGGCCTCAACCGTCTACACCAGTTCGACAAGGTTGAGATTGTACGCATCGAGAAACCTGAAAACTCCTATGCAGCTCTCGAAGAGATGAAGGCTCACGTACAGGGTCTCCTCGAAAAGCTCGGTCTGCCCTGGCACATCCTCCGTCTCTGCGGCGGCGACATGAGCTTCACTTCGGCTATCACTTTCGACTTCGAAGTTTACTCTGCAGCACAGAAGCGCTGGCTCGAGGTATCGTCGGTATCCAACTTCGAGACCTATCAGGCCAACCGTCTGAAATGCCGCTACCGTGGCGAGGACAAGAAGACTCACCTCTGCCACACCCTCAACGGCTCGGCTCTTGCTCTGCCCCGCATCATGGCTGCTCTCCTCGAGAACAACCAGACTCCCGAGGGTATCGTAGTGCCCGAATGCCTGCGCAAGTACACAGGATTCGACATCATCGACTGATAGAGAGATTACACCTTAATTAATATAGGATTAATATACGCGGAGCCGATATCCGTATCAAGCGATATCGGCTCCGCTGATTTTTAACGCAGGTCGATAAATAGCACCTTTTTTTCGGGAAAATACGCTTGAATGTCGTGTAAGTCTTGCCTGAAAATCCGTTCTGTACTAATTTTACACACAGAAAAAGGACGACACTTCTGAGGTCTATTACCCGAGGAAAGCCGATTTGTCGATAAAAATTCGGTATTTTTCGAGATAATTCACAAAATAGTCGTTTAATTCTTGACTCGAATTAATAAAATACATAACTTTGCATACGAAAAATGAGAGAATTGATTAAACTTATTGTTTTGATGGTTTTTGCATTCCTGAACGTGCCGACCGTGATGGCCGGCACGCTCTATGGTAGTGTACGTGAAGCTTCCTCGGGCGAGGAACTCATTCAGGCATCGGTGCGATTACTGTCGGCAAAAGACTCCACACTCGTCAAAGGAGCTGTGACAAATGCCTCAGGTCGTTTCTCTATAGAGAATGTAAAGCCCGGCAAGTACATTGTCGAAGCTTCGTACGTTGGCTACGACCCTCAGCTCCGCGACATCACTATGACCAAAGACGACCTTCGCCTCAAACCTTTCGAGCTCTCGGAGAGCACAGTGATGCTCAAAGAAGCTACCGTGGTGGGCATTCGCACCCCGGTAAAGGTAATGGAGGACACGGTTGAATTTGCAGCCGACGCATATCGCACTCAGCCCAACGCCGTGGTCGAAGACCTGCTCAAGCGTCTGCCCGGTGTCGAAGTGGGTTCTGACGGTAAAATCACAGCAAACGGTAAGTCCGTATCAAAGATTCTCGTGGACGGCAAGGAATTTTTCAGCGACGACCCTACGGTAGCTTCGCGAAATCTCCCTGTCGATATGGTAGATAAACTTCAGGTGGTTGACCGCAAGAGCGACCTCGCCCGCTTGACCGGTGTGGACGACGGCGAGGACGAAACCGTAATCAACCTCACCGTGAAGAAAAATATGAAGAACGGCTGGTTCGGGAACATCGAAGGCGGCTACGGTACCGACGACCGCTACAAGGGAAATTTCAACATCAACCGCTTCTGGAACGACAATCAGATAACCTTCCTCGGCTCAGCCAACAACGTCAATGAGCCCGGATTTGCCGACGGTGCATCGGGCCGTTTCCGCCGCTTCGGAGGCATGAACGGTATAACCAACTCTCAGTCTTTCGGTATCAACTTCAATGTCGGCAACAAGGAGATATTCCGTGTCGGCGGTGATATCATGTACAGCCACACCGACCGCGATACACGCACGACATCTGAAAAAACTTATCTCTTCACCGACTCGACTTCGACTAACCGCGGCAACTCATATTCGCGCGACAAGGGTCACAACTTCCGTGCCGACCTGCGCATGGTATGGAAACCCGACAGCTTCAATACTCTCGAGTTCCGCCCCAACATCTCACTCAACTACAACAAATCTTTCTCCAACGATTCGTCGAGCACTTTCTCAGGCGGTCTCACTCCTGACGAAGTTACACGAAGCCTCAACAGCGGTACATCCGACGGTCACTCTTTCGAGTTTGGTGGTCGCCTTATCTTCAACCACAACTTCAAGGCAAAGCGCGGACGCTCTTTCTCTTTGATGATGAACTACAGCATGAGCAACGTAAGGGAGAACGCAACCACCTATTCGTTCAATAAGTTCTTCATGCTCAACGACTCCGTGGATGCCTACGACCAGTTTGCCGACAACCACACATGGAACAACAGCGTAAGCGCCCGTGTAAGCTGGACTGAACCTCTCGGCAATGTGGCCAACGGCAACTTCCTGACCTTGTCATATAATTTCTCCTACCGCTGGAACAATGCCGACAAGCTCACATACGACTATCCTATCGAATTCCCCGAAGGTTGGGACGGCCCCCTCATCATTTCGCCTGACGCAATTTTTGATGAAGAACTGTCGAACCGCTTCCGCAATAACTATATGAGTCAGGATATACGCCTGGGCTACCGCAAGATAACTAAAAACGGCAATCTCAACGTAGGCGTATCTCTCGTTCCTCAGATGTCGCAGTCTATAAACCTGCTTGACGACAACAAGTCCATACCCAAGCGTAACGTGCTCAATGTTGCCCCCTTCCTTCGCTACAGATACAAGTTCAGCAAATCAAGAAGTATGAACGTGTTCTATAACGGACGCTCTTCTCAGCCTTCGATGGCTCAGTTGCAACCCGTAGCCGACATGTCGAACCCCATGCAGATTGTTGTCGGTAACCCTGACCTCAAGCCCACATTCAGCCACGGTCTGAATCTGCGTTTCCAGGACTTCAACTCCGAGGCTCAGCGATCTATCATGGCAATGGTTGACGGTCAGTTCCAGCAGAATGCTATCATATCTCAGACCTTGTTCAACCCCGAGACCGGCGGTCAGACCACTACTTACACCAACGTCAACGGTGTGTGGAATATCCGCGGTATGAATATGATATCGCTGCCCATCCCCGGCAACAAGGCGTTTACGTTTACGAACAATATCTTCCTCTCCTACTCCAACACGATAGGTTTCAACAACGGCGAACGCAACCGCTCGGGCTCATTCATGGTAGGCGAGTCACCCGCTTTCGCCTGGCGCCCCGAAAACCTTTCGCTTGAACTCAGGCCGAACTACAACCTTCAGAACGTGACCAACACCGTACAGAAAGGTGCCAACCGCACGGTCCACACCTACGGAGGCTCGTTCTACGGCAACTACAGTACGCCTATCGGCATTGTACTCAGCTCTGATGTAAACTACTCGGCCACCTCGGGTTACTCAAACGGCTACGACACCCGCACCTGGATGTGGAATGCCTCGCTTGCATACCAGTTCCTCCGCGGCCGTGCCATGACGGTGACACTCAAGGCTTACGACATCCTCGGCCAGCGCTCCAACGTACGCCGCAACGTGACCGCCAACTACATCAGCGACGAACGATACAACTCGCTCACACGCTACTTTATGGTGACACTGAGCTATAAATTCAATACATTCGGTAAAGGCGGAGAACCCAGAAACCGCAACGAATGGGGTGGCCCTATGGGTCCTCCTCCCGGCGGTCGTCCCATGGGACCTCCTCCCGGCAGATAAATTGATATGACACGCAAAATCGCACTAACCCTTACCGGCATTTTTGCCGTCTATACCCTCGCAGGAGCACTTCAAAAAGTAGTGTTCCTGCTACTTTATTCTCACCTCGCAGCCTCCCCCACGGGCATAGGCGACTATTTTGACACCATAATCGCCGGCCTGCCTATGGACATGTCGGTTGCCGGCTACTTCACCGCACTCCCCGCTCTTGCGCTCATCGCGCACCTGTGGCTGCCCGACAGCAAGTGGTGGCAGACGGGAGGCAAGATATATTTCGGGCTGACGGCATTAGTGATAGTTGCCACAGCTGTGGTAAATTTAGGATTGTACGGTTACTGGGAATTTCCGCTCGATATGACCCCGGTATTCTACCTCACCACTTCGCCCAAGGCTGCTATGGCGAGCGCCACCCCAAAGGATATCGCAGTCGGGCTTATGAGAATCATCGTATTGACGTCGATAATGTACACCCCTCTCAGCAGAATCTGGTGCAAGGCTACGGCAGCGGCCGCAGGGTCGCGAAAGGCTGCGACGGTAGCAGGCGTTGTCATCGTGGCGCTACTTTTCCTCGCTATCCGAGGAGGTGTGACGGTGTCGACCATGAACCTCAGCCGCAGCTATTTCAGCAGCGAGAAGTTGCTCAATCATGCCGCCGTCAATCCGTTTTTCAGTCTGCTCTACTCTGCTACTCATCAAAACCGGCTGTCGGAGCAATTCCGCTTCATGCCCGACGACGAGTGCGAAGCGATATTCGACACCTACCGCACACACGGCACCGAGATTACCGATACCCTTTTCAGCACATCCGCGCCTGATATATATCTGATAATTCTTGAAAGTTTTTCAAGTCATCTCATGCCGGCTCTCGGCGGCGAACCGATAGCCGTAAAGCTTGATTCGACAGCTCGCGAGGGTCTGCTTTTCAGCAACATGTATGCGTCGAGCTTCCGCACCGACCGCGCACTTCCTGCAGTGCTCGGAGGTTTCCCCGGACAACCCACGACGAGCCTTATGAAATACCCGTCGACCTTCGAGAAAATGGCTACGCTGCCGGGAATCCTTGCCGAGAACGGGTGGGAGAATTCCTACTACTATGGCGGAGACGCCAATTTCACCAATATGCAGGCATATCTCAAGAGCGCGGGCTTCGGCAAAATAGTCAGCGACAAAGATTTTGCGCTGGCCGACCGCACGGGTAAATGGGGTGCACACGACCACCTTGTGTTCGAAAAAGCTCTGCAGGATATTTTTGACCGTCCTGCCGACGCCGCGCCTCAGTTCACAGTGATACAGACTTCGAGCAGCCACGAGCCTTTCGAAGTACCCTACAAAAGCGCACACGCCGCACCTCAGGCCAATGCCTTCGCATATACCGACAGTTGCTTGTCCGTATTCCTTGACAGACTCAAAGCCTCAGGAAGATACGACAAGAGTTTAGTTGTACTTATCCCCGACCACTTCGGGGCCTATCCGCAGAATCTGCAGGGGACTGCCGCACGCCACCGCATACCTATGGTGCTTACGGGAGGTGCTCTTACCCGTCGCGGCGAGCGCTTCGATGCCGTCGCCGCTCAGACCGACATGGCGGCGACCCTACTCTGTCAGCTCGGCATCGACAGCGGAGCGCTGCTTTTCAGCCGCAATATTTTCTCTCCCGACTTCAAGCCGTCGGCGTTCTTCAGCGACACGTCATCGGCAGCGCTTGCCGATAGTTCGGGGATAGCGGTGCTCGACATCGCCCGCGGCGAAACAGACGCCGAACAGACCACTTCGCCGGCCCTTATTGAAGCCGTGAAGGCATGGCTGCAAAGAATCTATACAGAGTTGTGATGCACGGCTCTTTCATTTAAACTTAAAATAACGACATAATCTCCCTTTCCCGGTTCATTACGAATCGGGGAATTTTTATATTTGTATTTCAGGGAGTTATCTTTTTCTTAAATTACCATTTTTTTCATTTTTGGGCTAAAAAGCGAATAAGCCGAGAAAAGCTCATGAAGATATGTCTCATCAGTTCCGCCATGCCTTTTTTCTTATCGGCTTTCTTTTTGCGCCGTCCTCTCCATACAGAAAATATGGAACAGACAATTCTTTGAATAGAATCGAGGTTGCGGGCAGCTCTTGACGACTTCCGTTTAATCTTGTCTTGTAAAAGATTTACGTCAAGCCCCCAATGCATACTCTCTATAGACCAATGGTTCCGCACTATTGCACCCAGCCTTGGAGTGGTCGTAGACAGGCTGCTCACATAAAGCCGTTTTTCAGAAGTACGTACCCCTGTAGACTTTTTTATTGTAAGTGATTCATATTCAATGATTGTCATGTTTCCACCCCATTTTTCCTTGTCGGCGATTATTTCAAGGCCATCATATATGTTGTAGGTTCTGATTTCGATTCTCCCATGACCAAGTTCAGGACCCTCTGTGTATGAATACAACGGTCTATGTTCCTTAAGCCTGTCCTCCACTCCATACCGCAGCGAGCGTTGATTGGCTTTGAGTTCTATTAGAAAATCTCCTCCTTTGTTCCTTATTTTATCGATGATATCCTTCTGCATCGACATGGCATCTGCGGTGACAATCTTTCCGGATATGTCAATCTTGTCGATTAGTATTGGGACAGTTGTTATCTCGTTGCTCTTTTCCCGGCACACTTCCGTTGCGATTGTAATGCCTGTGTTGAACGAATAGGCAGATACGATGTCAGGATTACGTCCGTTTTCTTGAACGGTGCCGCGCTGCGCCTTGCCGTCCACACATATTATTTCCCTGTCACGGCATACATTAAGCAGTTCATCATGGAAGTTCGCAGTAAACTCCTGCATCCTGTCCGCCATTGTTAAATCGTCAATACCGTTCTCTATCCGGCAAAGGGTAGCCTCCGAAGGTATCCCATTCTTCAGTATACCCATTTTACGGAATTTATTTTGATTGTGTCTGCCGAACGCTATTATATCGGCACGTCCGATATGCCCACAGGTCCGTCCGAGTATCATCAGAATGATGATGTCGTTGAGCCGGTGGCGGATGTTTCCTTTGTTGCATCTACGAAAATCCGGAACTGATGCGGCAAAATTCATCAGATGATCAAGTATACTCCCTTTTTGTATGGATTTATTTTGTACATTTGTACTGTGATTGAGCATCGCATCCTCAATCGAACGGACTTGGTTAAGTGGTCTTGTTTTATTCATAACTGTTTGATTTTCACCTTTTAAGTTACGAATAATTCTCCACTTAACCAATTTTTATAGCACTTATTTTGCTTATAATCAAATAATTAACCTTATCTAAGAACTACACATTTCCCTCTATAAAATAGCACAATCTTTGAATATGCGCACCAATCTTAAATGAAAGAGCCGTGGTTGTGATGCAGGATTTTTGTGGGTACGAGTGAGAGTTTCACAATAATTGATTAACTTTGTATGTTAATAAGTAAGTCTTATAACCATACAACGATTCTCTCCACACACCGATGTTTGATTTTTTACTTGATTTAGACCACAGCATATTTCTGTTTCTGAACAGTCATCACAGCCCCTTCCTGGACACTTTCATGTATATGTTTTCCGGGAAGTGGATATGGGTGCCGCTCTACGCATCGCTCATGCTGATGATATGGAAAACCTTCGGAACAAAGCGCACCGTTGCCATAATTTTTGGCGTGACTATGCTGATAGTGCTTGCCGACCAGACCTGCGCGACGCTCATCCGCCCCATGGTGCAGCGGTTGCGGCCCTCCAATCTTGAAAATCCCATTTCAGCCTTCGTGCATATAGTCAACGGGCATCGCGGTGGGGCCTACGGCTTCCCGTCGTGCCACGCGGCCAATACTTTTGCTCTGGCGACATTCATCTCGCTTCTTACCCGCACGCCGCGTCTGACCCGCCTCATGTTCGGCTGGGCAATACTCACAGCCTACTCGCGCATATATCTCGGCGTCCACTTCACGGGCGACCTGATAGTGGGCGGATTGATAGGTTCGGCCTACGCCGTGCTTATATATTACGCGCTGAGATACACCGTGCTGCGAAACGCAGACACCTACAACCGTACCGCTCTGATATTCACATACCCGGCCGGCGGACTATCGACAGTAATGCGGCTTGAGACTATCAACTTCAGGTACTGCGATGTGGTGTCGACGGTCGGCCTGTGTACCGTGCTATACATCATGGTTGCCGCATTCTGAAATTTGCATACTTTAATAAAAAAGCGTATATTTGCAGCGTCTGTACAACGACACAACATAATCTGACTAACTAACCCACTAAACGAATTCAATTCCATGGAACTTAAGGAAAAAGTTATCTCCACATTCGCCGACCGATTTGGCGGAGAGGGCACCCTCTATGCATCAGCCGGACGAATCAACCTCATAGGCGAACACACCGACTACAACGGCGGCTTCGTATTCCCCGGTGCTATCGACAAAGTAATCATGGCCGACATCCGTCCTAACGGAACAGACAAGGTACGTGTTTACTCTATCGACATCAACGACTACGCCGAATTCGGTCTTAACGAAGCCGACGCTCCCGAAGCTTCATGGGCACGATATATCTTCGGTGTCTGCCGCGAAATACTCAAGCGTGGCGGCAAGGTAGAAGGTTTCGACGCAACATTCGCAGGCGATGTGCCCCTCGGCGCAGGTCTCAGTTCGTCGGCAGCCCTCGAATCGTGCTTCGCTTTCGCCCTCAACGATCTCTTCAACAACAACAGCATCGACAAATTCGAGCTCGCACGCATCGGTCAGAGCACCGAGCACAACTACTGCGGCGTAAACTGCGGTATCATGGACCAGTTCGCCTCCGTAATGGGTAAGAAAGACAACCTTATGCGTCTCGACTGCCGCTCTATGGAGTTTGAATACTTCCCCTTCAAGCCCGAAGACCACAAGCTCGTGCTCATCGACTCACGTGTAAAGCACGAACTCGCCGACTCTCCCTACAACAAACGCCGCGCATCGTGCGAACGCGTAGCCAAGCGTCTCGGCATCGAAACTCTCCGCGACGCCGACATGGCAATGCTCGACGCAGTGAAGACCGACATCACTGCAGAAGACTACTTCCGTGCGAAATTCGTCATCGAGGAGAAAGACCGCGTGCTCAAAGTATGTGACGCCCTCGTTGCCGGCGACTACGACACCGTAGGCCGCTGCATGTACGAGACTCACGCAGGCCTCTCCAAAGACTACGAGGTAAGCTGCGAAGAGCTCGACTTCCTCAACGACGTAGCCAAGGAATGCGGCGTGACAGGTTCGCGTATCATGGGTGGCGGCTTCGGCGGCTGCACTATCAACCTTGTAAAAAATGAGCTTATCCCCTCGTTTATCGAAACTGCAAAAACACGCTTCAACGAAAAATACGGCCATGAGCCCAAAGTATATGAAGTGATAATAAGCGACGGCGCTCACAAAATAACTGAATAATGGCAAAAGAAACAGTTCTCGTATCAGGTGGTGCCGGCTACATCGGCACTCACACCACCGTAGCACTCGTTGAAGCAGGCTACGATGTAGTGGTGATAGACAACTTCTCCAACTCCGAACCCTCGGCTATCGAGGGAGTGGAAAAAATCCTCGGCCGCAAGATTACCTTCGAAGAAGTGGATACCTGCGACAAGGAAGCTCTCCGCAAGGTCTTCGAACGCTATGATTTCTCCACTATCATACACTTTGCAGCATACAAGGCTGTAGGTGAATCCGTGTCGGAGCCCCTCAAGTACTACCAGAACAACCTGGTATCGTACATGAACATCCTCGAGCTGATGAAAGAGTTCAAGCGCCCCAATGTGCTCTTCTCTTCTTCGGCAACAGTCTACGGCAACGCAGAAGTTCTTCCCGTCACCGAGCAGACACCCCGCCAGCCGGCAACATCACCTTACGGCAACACCAAGCAGATAGCCGAAGATATCCTCCGCGACTGCTGCAACGCCTACGAGAACTTCTACGGTATAGCTCTCCGCTACTTCAACCCCGTTGGCTCTCATCCCAGCGCACTCATCGGCGAACTTCCCCGCGGTGTGCCCAACAACCTCGTACCATTCATCACCCAGACCGCAGCCGGCATCCGCGAATGTCTCGCCGTGTTCGGCAACGACTATGATACTCCCGACGGCACTTGCCTCCGCGACTTCATTGACGTGGTAGACCTCGCCAAGGCTCACGTTGCTGCCGTCAACCGCATGGTATCGGGCAAGATGAAAGAGAAATATGAGATTTTCAACGTAGGCACGGGTACTCCCCTCTCCGTTCTCGAGCTCATCACACGCTTCGAGAAGGCCAACAATCTTAAACTCAACTACAAGATTGCCGCTCGCCGCCAAGGCGACGTTCCTGCAGTATGGGCCGACACGACTCTCGCCAATAACGAACTCGGCTGGAAAGCTGAGCGCGATATCGACGATACCCTCCGTGCAGCTTGGGCGTGGGAGAAACACGTACGCGGCATTAAATAAATTATCTTATGATTACCACAAAGACAGCTCCGTCGCCCATAGGCGAAATCACTTTGGTGACTATCACCAACGCCTCGGGTGCATCGGTGGTGCTGAGCACTCTCGGCGCCGGAATCGTAGAGGTGAATGTGCCCGACCGCGAAGGCCGCCTTGCCGACGTTGTCCTCGGCTATGCCAACCCTGCCGACTATATTGCCGACGGCCCCTGCGCGGGTAAAGTACCCGGCAGATATGCCAACCGCATTGCCGGCGGACACCTCGAGATTGAGGGCAAGACTTACGAACTGCCCGTCAACAACGGTCCCAATCATCTTCATGGCGGCCCTGAAGGATTTCAGAACAAAATTTGGACTCTTGAAAGTGCCGAAGGCAACAAGGCCGTGATGAAATATGTCGCTGCCGACGGCGAAGCAGGCTATCCCGGCCAACTCACCGCGACAGCCGAGTATCGCTGGACCGACGCTAACGAACTTGAACTGACTCTCCGCGCGAAGACAGATGCTGCTACTGTGGTAAATCTCACCAACCACGCATACTGGAATCTCGACGGCCACAACTCCGGAAGCGCCCTCGACCACAAGCTCACACTTATGGCATCGACTTACCTTCCGACAGATGACACTCTCATCCCCGAGGGTGTGAAAGTGCCCGTAGCAGGGTCGCCCATGGACTTCACCAAGGCCAAGAAGCTCGGAAGCGATATCAAACTCGAATTCCCCGCTCTCGTCTACGGCAAAGGCTACGACAACTGCTGGTGCATCGACGACTACAAGCCCGGCGTGGTACGCACGGTAGCAGTGCTGACCGACGACAAGTCGGGCCGCGTGCTCACCGTCGACAGCGATCAGCCCGGCCTACAGGTCTACACCGGCAACTGGCTTGCAGGCTCTCCCGCCAACAAGGCCGGCCGAAGCTACGACGACTACGACGGCGTGGCTATTGAGTGCCAGGACTTCCCCGACGCTCCCAACAAGCCCGGATTCCCCTCTACCCTGCTCCACGCAGGCGAGGAGTATGTGCGCCACATCAACTTTAAATTTTCAACAGAAAAATAAATAGATGAAACCTACTTTATTCATTCTTGCAGCCGGTATGGGCAGCCGCTACGGCGGTCTCAAGCAGCTCGACGGCCTCGGCCCCAACGGCGAAACTATCATGGACTACTCCGTATTCGACGCTATGCGTGCCGGATTCGGCAAAGTTGTATTCGTGATTCGTAAAGATTTCGAACAGGACTTCCGCGAGAAAGTTCTCAGCAAATACGAAGGCATTATTCCTACCGAAGTGGTATTCCAGTCGCTCGACGCACTTCCCGAAGGATACACCTGCCCCGCCGACCGCACCAAACCCTGGGGTACCAACCACGCAGTACTCATGGGTAAGGACGCTATCAAAGAGCCTTTCGCTGTAATCAATGCCGACGACTTCTATGGCCGCGACGCCTTCGAAGTTATCGCCAAAGAACTCAGCAAGGAGCACGACCGCAAGGGCGACTACTGCATGGTAGGCTTCCGCGTAGGCAACACCATGACCGAAAACGGTTCGGTAGCCCGCGGCGTATGCTCTACCAAAGACGGCCTCCTCACCTCGGTAGTTGAACGCACCGCTATCAGCTTCGACCCCGAGCACAAAATCGTGTTCACCGACGAAAACGGCAAGGAGCAGACTCTCGAGCCCAACACTCCCGTATCTATGAACCTCTGGGGCTTCACTCCCGACTACTTCGACTACAGCGAGCGTGAATTCAAGAAGTTCCTCGACAAGGACCTCAACACTCCCAAGGCCGAGTTCTTCATCCCCCTCTGCATCGACACCCTCATCAACAGTGGCGAAGCTACTGTCAAGGTACTTGACACCGACTCTCGCTGGTTCGGCGTGACATACAGCGCCGACCGTCCCGGTGTTGTGGCAAAATTTGCCGAACTCCACGAAAACGGCGAGTATCCCACTCCCCTTTTCAAGAAATAAAAAGCACTGACACTATCAGTGATCCCCTTATCGGCATCAACGTCCGATAAGGGGATTTTTCATTTGTTTACATTACATAAGGTTTCCAACTGTGCATTTATTTGGAAATATTTCAAAGAGCACAGCAAGCTACACTCCTGTCATTCAGCTATTTGCAAAGCATTAAAATTTACACTGATTATTTTTTACTATTTTTAAAAGCATATAATTAGGAAAAGTAAAATATTTTACTTAATTTCGTGCAATTGAATCTCAACTCGTTAACAGCCCTTAACAACACCACCATGGAGCAAACTTTCATCATCCTCAAACCATCCACTATTACCCGTGGACTGGCCGGAGAAGTACTCAAGCGTTTTGAGCGCAAAGGTCTCGTAATCGCAGGCATCAAGATGATGCAGCTTAGCGAAGAAATCCTCCGTGAGCACTACGCACACCTCGTAGACCGCCCCTTCTTCCCCTGGATTGTTGAATCGATGATGCGCACTCCTGTAATCGTGGCTGTGATAAAGGGCGATGATGCCGTAGCCGTAGTGCGTACTATGACAGGAGCAACCAATTGCCGAAAGGCAGCTCCCGGCACTATACGCGGCGACTTCGGCATGAGCGGGCAAGAAAATATTATCCACGCGTCGGACAGCCCCGAGAGCGCGGAGATTGAAATCAAAAGATTCTTCAAGCCTGAAGAAATCTTCGACTACACTCCCCTCACACTCCCGGTGCTCTATGCGCCCGACGAAGTATAATCTCCTTCAAAAAGCAAAATCTCTCCTGCAGATCAAACATGAAGTCTTTAGCATTAATAGCAACCACATTACTCACAGCATTTGCAATACACGCTCAGGAATACCGCCTGCCCGACCGTCATCTCTCGCAGCATGACCAGCTTCTTGCCAATCAGGGCAACGCAGGTATTTCGGTAGAGAATACCACCAAGTATCTCGAAGAGCTCTTCAACGAAGAAGAAGAACCCGAATTTGACATCTACACCGAAGGCTGGGACAGCAAACTCGTCAACTGCTACACCGGCATGTCAGTGCCTCAGCGAGCAGAAATCGACGTATCCAAGTTCTCGATGCCTCACCCCGGCTACATCACCTCGCCCTACGGCTACCGCCGCCGTTTCCGCCGTATGCACAAGGGCGTCGACCTCAAAGTAAATGTCGGCGATACCGTACGCGCAGCATTCGACGGCCGTATACGTATCACCAACTACGAAGCCCGCGGATACGGCAACTACGTGGTAGCACGCCACACCAACGACCTTGAGACCGTCTACGGCCACCTCTCGGCATTCCTCGTAGAGCCCGGCCAATACGTAAAAGCCGGCCAGCCTATAGCACTCGCAGGCAACACAGGCCGCTCTACCGGACCGCACCTCCACTTCGAGACCCGATATATGGGCTACGCAATCAACCCCTGCGCCATATTCGACTTCGCAAACCAGACGACTCACACCGACTCGTTTACTTTCGACAAGAACACATATCAGAATGCCCGCAACTACTCTCCCTCGGCAAACTCTGAATATGCAAAGCAATATCTCAAAGACAACCCCACAAAGCCCTACGTGCGCAGCACATCGTCGGCAGCCGCATCGTCGACAGCATCAGCAGCCACCTACCGCGTACGCAAGGGTGACTCTCTGAGCAAGATTGCATCGCGCAACGGCACTACAGTGGCCAAGCTCTGCCGCCTGAACGGCTTGAAGACGACCTCGAAACTTCAGGTAGGACAGCGTCTTAAACTCCGATAAAAAGTAAAGTCATTCTACAATACCTGCGGGTCGCTCCGATTATTTTCGGCAGCGGCCCGCTCTTCTTATTCGGCAACGGTCATGAACAAATGCACCCTCTACGCTGTTTCTTCGATATAGAGAAAAAATGGAAATAAATAAAACTACTACACTATGACCACCGAAGAAACAAAAGCACAAGCCGCAGCAAAAGTATCAGAAGCTGCCGCAGAAGTATCGGCCGCAGCAGCCGATATCGCTGCAAAGAGTAAGGCGGAAGCCATAAAAGAAGAAGCTCAGGAAAAAGCCGCTCAGCTCAAAGAACAGGCTGCCCAGACCGTACAGTCGGCAAAGGAGCGTGCAGCCGACGCCCTCGCATCGGCAAAAGAGAAGCTCCAGGAACAGCAGACCGACCCCGACTCCAAACTCAATCAGCTCAAAGACAAAGTATCAGGCGTGACCGATAAAGTAAAAGGTGCCGCAGCAAGTTTTCTCGACACCATTGGCGACAAAGCCCACGACCTCGCCGATAAACTTGATTGACAGACATACAAAGGAATTTATTGCTTTCCGATAAAATTTTGGAGAGCATAATCACGAAGAGGCTGTGTCGTAATTAAGCTTTACGGCGCAGCCTCTTCGAGTTTCAGTATTCATCACAGCGACAGATGAAGAATCGGATATGGTCTGCCTGCTTCATCAGTGCAGTCTCTTCCAATTATTTTGAATCCTTTAGCTTGATAAAAGGCAAGTGCCAGAGGATTCTGTTCATTTACATCTACTTTTGTTACGCCCCGTTCTAATGCAAATTCAATCAGTGTAGTTCCGTAACCTTGTCCGCGACTATGGCTGTCTACGAACAGCATCTCTATCATATCGTCACGCAACCCAATGAAACCGGTTAGAGTCCCATTGTGGGACACCGCATACAATTCAACATTGGGGAAATAGCTTGGCGCCAATGCCACCTTTATTTCTTCTATCGTATCCTCATCTAAAAAGTCATGAGTAGCTCTAACCGAACGCTCCCATATTGAGGATAGCGTTGCGTAATCTTCTTTATTACATTTTACTATTTTCTGCATACTGCAAATAAACCTCAGCCATTTCAGATGGCGTTTGTTATTTCGACTTAAGTAGCTTTATAAAACTTTCGAGGGCGTTAGCGAAAGGAACAGGAGCCTCCATGGCTGTAAAATGACCGCCATAAGGCATTTCCGTAAATTGAATTAAATTATAATGTTGTTCTATCCAATCTTTCGGAACCGGCAGGATGTCATGAGGGAAACGTACGATGCCTACCGGGACGCGAATTTCACCTAATGGCGGCAGTGTGTTGCAATTTCCATAATAGGCTGTGATAGAAGAGGGTGCACAACCTGTCATTCGGTATAGTGTCAGATTATGTAGGATATCGTCAAGTGAGAACCTTTCCCAATCACTCCAATCATGAAATTTCTCGATGAGCCAGCCGGCCATTCCCGCAGGTGAGTCACAAAGTCCGTAGCCTAATGAATACGGTTTCGTACCCTGAATTGAGATATATGCTCCTTGCTTTTTCATCCATTCTGTTGCGTCCTTTTTATAATGCAACCATTCGGGGGAGAGCTTTTCATCGGGTGTCGCTACTATGTCTCCGGCAAAACCGACATCGGTAAGCAGCAGTCCTTCAATCTCATCAGGATATTTGGCTGCGATATAAGACAAGATACCGCGACCCATATCTCCACCTGTAGCTACATAGCTTTTATAACCCAGAACCTCAGTCATCAGTTTATGCCATATTTCGGCCGAATCAGCATTGTTGACAAAACCTTTCTCAGGCAAAGAGCCAAATCCGAAGCCGGGAATGGATGGAACAATCAGATCATATTCATTAAGCAATGGAAAGGTTTTGGAATACCGTAAAAAACTGTCAGGCCATCCGTGAGCCATCAGAATAGGTGTAGCTTCCGGATTTGATGACTTGATATGGAAAAAATGTATGTCGACACCATCGATATTATAGATAAACTGAGGAAATCGGTTGAGATAACTCTCCTGCACTTTCCACATCTCATAAGAATCCGCCCATGCTTTCAATACTTTCTTCAATACATTTACAGGTGTTCCCATTTCCCAACCTTCGGCTTGTTGGAAGTTGGGAAACCGAGTTTCATTGATACGCTGTTTCAGCAAAGTGAAATCTGAATGCGTAAAATCTATTTTGAAATTTCTCATATGCCTGAATCATTAATTTGTGTCCATCCCTCCATTATATAGAAAGGATAGGTCGAGGCTGCATTCATCTGATGGTTAGCGCCATTCATTCTGAAGGTAACGCCCGATGCAATCTTGCAGAACTTCCCGATTATCAGCTTGTCCCCGTTAAAGACATGTTTGCCAAGTCTGAAACCGTGGCCGTGGTCGCAATGAAACGGAGGGCAAACAATGGATGATTCAGGAATCCCCGGAATCAAATTTTCGAGTAATTCACGATACCCCTCATCGTATGAACTCATGGTTCGCAATCTCGCAAGCAGTTTTTTTGTATGGATAAAACTCTCCTGCATTTCAGGTTTACTCATATCTGCAAGCTCTCCATTGCGCATTTTCTCAATTTCATTCATAATCGACTATTTGATAAGTTCATAAATTTCCACGCGGTTCTCATCTGTAGGGAATATCATTATTGCTTTATTAGTACCGATTTTATAAACGGTGCCGGCAACAGAATTTTCGCTGCCATAGGTGGTCTGAGGGTCATCGTTCACACTCCATCCGCCAAGGAAGATTAGAGATTCGGGGTTGTTTTGATACAGAAATCCTGATTTACGCTGGCTTCCCTTTGTTTTCTCAAAAAATATTTGTCCGTCAGTCTCCCTGAATCGGCAATTGAAATACGGATATGAGAAAATACCGTCGCGGGCATCAATCTGAATTGAACGCACTCGCTTGAATCCTGTCATATCTTTTGGCGATATGGGATATGTCTTTGCGTTGAGCAGTTTTTCGACATCTCTCTTTTCTGTATATCCTATTGAACCCGGTGTAACAGTCGACAGAACTTCCTGTGCCTTTTCCCGGTCACGCGAGAGCTTCCCATAATCTGTCGGAAGAATGGTTCCTTCAAGAGCATGGTTGAGATTGTCAGGCATCAATGGTTTCTGTCTTATAAGCTCACACCTATCGTTGTAATACCATTCGTCACCGGGATTTCCCATGGTCAAGACTCCCTCAAGGCGGTCGTTTGATTCAATCCTGAATCTTCCCTCAAATGGGTGGCCGTTTTCCTCTGATACTATTATAATTGAATCATTTGAAAAAGTCGTGGAAAGATTAACCCATCCGCAAGTGCGAAAAATACCGCACGAGCAAACGTATTGTTGATTTTGATCATCATCACACACGTCGACCATCAAGTCCTTCGGCCCCTTCCAAGCCCCTGTCAGATTGCCGGTCTCCGCATATGAGAATGAAACCGACATGGTGCAGTATGCAGTAAGCAAAGCAATCAATAATCTGTAATTCATAACTTTGAATATATTAGTTTATCTCTCCCGGTTCCTGACTTTTACAAGTTTAACCACTACATTGCCCTCTCTTCCGACAAGACACAATGTAGTGTCATTGGGAAGATTGTATGACTCTACCATAGGAAGCTGAGATTTAAGGCTACGCTCAACATTCTCTTTATCACAGGCAAGTTCTGTTGCGG
>JAAVFI010000047.1 GCA_014800815.1 Bacteroidales bacterium | reverse complement strand
TATTCCTATATCCTTCGGATCGTAAGTATGACGGAATTTGACTATCCAGTGTCCCTCATCATCTGAGAATACAGCTTTCGGTCTCGCTCCTCCGCTGTTACCACTGTTATATAGGAGTAGTCCGGCATCTTTATCCTGCTGTTCCTTAAGCACTTCAAGTGCAATTTCCTGAAGTCTGTCGAAGTCTGTTACTGCTTCTTCTTGCTCAAGGAATACGGCAGGGGAATAAGTCAAGGCTCCCATACCATACTCGCCAACTAATGCAAGCCTGTCAAGAGAAGATAGGTCTGCATCGTTTATGCCATTACGTAGCAATGCTTTATGAAGTAGATAACGACCATAACCATCGGGCAGACTGTCTTCAAAGACACCGAAATTTCCAAAAAACGGTTGTGGTTTAGCAATGAAAACTCCTGATTTCAATGGTAATTCAAGCGGTGAAATGCTGAACCCATCGGCAAGCCACGATTTTTCGTACTCAAAGACATTCAGGCGATTATCAGGAGTAAGTGAAAGCACTCCGACAGATCGCCCATGAAACATAACCTTAAGCTTTTCAGTCTTTTTCATGCTTTATTGCGTTTTATGTAAGCCCGCTTGTCATTACTTTTCTGACGAATCAGGTCGAGTTCTTCCATTGTGTCAAACTTGGGAGTAGAAAACAGATCCTTTATTTCTGATGTATATCCCAGTGCCATAGCAAGCTTAATAAGCGATTCAAATGCAATGAGACCTTTCTGTTCAAAGCGTGCGACAGTAGATAGCGGCACTCCCGACAGCTCGGCAATGCGCTGTCGGGTAATATTTTTCTCAACTCTACGCTTGCGGAAATTCTCCGCAACCTGCATCATGATATCGTCAGGATTATCAAGCGTATAGTTATCTAATACAGATAATATATTATCACTATTATTGGCCGTATTCATAATACTACTAATATCATACTACAAAGATAATGAATTAATCTGATATTGCAAAACGTTCAAAACCATTGAAGTTCTTTGATTTTGAACTCTCCTTCGCCTGTCGTCTCCGCATGGAGGCGGCCGGTTTCTTTTGCGCTGATGTTCACGGAATTAAACATAGTTTTGCGTGACTGCCGAAATTTTGCTAAATTTGCACCTTACTATATACAGTCAGAACAATGCAAACATCGGTCATCATCCGCTTCGTGATTCTCGGGCTTCTCTGGCTCGGGTTGGTGGGCTACATACTTGCACATGCCCCTGTGACGCTCTACACTATCTTTGTGATAGTTGCGTCGGCTATCATCATCTTTGTGCCGATGTATAAAAAATACGTTAAACGATGAGTAAAAACGTGACTGACACACCATTACTGAACAATATCGACTCTCCCGCCGACCTCCGCAAGCTGTCGCCCAACGAGCTGCCGCAAGTCTGCGACGATATACGCCGATTCCTCATAAATCATCTCAGCGAGAACCCCGGGCACTTTGCTTCGAGCATGGGCGCGGTGGAGCTCACCGTTGCGCTGCACTATGTGTTCAACACCCCCTACGACCGCATCGTGTGGGACGTCGGGCACCAGGCTTACGGCCATAAACTGCTCACGGGCAGGCGCGAAGCCTTTGCCACCAACCGCAAATTCGGCGGTCTGAGCGGCTTCCCCAATCCCTCGGAGAGCGAATACGATACATTCTCCGCCGGTCACGCATCGAACTCCATATCGGCGGCTCTCGGCATGGCTGTGGCATCGCAGCTCAAGAACGACAGTCCGCGGCGCAATGTCGTAGCCGTAATCGGCGACGCGTCGATAAGCGGCGGCCTGGCATTCGAGGGCATAAACAACGCCGCCAACACGCCCAACAATCTGCTTATAGTGCTCAACGACAACGATATGTCGATCGACGACAACGTGGGAGCACTCAACAGCTACATGACGCACCTCAACACAAGCCGACTGTACAACGACCTGCGCTACAAGGCTTTCCGCCTGCTCAAGAGCACGGGCATAGTGTCGGAGCAACGCCGCGGTGCCCTGCTCCGCTTCAACAACAGTCTGAAGTCGCTCCTCTCGCGCCAGCAGAATATATTCGAGGGCCTGAACATACGCTATTTCGGACCCTTCGACGGCAACGACGTGGCTACTGTGGTGCGCGTCCTCAACGACATACGCGATATGTCGGGCCCGCGCATCCTCCACCTCAAGACCATAAAGGGCAAAGGCTACGCTCCGGCAGAGGCCGACCCAGCTTCGTGGCACGCACCGGGCAAATTCGACCCCGTCACCGGCAAGCGCAAGTGCGACAGTGCTGAGGGAAAACCGCTTAAATATCAGGATGTTTTCGGCAACACACTGCTCGAACTTGCCCGCGCCGACAAGAGTATCGTGGGCATCTCTGCGGCGATGCTGTCGGGCACTTCCATGGGCACCATGCAGGCCGAGCTCCCCGACCGCGTGTTCGACGTGGGTATATCTGAAGGGCATGCGGTGACCTTCGCCGGCGGCCTCGCCAAAGACGGCATGAAGCCGTTTGTGGCTATCTACTCGAGCTTCCTGCAGCGAGCCTATGACCATATCATTCACGATGTTGCGCTGCAGAATCTCCCCGTAACCTTCTGCATAGACCGCGCCGGTCTCGTGGGCGAGGACGGTGCCACACACCACGGCGCCTACGACCTTGCCTATCTCCGCACCATACCCGGCATGACCATTGCCTCGGGCCGCGACGAGCACGCCCTGCGCAATCTCCTCTACACCGCCGCCACTACCGAGCACGGCCCCATGGCCATACGCTATCCGCGCGGAGCGGGCCGTAATCCCGACTGGAAGTGCGATATGAAGGTGCTCCCCGCAGGCAAGGGCGAACGCCTCCGCGCAGGCAAGCAGGCCGCCATACTCACTCTCGGCCCCGTGGCCGACGACGCTCTGGAGGCTGCCCGCCGACTTGAAGCCGAGGGCATCGACACAGCGGTGTACGACATGATATTTCTCAAGCCTATCGACGAGGAAATCCTCAAAGAGGTGGCTGCCAAGGGTTGCCCCGTGATAACGGTGGAAGACGGTACTATCGACGGAGGCCTCGGCGGCGCCGTGGCCGAATGGCTCGGCGAACATGCGCCCGGCACCCCGCTGCACCGACTCGGAATTCCCGATAAATTCATACCTCAGGGCTCTCCCGCGCAGCTCAGAAGTCTGGCCGGATTCGATACCGACAGCATAGTTGCCGCAGTCAAAAATTCGATAAAATGAAGATAGTAATAGCAGGCGCAGGAGAGGTAGGGTCGCATCTGGCGAAACTTCTCTCTGACGAGGAGCAGGATATCATGCTCATCGACACCGATGCGGAGCGTCTTGCTCTGCTCGATGCCAACTACAATCTGATGACGTATGCCGGAAACCCTACATCGTTTTCGGCCCAGCGCGACGCCGGCGTTCAGGGTTGCGATCTCTTCATTGCCGTTACGCCCTATGAGTCAAACAATATCGTGGCCTGCTCCATAGCCAAGAATCTCGGAGCAGCAACGACAGTGGCCCGTATCGACACCTACGAATTTATGGACCCGGCCAACGAGGCACACGTCAAGCACATGGGCGTGGACCGCGTAATCTACCCCGAATACCTTGCCGCTCAGGAGATTATCACAGCGCTGCGCCGCACATGGGTGCGCAACTGGTTCGAGCTGCACGACGGCCAGATAATCCTTGCCGGAGTCCGTCTCGACGAGGGCGCTCCTCTCACCGGCATGAAGCTGCGCGAGTTTGCATCGACCAACCACCACTTCCACGTGTCGGCTATCAAGCGCAACCACGAGACTATCATACCCCGCGGCGACCACCAGATGGCTGCCGGCGACATACTCTACTTCACCACCACACGCGACCACATCGACGACCTGCTCGTGCTCACAGCCAAGAATGAGTACAAGATACGCAGTGTGCTCATCATGGGCGGCTCGAAGATAGCAATCCGCCTTGTCAACAGCGCCCACGATGAATTCAGATTCAAGATAGTGGAGAGCGACCTCGACCTCTGCCGCAAGCTCCCCGAGAAGTGTCCCAACTGCGAGATAATACACGGCGACGCCCGCGACATCGACCTGCTGAGCGACATCGGCATCTCGGATATGGACGCCTTCGTAGCCCTTACGTCGAGCAGCGAGACCAACATCTTGACCTGCCTTACGGCCAAAGAGTTGGGCGTAAAGAAGAGTATTGCCGACGTAGAGAACATACAGTTCATATCGCTTGCCGAGAATCTCGGTATCGGTACCGTTATCAATAAAAAACTCCTCGCGTCGAGCACTATCTTCCAGTTGCTGCTCGATGCCGACTCCTCTACCTCGAAGTGTCTGGCTCTTGCCGATGCCGAGGTGGCCGAGCTCGAAGCGCGTGCCGGCTCGAAGATAACCAAGGGGGCAGTGAAAGACCTCTCGCTGCCGCGCGAACTCACCCTTGCCGCCCTTATCCGCGACGGCGAAGGTATGCTCATCACGGGTAATACGGTGATTCAACCCGGCGACCACGTGCTTGTATTCTGCCTCTCGGGGGCTCTCCATAAAGTAGAAAAACTCTTTAACTGATGCCGTTCATCAAGATAGTATCCCGCCGACTGATCAATGTACGCATGCTGCTCCGCATCATGGGGTGGCTGCTTATTGTCGAGGCCGCATTCCTCACGGTGCCCACCCTCACGTGTGTGGCCTGGGGCGAAAGCGACTGGCTGCCATTCCTGCTGACCGGCCTCGGTACTCTCGCCACCGGCCTGCTGCTCGCGCTGCGTTCGCGGCCGACAAGCGACTATATGGGGAAACGCGACGGCTATCTGCTCACTTCTATGGTGTGGATAGTCTTTTCGCTTTTCGGACTTATGCCGTTCCTCTTCTGTTCGCACCCGATAAGCATAAGCGATGCCTTCTTCGAGGCAATGTCGGGCTTCACCACCACAGGCGCCTCCGTAGTCGATACCATGACCGACCTCAGCCACGGTGTGCATATATGGCGTGCCATGATGCAGTGGATAGGGGGCCTGGGTATAATACTTTTCACGCTGGCTATCATACCTATGCTCAACCACGCCGGCGGCATACAGATGTTCAACGCCGAGGTGACGGGTATCACTCACGATAAAATCCGCCCGCGAATCAGCCAGACGGCCAAGAGTCTGTGGCTCATCTACATAGCCCTAACCATAGTGCTGATACTCCTGCTCTGGGCCGGCCCGATGGACTTCTTCGACAGCGTATGCCACGCCTTCGGAGCGATATCTACCGGCGGCTACTCGTCGACCCCTCTCGGCATAAGCGCCTGGGACCACTCGGACTATATCAAGATAGTCCTCACGGTATTCATGTTTCTCGGCGGTGTGAATTTCGGCCTTATCTTCAAGATTCTCAACGGCAAATTCAAGGCACCGTGGGAGAACGAGGTCTTCCGTACCTACATATATATAATAGGAATGGCCCTGGTGCTGTTTGTCGGCGCGATAGTGCTCAAGGGTGCCGTCACTTCGTGGCGCAGCCTTACTATCGACCCGCTGTTCCAGATTGTATCGACCATAACCTCGACGGGCTACACCGTGAGCAGCTTCGACAGCTGGGGAACATTCGTCCTTTCGCTTACGTTTGTAATGATGATGTTCGGCGCATGCGCCGGCTCGACTTCGGGGGGTGCCAAAATCGACCGCATACTCTACCTCTTCAAGAACTCGGGCAACGAGCTCTACCGATGCCTCTACCCGCGCTCCATACAGTCGGTGAAAATCAGCGGCAAGGCCGTCAATCCCGACCTCGTGACCAAGGTCATAGCCTTCCTGTGCATGTACATGCTCCTGGTAGTGGCCGGGGGTATAGCCCTGACAGCCTGCGGCGTACCGCTCATCGACGCCTTCTTCTCGGCATTCTCGTGCATCTCCAACACGGGGCTGTGCGCGGGCATTACGGGCTTCGGCAACAACTACGATATAATGCCCGATGTGGCCAAATGGATTCTTTCGGGTCTGATGCTCACGGGGCGTCTTGAGATATTCACGATACTTGTACTGTTCACCCCGTCGTTCTGGCGGCGCTAAATCTTTGCAGAGAGTATGGCCAGGCACAACGAAACCGGAAAATGGGGCGAACGCATCGCCTCGGACTACCTCAAGGAGGTGGGCTACTCCATACTGCACGAAAACTGGCGCATGGGGCATCTCGAAATAGATATCGTGGCTCGAAAGGACGACGAACTGGTCTTCGCAGAGGTGAAGACGCGCAGCGACAGAGACTCCGACCCGCTCGATGCAATCGACAAGCGCAAGATTGCAAACATGGTGCGCGCCGCCGACGCATACATGAAACACGAAAACCTGCCTTTCGAGGCGCGGTTCGACATCTTCGCAATTTCGGGTACACCCGACGAGTATGAGTTCGAGCACATACCCGACGCATTCTATCCACCGCTGAAAACTTATTGACAAGCAAGAAATTAAAAAACTATATATATGGAAACAAACACAATACAGGGACGCATCACGGAGTTCCGCGGCCTTATGGCTGAGCGCGGCATCGACGCAGCTATCGTGCCGCAGGCAGACCCTCATCAGGGCGAATATCTTGCACCTCACTGGCAGGTGCGCCGCTGGCTCTCGGGCTTCACAGGCTCGGCCGGCGACCTTGTGGTATGCGCAGAAAGCGCCGCTCTCTGGACCGACTCCCGCTACTTCCTCCAGGCTGCCAATCAGCTCGAAGGCAGCGGCATTGAGCTAATGAAGGATGGGCTGCCCGACACTCCCGACATCGCCACCTATCTCTGCAACGTACTGCCCAAGGGCAGCACCGTGGGCATTGACGGCATGCTTTTCACCCGCGAGGCTGCCGACCGTCTGGGCGCGGCTCTTGCCTCGGCAGGCATCAAGCTCGTGACTACTTTCGACGTAATCGACCGCATCTGGCTCGACCGTCCGTCGCTCCCCTCCGACCCCGTGTATGTGCATGAGACCAAGTATGCGGGCGAGGAAGCTCGCGACAAAATCGCCAAGATTCTCGCCGACGCACACAGCAAGGGTGCCGACGCCGTGTTCCTTTCAACTCTCGACGACATTGCGTGGACTCTCAACATCCGCTCCAACGACGTGCGTCACACTCCCGTAGCAACCGCGTTCCTCTATCTCTCCGACGGTGAGAACACCCTTCTCATCGACCCCGCGAAGCTCAACGACGAGACCCGCGCTTACCTCGCATCGCAGGGCGTGAAGACTGCCGACTACGCCGACGTAAAGACATTCCTCGGCGCACTCGCACCCGCTGAAAAAGTACTCGTCGACGCAGGCCACACAGCTCTCGAGCTCCTCGCTCTCCTCGGCGAACGCGCCATTGAAGGTGGAATCTCGGCTGCCGCCCGACTCAAATCGGTGAAGAACGAAATCCAGCTCGCCGGTGTGCGCAATGCAATGCTCCGCGACGGCGTGGCTATGGTACGCTCGCTCATGGAAATCGAACGCCGCGTGAAAGAGGGCGTTCCCACCACCGAGCTCGACGTCGACTCTATCCTCCACTACTACCGCAGCATGGGCGAAGGCTTTACCGACGCAAGTTTCGGCACTATCGCAGGCTACGGCGCTCACGGCGCTATCGTACACTATGAGGCTACCGAGGCAAGCTGCGCAACACTCAACCCCAACGGCCTGCTGCTCATCGACTCAGGCGCCCAGTATCTCGACGGCACCACCGACATTACCCGCACTATCTGCCTCGGCACAGCCACCGACGACGAGCGCACCGACTTCACCCTCGTGATGAAGGGACACATCGCTCTGGCACAGGCTATATTCCCCGCAGGCACCCGCGGCGCACAGCTCGACGCACTCGCACGCCAGTTCCTCTGGAAGAAAGGACTGAGCTATCTCCACGGCACCGGCCACGGCGTAGGCCACTTCCTGAGCGTACACGAAGGTCCTCACTCAATCCGCCTCAACTACGTAGACGCTCCCCTCCTCCCCGGCTCAATTACCTCCAACGAGCCCGGCCTCTACCGCGAGAACATCCACGGCATCCGCTGTGAAAACCTCGTGCTCTGCCGCCACGAGATGACTACCGAGTTCGGCGAATTCCTGAGCTTCGAGACCCTCACCCTCTGCCCCTTCGACCGCTCGCTCTTCGACACCTCGATAATGACAGCCGAAGAAATCGAATGGGTCAACAACTACCACGCCACCGTACGTGAGCGCCTAAGCCCCATGCTCAACGACAGCGAACGCGCATGGCTCGAAGCACACACCGCTCCCCTCGCATAAATTACGAAACCCTCTAACTCAAGCATACAATGGCACTTATCATACCCGTAAGGGGATTTACACCCAAGGTTGGCGAGGATTGCTTCCTGGCCGAAAACGCCACCCTCATCGGCGACGTGACTATGGGCGACGGCTGCAGCGTGTGGTTCAACACCGTGCTCCGCGGCGACGTGAACACTATCACTATCGGCGACCGTGTGAACATTCAGGACGGCTCGGTGCTCCACACCCTCTATCAGAAATCAACTATCGAGATAGGCAATGACGTGTCGATAGGCCACAACGTGACTATCCACGGCGCAAAAATCCACGACTTCGCACTCATCGGCATGGGTGCCGTGGTAATGGACGACGCCGAGGTAGGCGAAGGCGCGATAGTAGCTGCCGGCTCGGTGGTGCTCTCACGCACGAAAATCGGTCCTAACGAGCTCTGGGGCGGCGCTCCTGCCAAATTCCTCAAGCCCGTCGACCCCGCCCAGTCTAAGGAAATGAACCAAAAGATAGCCCGCAACTATCTGATGTACAGCAAATGGTACACTAATCCCGACGCAGAATGAAAGTACTGAAATTCGGAGGCACATCCGTAGGCTCGCCCGAGCGCATGAAGCACGTGGCCGACCTCATCCTGCCCGGCAACCGCAACGTAGTGGTTCTCTCGGCAATGTCGGGCACCACAAATTCGCTCGTAGAGATATCGGAATACCTCTACAAAGGCAATATCCCCGGCGCGCAGGAGACTATCAACGCGCTCGAGAGCAAATACATAGGCGTGATATCAGCCCTTCTCGCCACCGAGGAGGTCCGCATCAAGGCCTCGGAGAGGATAGGCCATATCTTCGCACTCCTCCGCTCGTATCTCAACGAAGCTCTCACCGAGGCCGGAGAGAAAGAGATTCTCGCGCAGGGCGAACTCATGTCCACCGCCCTCATGCAGTGCTATCTTGAAGAGAAAGGCGTGAAGTCGGTGCTCCTCCCAGCCCTCGACTACATGCGCACCCTCGAAGGCGGCGAACCCGACATGCAGCATATCGGAAGCCGTCTGCGCCGCATGATCGACCTTGCCCCCGCTGCCGAGATATTCCTCACCCAGGGATACATCTGCCGCAACAACGTGGGCGGTATCGACAATCTCCGCCGAGGCGGCAGCGACTACACCGCCTCGATAATCGGCGCTGTGCTCGACGCCGAGGAGATCCAGATATGGACCGACATCGACGGCATGCACAACAACGACCCCCGCTACGTGGAAGGCACACGCCCCGTGAGCGAACTCCACTTCGAGGAGGCCGCAGAGCTCGCCTACTTCGGCGCCAAGATTCTGCACCCCTCGTGCGTGCTCCCCGCCAAGCTCCACAACATCCCCGTGCGCCTGCTCAACACGCTGCAGCCCGAGGCCAAGGGTACGGTTATCTACAACTTCCCGCCCGACGGAAAACTCAAGGCTATTGCGGCAAAAGACAATATCACGGCCATAAAAATCAAGTCGGGCCGCATGCTGCTCGCCTACGGCTTCCTGCAGAAAGTATTCGAAACCTTCGAGAATCACCGCACGAGCATCGACATGATGGCTACGTCGGAAGTAGGCGTGAGCGTGAGCGTCGACGACGATTCCAGGCTCGCCGCTATCGTCGACGACCTCAAGAACTTCGGCACCGTCAGCGTAGAGCGCGACATGGTGATTATCTGCGTGGTAGGTGACCTCAGCTGGGAGCACTGCTCATTCCAGCCCAAGGTACTGCAAGCTCTCGAAGGCATACCTATCCGCATGATATCGTACGGCGGCAGCAACTACAATATCTCGGTACTCGTACGCAACTCCGACAAAATCCGCGCACTGCGCGCACTCAGCGAAAAATTATTTTAAGTTTCCAATCCATAGATGATTACAGTAAACAATTTAGGTATTCAATTCGGTAAAAAACCGCTGTTTCAGGACGTCAATCTGAAATTTACCCCGGGCAACTGCTACGGCATTATCGGCGCTAACGGCGCCGGCAAATCCACCCTCATGCGCATGCTCAGCGGACAGCTCGCTCCCACAGCGGGTACTATCTCGCAGGGCCCCAACGAACGCATGAGCGTGCTCGAGCAGGACCACTTCAAGTTCGACGACTGCACAGTGCTCGAGACAGTGCTCCGCGGCCACACCGTGCTGTGGGACATCATGCAGGAGAAAGACGCCCTCTACTCGAAGGCCGATTTCACCGATGAAGACGGCATCCGCGCCTCCGAACTCGAGGAAAAATTCGCCGAACTCGAAGGCTGGAACGCCGAGAGCGACGCAGCAGCACTCCTCAGCGGCCTCGGCATCAAAGAAGACCGCCACGGCATGCTCATGCGCGACGTGAGCGCTAACGAAAAGGTACGCGTCCTTCTGGCAAAGGCTCTCTTCGGCAACCCCGACAACCTCCTGCTCGACGAACCTACCAACGACCTTGACCTCGACACCGTGGCATGGCTCGAAAACTACCTCTCCAACTTTGAGAATACCGTGCTCGTGGTATCGCACGACCGTCACTTCCTTGACTCCGTGTGCACACACACCCTCGATATCGACTACAACCGCGTGCAGCTCTTCGCCGGCAACTACTCGTTCTGGTACCAGAGCTCGCAGCTCGCACTACGCCAGCAGCAACAGGCCAACAAGAAAGCCGAGGAAAAGCGTCAGGAACTCCTCGAGTTCATCCGCCGATTCAGCGCCAACGTGGCTAAGAGTAAGCAGACCACATCGCGCAAGAAGATGCTCGAAAAACTCAATATCGAAGAAATTCAGGCATCGTCGCGCCGCTACCCCGGCATTATCTTCACCCCCTCGCGCGAAGTCGGCAACAAGATTCTCGAAGTGAAAGGCCTCTCGGCAAGCGTCGACGGCGAAGTACTCTTCAAGGATGTCAACTTCCAGATAGAGAAGGGCGACAAAGTAGCATTCCTCAGCCACGACCCCCGCGCCATGACAGCTCTCTTCGAGATTATCAACGGCAACCGCAAGGCCGACGAAGGCACCTACGAATGGGGACAGACCATTACCACAGCCTATCTGCCCCTCGACAACTCCGCATTCTTCAACACCGACTACAACCTCGTGGATTGGCTCGGCCAGTTCAGCGACGACTCGAGCGAAATCTACCTCAAGGGATTCCTCGGCAAGATGCTCTTCTCCGGCGAAGACGTGCTCAAGAAGGCATCGGTGCTCTCAGGTGGTGAGAAAATGCGCTGCATGATAGCACGCATGATGCTCCGCGACGCCAACACCATGATTCTCGACTCGCCCACCAACCACCTCGACCTCGAGTCGATTCAGGCTTTCAACAACACTCTGCAGGCCTTCAAGGGCGTGATACTCATGTCGTCGCACGACCACGAGTTCATCCAGACAGTCTGCAACCGCATCATCGAGCTCACTCCCAACGGCATCATCGACAAACTCGCCGAATACGACGATTATATCACCGATCCCCGTGTACTCGAGGCTCGCGAACGTCTCTATCCCAAGAAAGACTGATCGGCAACGACGCACTCAGAACTTTAAAAAAACGGCACACAACGGCCTCCTCAGGGTTTGTGTGCCGTTTTTTCGTTTTCATAAATAGCGTATCATACTGCCACACAGAACGGTCGGAGAATAAAAATGAGCAACAAAAAACTTTTAACTTGCCCGTTTTAAAAACTTTTTGTAATTTTGTAGCAACTAATTCAAACCTACGAAAAATCATGATCGACAAGATAGACCGCCTCGACCGGAAAATTCTCAACATCGTAATGCACAACGCCCGTATTCCCTCGAAAGACGTAGCAGTAGTTTGCGGAGTATCGCGCGCAGCTGTGCACCAGCGCATCCAGCGTCTCATTGACATGAATGTCATCACCGGTTCTGGCTATCATGTAAATGCAAAAATCCTCGGCTACGCCACATGTACTTATATCGGTGTCAACCTCGAACGCGGCGCAATGTACCGCGACGTAGTGCCCGAACTCGAGAAAATCCCCGAAATCGTTGAGTGCCACTTCACCACAGGCCCCTACACCATGCTGGTTAAGCTCTACGCTCGCGACAACGAGCACCTCATGGAGCTTCTCAACAAGAAGATTCAGATGATTCCCGGTGTGACAGGTACCGAAACCCTCATCTCGCTCGACCACTCTATCGCCCGCGAGATTCCTATCAACACCGAAATCTGATAGCAGGATTCGAGACCATCTCAGCATCCGAAGGTGCCCGGTAAGGCCCCCTTTCTCTCAATAATCCTCACACCCGACAGCCCCTCGACGGCTGCCGCCAACACCGCGAAATGACAGACCATACTCAGCGTTGGACCGAGATAGAACACCTCCCCGAGTGGGACGAGGAGTTCTATCACGTCTATACTGCCAAAAAATTCGGCAAATGGGTGATGATCAAGACCCTGCGCCCGGAGTTTTCCGACGACCCGCGCTACCGCGCAATGATCGAGCAGGAATTCGACGTACGCTACAGCCTCGCTCACCCCAACATCATCATGATCAACGACTTCGAGGACATCCCCGGAATAGGTCGCTGTATAGTCACCGATGATGTCTACGGCGACAGTCTGCGCAAGC
Source organism: Bacteroidales bacterium (assembly GCA_014800815.1). Classification (GTDB taxonomy): domain Bacteria; phylum Bacteroidota; class Bacteroidia; order Bacteroidales; family Muribaculaceae; genus CAG-873. The sequence continues at coordinate 26,588 of JAAVFI010000047.1, read as the reverse complement.
TCATCAAGGAGAAAAAGGTCACGGCCAAGCACATCGAGCAGCTACGGCATCAGCTCGTCAACGCTCTGGAGTATATCCAGGGCAGCCACATCGTGCATCCGCCGCTCCGCCCCGAGAACATCATCTTCACGGAGAATATAGGCAATCTCAAGCTCATAGACGTAGGATTCGAACAGCGCCCGTCGCTCTCGCACCAGTCTACAGCCGACGATATATACAACTACGGCAAAGTGCTCGAAGAAGCGCTCGATGCCGCCGACTACGACGACCCGGTGCTGCGGCGCGTGATAAAGAAATGCACCGACCCGGATCCCCGCAGGCGCTTCAAGACCATGCAGCAGGTGCACCTCGCACTCGAGGGGCGCCGCAACATGCGCATCTACCTCATCGTATTGGCATTCCTCGTACTCATGGTACTCCTGCTGATATGGCTCAAATCGCCCTACGCCCCCGCTCCGACAGTGCCGGTGCCCGCGGCTATAACCAATCTTATCATCTGAAAATAAACATGCACCCGGTATACGTCCACCCCATAGCTCCCTCGAGCGACCAGCTGCACCAGTACGTGCAGTTCGGCATCGACCTCTACAAAGGCAATCCCTACTACGTGCCGCCACTGATTTTCGACGACGTAAACACTCTCAGCCCCGACAAAAACCCGGCGTTTGAAGTGTGCGACGCACAGTCGTTCATGGCTTTCCGCAACGGCGAGCCCGTGGGCACAATCACCGCCATAATCAACCGCGCCGCCAACGAACGCTTCGGCAAAAAGACCCTGCGCTTCGGCTGGCTCGAGTTTATCGACGATGAAGAAGTGGTCGACGCCCTATTCGAGGCCGCCGCTGCATGGGGCCGCGAGCGAGGCATGGAAGAGATGACAGGACCTATGGGCTTCTCCGACCTCGACTACGAAGGCATGCTTATAGAAGGATTTGAAGAACTCGGCACCATGGCCACTATCTACAACTGGCCCTACTACCCCAAGCACATGGAGCGCATGGGATTCGTGAAAGAGGCCGACTGGATAGAATTCCGCATGACCGTGCCCGACGCCGTGCCCGAAAAGCATCAGCGTATCAGCGACATCATAGCTCGCAAATACGGCCTGTCGGTACTCAAATACACCTCCAAGAAAAAAATCAAGGAGGAATACGGACGCGCCATCTTCGACCTTGTCAACGAGGCGTATGCCGACCTCTTCGGCTTCGTGCCCCTCACCGACAAGCAGATCGAATACTACATCGAGATGTATCTCGGCATGCTTCGCCTCGACGACGTGACACTGATAGTGGACAGCGACAAGAAACTCATCGCTCTCGGCATATCCATGCCGTCGATGTCGAAGGCACTTCAGAAAAGCAAAGGCAAGCTCTTCCCCTTCGGATGGTGGCACCTGCTGCGCGCTATCAACGGCCACAGCGACGTTGTAGACCTGCTCCTCGTGGCTGTCAAGCCCGAATACCAGAGCAAGGGTGTCAACGCCATGATATTTGCCGACCTCATCCCCCGCTACATCGCCAACGGCTATAAGTTTGCCGAAAGCAACGTCGAGCTCGAAGGCAACGACAACGTGCAGAAGCAGTGGGAATACTTCGAGCGCAGGCAGCACCGCCGCCGCAGAGCTTATACCAAACATCTATAAACCATATACTACACACGCCACAACCCAAGGCATGGAACCAAAACAATACACTTACGACGAAGCCCTCGCGGCAACGCTAAACTACTTCGACGGCGACCAGCTCGCTGCCCAGGTATGGGTGAGCAAATACGCCCTTAAAGACAGCGACGGCAATCTATATGAGCTTACGCCCGACGATATGCACCACCGTCTCGCTCGCGAGCTTGCACGCATCGAAAATAAATATCCCCGGCCCATGTCGGAAGAGGAAATTTTCGACCTCCTCCGCAAATTCCGCTATGTAGTACCACAGGGCAGCCCCATGGCCGGAATCGGCAACAACTTCCAGGTAGGCTCTCTCTCCAACTGCTTCGTGATAGGTCTTGACGGCAAGCCCGACAGCTACGGAGGCATCATGCGCGTCGACCAGGAGCAGGTGCAGCTCATGAAGCGTCGCGGCGGCGTAGGCCACGACCTCTCGCACCTCCGTCCGCGCGGCATGGCGGTGAAGAACTCCGCCCTCACATCCACCGGCCTCGTACCCTTCATGGAGCGCTACTCCAACTCTACCCGTGAAGTGGCTCAGGACGGCCGTCGCGGTGCGCTGATGATGACAGTATCTATCAAGCATCCCGACTCCGAAGCATTTATCGACGCAAAACTCACACCCGGCAAAGTAACCGGTGCCAACGTATCGGTCCGCATCGACGACGACTTCATGAAAGCCGTAGAAAGCGGAGAGCCCTACACTCAGAAATACCCCGTAGACTCTGCCGAACCCGTAGTGACAAAAGATATCGACGCCGGTGCACTCTGGCAGAAAATAGTAGCCAACGCATGGAAGTCGGCTGAACCCGGAGTACTCTTCTGGGACACTATCCGCCGCGAATCAGTACCCGACTGCTACGCCGACCTCGGTTTCGAGACAATCTCCACCAACCCCTGCGGCGAAATCCCCCTGTGCCCCTACGACAGCTGCCGCCTCCTCGCTATCAACCTCTACTCCTTCGTCGAGAAACCCTTCACCCCCGAGGCATCGTTCAACTACGACCTGCTCACCACCGTAGTGCGCAAGGCTCAGCGTATCATGGACGATATCATCGACCTCGAAATGGAGAAAATCGACCTCATCCTCGCCAAGATAGACTCCGACCCCGAACCCGAAGAAGTCAAGGGTCCCGAGCGTAACCTCTGGCTCAAAATCAAGGAAAAGACACTCCGCGGACGCCGCACAGGCCTCGGCACAACAGCCGAAGGCGATATGATAGCAGCAATGGGACTCCGCTACGGCACACCCGAAGCCACAGAATTCAGCGTGAGCGTACACCGCACCGTAGCCCTCGCAGCCTACACCGAATCGGTAGAAATGGCCGCACAGCGCGGAGCCTTCGAAGTGTACAGCACCGAGCGCGAGGCCAACAACCCCTATATCCTCCGCCTCGCCGAAGCCGACCCCGAGCTCTACAAGCGCATGAGCACCACAGGCCGACGCAACATCGCCTGCCTCACAATTGCCCCCACAGGCACCACCAGCCTCATGACACAGACATCGTCGGGTATCGAACCCGTATTCATGCCCGTGTACAAGCGCCGCCGCAAAGTCAATGCCGCCGACCCCAACGTACGCGTCGACTACGTAGACGACTCCGGAGATGCTTTCGAAGAATACATCGTATATCATCCCAAGTTCCTCACATGGATGAAGACCGTCGGCATCGACACCGACAAGCTCTACACCCAGGCCGAACTCGACGAGATAGTATCACGCTCGCCCTACGCAGGCGCTACCGCCAACGACATCGACTGGAGCGAGAAAGTGACCATGCAGGGCCGCATCCAGAAGTGGGTCGACCACTCTATTTCCGTCACTATCAACCTCCCCGCCGACATATCGGTAGAAGCCGTCGAATCGCTCTACCGCAAGGCATGGCACGAAGGCTGCAAAGGCTGCACCGTCTACCGCGACGGCTCACGCTCGGGCGTACTCGTCGCTGTTGAAAAGAACAAAAAGAAAGAGGAGAAACACGAGCACTCCCCTATCATGTCGAAGCGCCCCAACGAACTCGAAGCCGACGTCGTACGATTCCAGAACAACAAGGAAAAATGGATTGCCTTCGTCGGCCTCGTCGACGGACGTCCCTACGAAATCTTCACCGGCCTCGCCGACGACGAAGACGGCATCTTCATCCCCAAATCAGTAACTCACGGCAAGATTATCAAAGCCGCAGACGAAAACGGCGTGAAGCGCTACGACTTCCAGTTCCTCAACAAGCGTGGCCACAAGACCACTATCGAAGGCCTCAGCGACAAGTTCAACCCCGAGTACTGGAACTACGCCAAACTCATCTCCGGCGTACTCCGCTACGGCATGCCTATCGACCAGGTACTCAAACTCGTAGGCGGTCTCGAGCTCAACTCCGAGTCAATCAACACATGGAAAATGGGCGTTGAGCGCGCTCTCAAGAAATACCTCCCCAACGGCACCGCTGCCGGTGGCCAGAAGTGCCCCAACTGCGGACAGGAAACCCTCGTCTACCAGGAAGGCTGCCTCATCTGCACATCCTGCGGCACATCCAAGTGCGGTTAATCCCCTGAGGAAACAATATCAACGAGACTGTCTAACCACTGAAGTTAGGCGGTCTCTTTTTTGTGTGTAAAAAAGGATTCACACGGCATTTGTGCTCCAACGTATTTGAGTTGAAGCCTCTTTTATTCTTTTTCTTAGGTACGTGGAGCCGCCGTTGTAAATCTTTTTTTTGCTAAATAAAATAAAATGATGTAACTTTGTAGCGCAGACCCAATCGCAGAAGCCTGGTCTTGGGCTTAGTGGGTGGGTAGGCAGACATAAATAATTAGCGTTTACTAACGCTCTTCCTTGACAATTGGAAACTTCGCAACTTTCTCATCTCAGTCAGGACAGAAGCAATAGTAGATGCCTTGTGGATATGTACAATTCGTAGAACGTGGTGCGCGAGCATCCCGTATCTACATAGTCATATTCTGCGTGAGGCTTCTGCATGTTGCTCGTTCAACTGAGATGGGCAATGCGAAGGCCTCCAATTGTGGAACGAGCGACCGGTATGGCTCTCACGCTTCTTTTTTGTGTTTCTGCAAAGTCAGAATTTTAAAATTTGATACAGTCTTTTCATTCCTGAGAGCGGATTGACATTCATTCATTATTAAAATTGAGCTGATAATGAGTGAATAGATAACATCCTCAGCTCTTATAGCATTTATGAAAAAACTAAAACTATTTCTGATGTTATTCGTATGCCTCTCGACGATGTGTCTGAGTACTGCATGCAGTAACGATGACGACGAAGGCCAAATCAGCGACCCTGCCTCAATGATTGCCGGCACATACGTAGGAAAAGGTCAGTTAGAAATGGTCGGTCTATCGGGTATGCCTATCGAAGAATATCAGGGCATGAAGATCTATGTGACCAAAAGCTCAAATGAGTTCGTCATCCTCACTCCTTACTCAGCCGATGGCTCCCCCTTCTTCTCCAGTGGTAGTGGAGATGTGTTCCAGATTACTCAAACCGTTAACGGCGACTACCTATTGACGAGCACAAACATCCCTAACGCCCGTGTATCCATCACCAAATCAAAAGATCTTAGCTACTACTATCCTTATGTCAGTGTAGGTGGTGAAAGCGGCTACGCATTGAGCTTTACCGGCAAAAAGCAGTAATTAAAAAATCAATTCTAAACAGGGTATCAGAGGTATGGTTCTCAGGACTATACCTCTACCCTTTATTAACAGGGTTATGCGAAGAACTATTCTTTCTATCATTATTATTTCGTTATTATCTTTCATAAATACCTTTGCCATTCCGGCCAAGCCCGGGCTTATTGAATTTGTCCAGCCTGACGGCTCCATTGTATACGTGCGCCTTTACGGTGATGAAAAATCCCACTACTATTTGTCGGCAGACAATTATCCTCTTATAGCCAAAGGCGATACGCTATTTTTCGCCAAAACAGATAATAATGGACAGATAGTTGCTTCACAATTTATTGCCTTAAATGAAGAAATTAGATCTGCAAGCTGCAAGTCGTTCCTTAACAGTATGGACCGCGACACGAACATTGAATGCATTAAACAGCAATGTGAGAAAGTAAGAGTTCGAACCAACAGAAGACTCGAATCCACCGATATCGGGTTATTCCCCGATGCTTCATTTCCTACAGAGGGGGAAATTAAAGCTCTCGTTTTACTCGTAGCTTTTCAAGATATTAAATTCAATACTGATTATGACCCTCATGACTATTTTTGGCGTATGCTGAATCAACCCGGATTTTCGGATATTGGTGGCTATGGTTCCGCATACGACTATTTCCGTGATAACTCATCCGGGGTATTCTCCCCCAAATTTGATGTTATCGGCCCTATAACTCTTTCTCGCCCTGAGGCTTTTTACGGAATGAACGGACTTGAGATAATTGATCGTAATGCAGGGCTAATGGTAATTGATGCCTGTAATATTATTGACTCCGAAATAGATTTCAGTCAATACGACTGTGATAATGATGGCAATATCGACAATGTCTTTGTGTTCTACGCCGGTAAAGGAGAAGCTTCCGGCGGAGATCCTATGACAATTTGGCCTCATTCGTCTGATGTCAAGTATTTTACTGAAGATAAGGTGATTCTCGATGGAAAAACACTCGGGCGTTACGCATGTTCAAATGAAATGATGAACAATCAGCCTGACGGCATCGGTACATTCGTCCATGAATTCTCCCACGTCCTCGGGCTCCCGGATCTTTATGCCACATCATATACTGATGCGTTTACTCCCGGCAGTTGGGATGTGATGGATTATGGCTCGTATAATAACAATAGCCGTACACCACCGCTATTGTCGTCTTTCGAACGACATGCTCTGGGCTGGGGCGAACCGGCTCAACCGATTTCAGGCCGTCTACAGATACCGAGCCTCATTGATAATTCCATAGGGCTGACTTACGAAGTGAATGACAGCGAACGATATTATCTCGAAACCCGAATACAAAAAGGATGGGATGAATACATCCCCGGGGAAGGTCTCCTTATATGGCATGTAAACTACTCTCCTTCTGTCTGGAGTAAAAATATTATCAACAATACTCCGGAGAAACAATATGTAGATATAATTGAGGCCGACAAGAAGTTGGGTGAAAACACGCGGTCAGGCGATTGCTTCCCGGGAACATCAGGAATAAGATCGATAGACTCTGACTCTCATCCGGATTTAAGAACCTGGGATGATTCTACCGGACCATTCGCTATTTCAAATATAGCTTTCGATGGCAGTTCTACCTCAGCCATTTTCACAACTGATAATTTTGAGATTAAGCTTGATTCACCCATACTCAATCCTTATTATCAAGTCACCTCTGACTCATTCACCATTGGTTGGTCGGAAGTCGAAGATGCCGAATGCTATGAAGTTGATGTCAAACAAATAGTGAAAAATCAGTTGTATGAAGAAAATATCAACTTTAATTCAGGAGCAACCGGGCTTCCCGAGGAGTGGGATATCAAACTGGGATTCACATCTTCTGATGTCCTAAATCCCGAAGATTCTTCTCCAATGCTTATGTTTCTACAAAACGGAGGATTTATTACATCGCCGGAATTTAAATCCAATATCTGCAAAATAGACTTTTCTATCATGGTAGCAGGCCGAAAGGAGCGACATCCCTTTGTTGACATATATATTCCTAAAGATGATACGTGGGAACTTCTTGAACACACAACACTATCTGTCACCGAATCTATAGTCCATTTTTCATATCAATTTCAAGAAAATACCATCAATCGATTCAGACTCCGATTCGGCGGCGAACAAGGTGTCAAAATATATTTTGACAACCTGAATATTTATTATCCTGTAGAATCTTTAGAAATACCATTGGACGGATTCCCTATATTGGATTATAGGATGACAGCTATAAATGTAACCAATTTGCTACCATCCACCGAGTATATTATTTCTGTAAAGGCCTTAGGTAGCGGAATCCACTCAGAGGCCTCCACAACACGCATTATCACATCAGAAAATACATCGGTTGACAATAATCCTCCGCCTCAGGATTTCACCATTCTAAGATATTACGACGGAGTTGTAGTAAAATCTGAGATTGAAACTGAAGCAATACTTTTCGGCATTGACGGCCGAATCATTCAAAAGATATCACTCATCTGCGGACTGAATACGATTAAATTACAACAACACGGAATATTCTTCTTACGAATATCTAATCAAACATTCCGCTTTTTCCATTAAGTAAACGCTCAAATTGAATTTATACTTAACAAGCATTATAATCAATAAAGAGGCTGTGCAGTTCACCCGGGCACAGCCTCGCTTTCTACATATACCTAACAACCTCTAAGTGCACAAACAGCTAACTACCTGACACTCTATGTGGTTAGTAGAATCCTCCTGCGCTTACGGGTCGTTGACTCAGCCATGAATCGGCGTCCTCCTACGCCAACGTAGGGAGCGAGCCTGTCCGGGCACATCTCTCCGCTTCGGTGCGATATGTACCCGTTATGCTGGAATCGGAGTCCTCCTACCACATAGACTCCCTGATAGTAAGCTGATTACACGCATCGTTAGCCGAAGAATGGCTCTCGCCTGAACTGATGTCAGCACTTCGCTCCGAAAATCTCCGCTCAGATCTGACCGAAAAGCGGAGTGAGATTGTCTGGCAGACCCAAGCCCAGATTGTGGGTTACCTCAAAGGCGGGTCGTTCAATTCGCGTAGGCTCGCCGATATAGTCAATTTCATAAGGCAAGATGAATCGGCTTTTAAGGAATGGTACGGCTCAGATGCAGCCAAGTTGTTTGCTCCGCCTGTATTCAGAAATAAGAAGAACAGTGCAGGCTACTTCTTTTGACTATTGGATAATTCAAAAAAATTCGTATATTTGCACCCAAAATAAAGCCATAGAATATATACATGAAGGTAAGAATTAAATTTATTCACATTGTCATTCTGACGATTGTTACAATATCTTTATCTTGTTGCACAAGTAAAGATAAACAAAATATTCCATCTAATGATGCTGTCGATTTAGTAAAAACTGAACTTAAAATGTTTAGTAAACATCTTCCAATTGAGGGTGGTGTTGGTATGATTATTACCGATGTTAACTATGATGACGCAAAATATACTATACATTATAAATATCAGTATACTATCCCAGGAGTTCGTAAACCCTCCGATTCTCAAATCGTTGAAGCTAAAAAAATAGCCGTTCCTATAATGAAGTCTCAGCCAAAAGAGAAAAAACTTTTGGAACAGGGGTTCACTTTTAGATATGATTATTATAATCTTGATGGTGAGTATCTTTTTACTCAAGAAATCTCCTTAGCAGACTTGAAAGACGAATAATCGTTGTCTTTTCCGCATAGTGGGCTTTACCGTACTTTCGCAGTGCGTTAAAGCCCATTTTTCTATGCAGAACATTTCAATCAATTTCAAAGTGCCGCAAGGCTGGCACGAATTAGGCGATAACCAACTTCGTTACGTTTATCAGCTTCTCGCTTACGACTTCTCGGCAGACGAGATTAAAACTTCCGGCAGAGAATCATGCTCTTATACCGTTCATTCAACTCAAAACTGCGTCTAATCCTGAAAAGGAATTTGTCAAATTCCTTGAAGCCAATTCGCAATACATTGACTGGTGGTATAAGAACGGAGACAGTGGCAAAGCCAACTATGCCATTGAATACCACAAGGGGCAAGGTGAATACCTTAGCGGCAGCTGCCCCGCACACGATGAGCCGCACGGCTCACACCTCGCAGCGAAGAGGAAATTGACATATTGAGAAAAGGCCGTTGACTCAGCCATGAATCGGCGTCCTCGGCCGGACGCCAACGTAGTGGTATAGACATACCCCGCACATCCCTCCGCCTGGCGGCTACGGTATGTACGGGGTTATGAGTTAATCGGTGTCTTACAGACACCACGTAAATTCCGTGATAGTTAGATAATTACACCCGGAGGGCATTGATTAAATCGTAACCCGTACTTACCTACGCCATGCGGCTTCGGTAGGTACGGGGATGGGTCTGATATACACGTTGTCGTCCAAGGACACCGAGTCATGGCTGAGGCATTGCCCCCACGTAGGGGCATTATATATGCGTGCCGAAGTGATTCTATCCTCACCCCTGCGCATCAGTGGGGAGCCAGCGGTATAGGCGGTCGGCCGGACGGATTTTGGCGGGGACGGCTATGGAGAAGGCGTCGCCTTTGACAGCTTTGGGTACGCTCTTGCCGCCCACGCGGATGTCTTCGACGGTGATGATGAGGGCTCCGGTGGTAGGGCCTGTGATTACCACTTCGTCGCCTACGCACAGTTCCTGGGCTTCCATGAGGAATTCGCCCACGCCGAGGCGGGAGAAGTATTTCACGCCCTTGGCCACATACTGCTTGACACGGGTTGCCGATGAGCCGTATTTACCCGACCATTCGCCGAGGCGCTGGCCGAGGTAGTAGCCGTCCCAGAAGCCGCGGTTGAAGATTTTGACAAGGCGTGCATCCCAGTCGGCCACTTTTTCGGCGCCGAAGGTGCCGTCGCATATCGCTTCGAGGGCCTCGCTATAGCAGCGTACGGCGGTATCTACGTACTCGGGACCGCGTGCACGGCCCTCAATTTTGAATACGGTGATGCCGGCGTCGACCATACGGTCGAGGAAGTGTATGGTCTTGAGGTCTTTGGGCGACATTATATATTTATTCTCGACTTTGAGTTCGTCGCCTGTCTCGAGGTCGGTCACGCCGTAGCTGCGGCGGCATATCTGTGTGCATGCACCGCGGTTGGCGCTCGAGTTCATCTCGTGGAGACTGAGGTAGCATTTGCCCGACACTGCCATGCAGAGGGCGCCGTGGCAGAACATCTCAAGGCCGATGAGCTTGCCTTTGGGGCCGCGGATATCTTCGGTGCGGATTGCGTCGGAGATTGCCTTTACCTGGTCGAGGCTGAGCTCGCGGGCGAGCACCATTACGTCGGCAAAGGCCGAGTAGAAGCGCACGGCCTCGATGTTGGAGATATTGCACTGGGTGGATATGTGTACTTCCACTCCATGGCGGCGACATGCGGCTATGGCTGCTATGTCGGAGGCTATCACAGCCGATACGCCGGCTTCAGCAGCAGCGCTGACTATGGCGTCGACTTTGGGAAGCTCGGAGTCGTAGACTATGGTGTTGACGGTGAGATAGGTGCGCACGCCGGCGGCGTTGCACTGTTCTACTATAGAGCGGAGGTCGTCGAGAGTGAAGTTGGCACTTGAGCGTGAACGCATGTTGAGGCCTTCCACGCCGAAATATACTGCATCGGCACCTGCATTGAGTGCTGCCGTGAGAGATTCGTAGCTCCCGACGGGAGCCATTACTTCGAAATCGCTACGTTTCATATTTTCGTAACTATATGAGTATAGCGGCGCTGCATCACTGCCGGCGCCGCTACGATATTTTTATGTTTCAAGATTACTACAGCGACTTATTCCTCAACACCTGCGGCAGCGGGAGTTTCAGCTTCAGCTGCTTCAGTCGCATCGATGTCGGTAGGAAGAGTTGCGGGTGTGTCGAACTGACCTGCGGGGATTTCAACGGCAGCGGGAGCTTCAGCCTGCTGAGTGCGGATCTGAGCTGCGCCGTTTGAGCGGGGCATGGTGAATGCTGAGATAATCGAAAGGACAGCGAGGATGCTCACGAGAGTCCAGGTTGCTTTTTCGAGGAAGCTGTTGGTCTGACGTACGCCCATAACGGAACCTGCACCACCGAACTGTGATGAGAGGCCTCCGCCCTTAGACTTCTGGATGAGGACGATGCCGATAAGAAGAACAGCAACAATCACTGTGAGTACGATAACTACTGCGTGCATAGTTTATTTAGCTTATTTTTCTGGTGCGCCGCCGTTCTCCTGAGAGTCAAGCTGACGCCGGTTTATAATCAATTTTTGCAGAAATCGCAATTGGTCTGCAAAGTAAACACTTTTTTTTGGAAATTTCAAATTTAAACCCGATATAATTTCGTAAGCCTTCTCATATCTGCCTCGTTTTATGAAAATTTTAGCAAGACTCTCGCTGAGAAGCGAATCGTCGGAGGGTTCGGGGCGCTCCACGGGCTTTGTGTCGGGGGCGGGTTCGGGAGCCGGCTCGGGGTCGGGGAGGAGTTCGGGCGGATTGGCCGCGGGGTGTCGGCTGCGGATGAAGGCGTTGATGCGCTCGTCGGCACTTCCGGGTTCGTCGGCACCTTCGGGGGGCAGATTTTCCTGTTCCTCACGGGCGAGGAGCTCGGCATAGTCGGGCGCAGGATTGAAAATCATGCGTTCGAGCAGCGCTTCTTCTTCGGGCGAACAAGAGCCGTAGGTACTGAGGAAGGTGTCGATTACGCTCGTGGTCTGCATGGCCTCGGGCGCCGCCGGCTCGGGGTAGAATCGTGCCCAGTCGTCGCCGTGGGCGGCGAAAAGTGTGGTGCGGGGGTCGGATGAGAGAAGCGCAACCTTGGTGCGGAGCGAGGCCGTGACGTCGGCGGGGAGGGCGGGGCAATGGCGCAGAAGGAGCACGGCGGGGACTACGGCGAAGGGGTGTTCTTCGTCGAGAGCCCGTAGGGCGGCGGTATCTTCGGCCGAGAGGGCCGCACCGTCGGGGAGAGCGCAGAGCCGCGCTATGAGTTGCTGACTGTCTTCCATATCCATAGTATTACCAGTCGCCGAGAGTTGCGTTAAATATCAGTTCTACAAGTTCTTTCGATATTTCCTCGCAGAGCTGGTCCTGGACATCGGTGAGCATTTCCGACGAATCGAAGTCGCGGTAAGCGCTGAAAGTCTGGTCGATATCCTTGTTTTCTTCTTTATTGTTCACATACTTCACCCTTACCGAAATAGTGAGTCGGGTCATCGAGCCGTAGCCGTTTTCGGTCACGGCCTGCGGGGTGAGGTTGTATCCGGTGATTTCGCCTTCGATTTCGAGGTCGGAGGGACCGTCGGTGGTCTGCAGGCGCGTATTCTTTGAAATATAGTTGAGGAGCTCGTTTTCAAAAGTCTGCTGCAGAGGCGGATACACCAGCGCAGCACGGATAGGGAACTCGGCTACGCGCACGGTCTTGTAGATGTTGTAGTCGAGCGCCGAACCGTTCATCGTTATGGTGATACGGCAGGCCGCGAATATCATCATCACCGCCAGCATGAAGGCGGCGCAAAGGGTTGCAGAGTGTCTATTCGAGGCCATATTCCTTTATTTTTCGGTAAAGTGTGCGTTCAGATATATGAAGTTCGGCAGCAGCAGCCTTGCGGTGGCCGCCGTTGCGCTCGAGAGAGCGTCGTATCATGTCGCGCTCATTGTCGCGCAGTGTTGCGGGAGTGTCGGTCACCTCGGAGTAGTTCACTTCGCTGCAGGGCGGACGGTCGTCGTCGTCCCGCTCATCGTTCTCAGCCTTGGGTTCGGCCACGGGGGTGTGGATGATGAGCGATGCGGGGAGCGACTTCTCGCCCGACTCGGAGCCGAAGATATGTGTGGGGCGCTCGTTGCTGTCGATGCGCTTCTGGAGGTCGTCGATGCGCTCGCGGAGGCGGAAAATCATGCTGAGGAGCATCTCGCGCTCTTTCTCGTAGGAGTGAGAGCCTGCCGCTGCGGTAGCGGGGATGTAACTCGACGAAATCTCGGGCAGATAGCTGTGGAGCACCGACTCCGTTATCTCGTTTCCGGCCTCGAAGAGCGATACCTGCTCCACTACATTCTTGAGCTGACGCACATTGCCGGGCCAGCGGTAGTGACGCATGGCGTCGTCGGCGCCGGTATCGAAGTGGATGAGGGGCATGCGGTAGCGCTCGGCAAAGTCGGAGGCGAATTTGTGGGCGAGCAGGCGCACGTCGCTACCGCGGTCGCGCAGAGGCGGAATGTGTATCTGCACCGTGGACAGGCGGTAGAAAAGGTCCTCGCGGAAGCGGCCTTCGGCCACGGCACGGGGGAGGTCGACGTTGGTGGCGGCAACGATGCGGATATTGGTCTTCTGCACCGTCGAGGAGCCTACCCTGAGGTATTCGCCGCTCTCGAGCACACGCAGCAACCGGGCCTGAGTGGTGAGCGGAAGCTCGGCCACTTCGTCGAGGAATATCGTGCCGCCGTTGGCCTCCTCGAAGTAGCCCTTACGGGAGTCGACGGCACCGGTGAAAGCACCTTTCTCGTGGCCGAAAAGCTCGGAGTCGATAGTACCTTCGGGTATGGCGCCGCAGTTCACGGCTATATATTTTGCGTGCTTGCGGGCACTGTAGGCGTGTATGATCTGAGGGAAAAATTCCTTGCCGGTACCGCTCTCGCCGGTGACGAGAACCGACAGGTCGATAGGAGCCACACGTATGGCACGCTCTACGGCAGCCAGCAGCGACGGAGCGTTGCCGATGATGCCGAACCGCTGCTTTGCCTGCTGAACCTGAGGCGGAAAGCTTGCTATGGGAGTTGCGTTAGACATGGGTCGTAATGGAATCGGAAAACAAAATTACAAAAAATTTTGCTAACTTTGTGGGCTGATGACGTGTTTTATAAAGGAAACAGAAATAATTAAACTATGGAAACTACCCGTCAAGCTAAAATATCGCGTCTGCTGCAAAAAGAACTCAGTGAAATCTTCCGCCAACAGACAGCCAAGACACACGGTGTGATAGTATCGGTGAGCGCCGTGCGCGTATCGCCCGACCTCTCTATCGCCAAAGCATATCTCTCGGTATTCCCCTCCGACAAGGCTCCCGAGATGATTGAGAGCATCAAGGCCTCGGCCAAGACCATTCGCTACGAACTGGCACAGAAAGTCCGCTTCCAACTCAGGAAGTGCCCCGAGCTCCAGTTCTATCTCGACGACTCGCTCGACTACCTCGAGAACATCGACTCCCTGCTCAAGCAGTGATATCGAGGGTTGCGCTCCGCTACCTTGTCGCCAAGAAGTCGCACAAGGCAGTCAACGTCATCGCCCGCGTTTCCATTGCCGGCGTCGCCGTGGCTACAGCCGCTATCATGGTGGTGCTCTCGGTGTTCAACGGCTTTACAGGCCTTGCCGAAGGTCATCTTTCGGCAATAGACCCGGATATACGTATCCTCCCGACAAAAGGTAAGGTAATAGTGTCGGCCGACAGTCTGGCGCTGTCGCTCGAAGGTGTCGACGGTGTGGCCACTGCCATGCCGGTGCTCACCGAGCGCGCCTTGCTCGCCGGCGAGGGCGCACAGACGCCTGTGATTGCAATGGGTGTAGACCCCGCCCGCGTGGAGGATGTGATGAATCTCGACCGCCTGATAATCGACGGAGTGTACACCCCCGTCAACGGGCTCCCCGACAGCATCGCCGGCACCCAGTTGTCGGTAGGTGTGGCCATGAGCACGGGGCTGCGCCCGTCGCCCTACGCTGCGGCGGAGCTCTTTGTGCCGCGACGCACCGGGCGCATCAACCCCGCCAATCCCGCGGGAGCTTACCGCCGCCTCAACCTTGCGGTGACGGGAGTATTCCGCGTCGACCAGCCTGAATATGACTCGGAGTATATCTTCGTGCCGCTCGACACTTTCCGCGACCTGCTCGAATACAGCGGAGGCGAGGCCTCGGCTATCGAAGTGAACGCGGCGCAGGGCGTAGACCCCGGCCGGCTGGAGCGACTCATCGCCGACAGGCTCGGCGACGGCTTCGTGGTCCAGGGACGCCGCGAGCAGCAGGCAGAGACTTACCGCATGATAGCCGTCGAGAAGTGGGTTACATTCCTCATGCTCGTGTTTATCCTGCTCATAGCCTCGTTCAACATCGTGTCGACCCTCAGCCTCATGGTCATCGAGAAACGCACCGACATGGGTACTCTGCGGGCTTTGGGCGCCACCCGACGCTCCGTCCGCGCCATTTTCGCTCTCGAAGGTTGGTTGATAACTGCCGCCGGAGGCCTTGCAGGCACCGCCCTCGGACTCATCTTAGCCCTCGCGCAGCAGCACTTCGGACTGATAAAGCTCGGCGCCGACCCCTCGGCTCTCTCTATCGACGTCTACCCTGTAGAAGTGCACGCCGCCGACGCAGTGCTCGTGCTCGTCACTGTATTTGCCGTCGGAGGATTGATTTCTTTAATATCACTATTTTTCACCAAGAGAACCGTATAATGCAGACAGTACTCTTTCACAGCACCATATTCGGCCCCATACACTCGAGGCGCCTCGGGTCGTCGCTCGGCATCAACCTCATGCCCAACGACGGCAAAATCTGTTCGTTCGACTGTCTATATTGCGAGGCAGGCTACAACGCCCAGGGCCCCGGTACGTCAGGACTTCCTTCGCGCGAGCAGGTAGCTTACGAGCTCGAAGCAAAGCTCAAGCAGCTCCACGACGAAGAACTTCCGCTCGACGTAATCACCTTCTCCGGCAACGGCGAGCCGACGCTGCATCCGGCTTTCGGCGAAATAATAGACGATACCATAGCCCTGCGCGACAAGTACTTCCCCGACGTGAAGATAAGCGTGCTCAGCAACGCTACACGCCTCGGCCACCCCTCGGTAGCAGAGGCTCTCGCCAAGGTAGACAATAATATCCTGAAGATAGACAGCGCTCTGGCCACTACGGTAGATGCGCTCGACCGCCCCAACTCCGTATACTGCATCCGCAAGGTAGCCGAGCAGATAGCCTCATTCGGCAAGCAGGCTATAGTGCAGACCATGCTCTGCCGCGGCGAGCACGAAGGCACCGTAATAGACAATACCACCAAAGAAGAAATCGACGCCCTCATCGAGCTCTACAAGCAGATAAATCCGGGCAGCATAATGATATACACTATCGACCGCCCGACCCCTGAGGTAAATCTCCGCCGCATTCCGCGCGAGGAGCTCGACGCCATTGCCGAACGCATCACCAAGGAGACCGGGCTTTCGGTACAGGTGAGCGGCTAAACCAAAGCCGCCGCTCGGGTGTTGTAATTTTATCTTAAATTCATCACCCCTTATGCCGACACGTCAACCGTCACCTACCGTCCAACATATCATCCTTGCCGTCCGCCTGATAGTTCTCGCGGGCGCAGGCCTGCTTGTGGGTATCGCGAGCTACGATACCTTCACGAGCCACTCCTTCGTAGGCAGCGCATTCTACGAGAAGATGCAGCTGTGGATATGCTCGGTGTTTTTCGCCGACCTCGTCATCGAGTGGATACTCTCCGACGACCGTCGCCACTTCTTCCACAGCCACATTTTCTTCCTGCTGCTGTGCATACCCTACGTGGCGGTATTCAGGTACTTCGGTTTCAACCCCGGCGCGGAGGTCAACTTCCTGCTCGCCCTTGTGCCCGTATTCCGTGCCGCCTTCGTGCTTGCCGCCGTGCTCACGGCCTTCAACGCCGGACGCGCCAACAGCCTTTTCAGCGCCTATATAATGCTGCTCCTGTTCATGCTCTACATCTGCAGCATGATGTTCTTCGTGGCCGAAGGGGGCATCAATCCGGGCGTACACAGCTACCGCTCGGCAGTGTACTGGGCCGTGATGTCGATGACCACAACAGGCAGCCAGATAACCGAATACACCAACGTAGGTCGAGCCCTCGCCACGGTGCTTTCGGCTATGGGGCTGATACTTTTCCCTGTATTTACCGTGTATGTGTCTAATGCTATTTCGGGCCGCAGCGGCTCCGACACAGATCAATCGTAGCGATAGTCGCCCAGAGAGCTCTGCAGACGCTTGCGGGCCATGTAGATACGGCTCTTGACGGTGCCCAGCGGAAGGTTCATCTTCTCGGCAATTTCGGCGTAGTGATATCCCGACACATAGAGCGTGAAGGGTTCGCGCAACTCGTCGGCGATACCCGCGATAGCAGCATTGATTTCCTTCTCCGACATCGAGCCTTCGGGGCTCTCCACCGTCGATTCCTGAGAAAGATTTATCATATACTGATCGTCGCTCTGGTCCACAACTATGGTAGAGCGACTCTGACGCCTGTATTTATTTATAAAGAGGTTGCGCATGATAGTGAACACCCACCCCTTGAAGTTGACATTCTCCACATATTTATCTTCATTGTCGAGAGCTTTCAGAGTGGTGTCCTGCAGCAGATCATATGCATCATCGCGGTCAGATGTAAGAGTGTAGGCAAAGTTCAGCAGATTTCGCTGGACCGAGAGTAATCGTGCTTGAAAATTAGTGCTTCCCATATTTATTTCGGTTTTTAAGTTGGAACTTGAATCACAGGTTATACTATGATGTTACAACAAGATTAAGGCTCTGATTCCCGCCGAATTAAGCTTTTTTGAGCTTTTTTGCCATTACTCAATATGCAACGGAGGAACACACATTCAAGCATGTTCCTCCGATATAATCGTTAAGTTGGAGTACTTTACAATCTGTATGCCAGCGATAGCATCACACCATTTTGGTGTGCCTTATCACTATCTTCGCAAGCCTTGGTGATATCGGCTTCCCACGAGAGTCTGACTCTGAACCGTTTGAAATCTCCTGAAAGACCCAAGCCCCATTGCATTACCGCACGACGCAGATCGTAATCCTCTGCATGATACTTTTCTCCTTCAAGCCTGCGGTAATCTTTCTGGAAGAAATTGCATCTTACACTTGGCCCGGTAAAGATTGAAATCGGCCCTGCGACCTTCAGTGTAAGGTGGGCACCTAATTTACCGCCAAAAGTCACAGCATATATATCGTATTTTGGGGGCACCCAGTCGGGATATGGTATAGCGTCCATGAAAGAACTGGTAGTACCGTCATTAAAATACTGAGTGTACAGGCCGGCCTGAACATCGAATCCCAAGCGCATGAAGAGCGGGTGTGAATACGATGCGTATGCACCGAATTCCCAATTAGAATTCGACTGATCTTTTTCGAAGGTTTTCAGGCCCTCCACGCCAACGTACAGACCTTGTGCGCACATCCCGAGGGCGGAAAGCGTCAACAAGAGTAGTAGACCTAAGGTTCTTTTCATAGTTTAGAATGGTTTTTTATGGTGGAACAATACGAGATTCAGATAAATAGCAGGAACTGGCCAAAGTTATACATTTTCGTTTGAGAAACAATGTTTTACGAAAGTGTTTAACAATATTTAATACATAGAATCACTCACACACATGCCTAAGCTATTTTCTTCGAGAACTAAAAGGCACGCCTATTTGTTTTAAAAGCAGTGACACAAAATACCTAATTACTGAATCTAAAAAACTACAATAATATGGCTACTACAAAAAGTATCAAAGGTACACGTACCGAACACAATCTTCTCGCATCTTTTGCCGGCGAAAGCCAGGCTCGCTCACGCTATACCCTCTTTGCCCAGAAGGCTAAGGAAGAAGGCTATGAGCAGATTGCAGCTATCTTCCTCGCTACTGCAGAACAGGAACTCAGCCACGCAAAACAGTTCTTCAGCTTCCTCGAAGGAGGTACTGTAGAAATCACAGCCGCTTATCCCGCCGGCGTTGTAGCCGACACCAAGACCAACCTTGCCGAAGCCGCCGCAGGCGAACGCGAGGAGTGGGGCGACCTCTACGACAGCTTCGCCAAGACTGCTCAGGAGGAAGGATTCCCCCAGATTGCAAACCTCTACAAACTCATTGCTGGTGTAGAAAAGATGCATGAACAGCGCTACCTCCGTCTGCTCGAGCGCCTCGAAAGCGGCACTGAGTTCGAGTCGGAAGAACCTATCGAATGGTACTGCCGCCAGTGCGGTTTCACTATCACCGCCAAGGCTGCGCCCAAGCGTTGCCCCGTGTGCGGTCGCGATCAGGCCTGGTTCGAGCGCTTCCCCGACAACTTCTAAGATTAACGGAAATTTTTTACGATACCGCCGGCGAAAAAGCTACTTCGCCGGCGGCTTTTTTGTGTCCCGGGGCACATAAAAGGCTCAAAAAAGGGGTGGCGGCGGGGGTTAAAACTAAACTTTTTGCAAAAGTTGAAAACCATTATCAAATTTTTGTCGAAATGTTTGGTGGTTGCATGTATTCTTTTTAACTTTGCAGTGAATAAACCGTGACACCAAATTATTAAACCAATCATACACCTCTCGACATGGAAACGCCGTTGATGACCCGTATTGAAAAAGGGAGCAAAAATGCTCTCATGGCCAAGCGTATCATCTTCCATTACCTCAACAACGGCCATGATACTATAGCCAATCTCGCCAAGAAACTTAACCTCAGCGTACCTACCGTAAATAAGTTTCTGGAAGAAATGGCAGCTCTGGATATTATTAAGGTAAAAGGAAAACTCGAAATGAGCGGAGGACGCCACCCCGCTCTATATGGTCTTAACCCCAAAGCTTGCTACTTCGGGGGCGTAGACATCAAGAACAATACCGTGAGCATGGCTGTGCTCGACCTCTGTGGAAGCGTGGTGACAAAATCGGACAACATCCCCTTCAAAGAAGAAGATACTCCCGAGAGCCTCGACCGCCTCTGCGAACTCATAAGCGACTTCCTGAGCACCGTACCCGTGCCCAGAAGTGCCATTATGAGCCTCAACGTGAATATCTCGGGACGCGTGAATCCGCGTACGGGCTACAGCTACAGCTACTTCAACACCAAGGAGCAGCCTCTCTCCGACGTACTCACTAATAAAATAGGTGTGCAGGTGTGCATCGACAACGATACGCGCGCAATGGCCTACGGCGAATATGTGTGCGGTTCGCACCGCGAGGAGCGCAACGTGCTCTTCGTAAATGTCAGCTGGGGTATAGGCCTCGGCATGATACTCGACGGCAAGATTTTCTACGGAAATTCAGGCTTCGCAGGCGAATTCGGCCACATGGTCACCTACGACAATGAGGTGATATGCCGCTGCGGCAAAAAGGGTTGCATCGAGACCGAAGCCTCGGGCTGCGCCCTGCACCGCAAGCTCTGCCAGCGCCTCGACGCCGGCGCCAACTCGATAATCGCTGAAAAATACCGCGCACAAGGCAATGTGACTCTCGACGACATACTCGACGCCGTAGCTCACGAAGACCTTCTGTGCCTCGAACTTATAGAAGAGGTAGGTCAGCACCTCGGCCGCTGGCTCGCAGGCATGATCAACATCTTCAACCCCGATACTGTAATAATAGGCGGTATGCTTGCAGCTACAGGCGACTACCTGCTCCAGCCTATACGCGTGGCTATGCGCCGCTATTCTATCAACCTCGTAAATAAAGAAACAAAGATCTGCCTCTCGCAACTCGGTAGCGACGCAGGAGTGCTCGGTGCGTGCGTCATTGCCCGCAGCCGCGCGTTCGAAGACATGCTGCAGTAGGCGGCATCAATTCCCGGTCCTCTACATACTATAAAACAACTATCATGGAGAACAGACGCAGCTTCCTCAAAAAACTTGCTCTCGGAGCTTCTGCGCTCGCCCTGCCCAAGGTGATGAGCGCGGCCAAAGCGCCCGTATCCGTTCCACCCACCGACATCTACACGGGTCCGACAGTGACTCCCAAGGGTGCCGGACTCCCTATTACCGGTACTTTCCTCGACGAAATTTCTCACGATATTCCCCACCAGAACTGGGGCGAGAAAGAGTGGGATGCCGACTTCGCGCACATGAAGGCTATGGGCATCGACACCGTGATAATGATTCGCTCGGGCTACCGCAAGTTCATAACCTATCCCTCGAAATATCTCACCGCCAAGCGCGGGTGCTATACTCCGCACATCGACCTCCTCGACATGTACCTCCGTCTTGCCGATAAATACGGCATGAAGTTCTGGTTCGGTCTCTACGACTCGGGCCGCTACTGGGATACCGGCGACATGAGCTGGGAGGTGGAAGACAATAAATATGTAATCGACGAAGTGTGGGAAAACTACGGTCAGCACCACCCGAGCTTCGGAGGCTGGTACATCAGCGGCGAGATAAGCCGCGCTACCAAGGGTGCTATCGAGTCGTTCCACGCCATGGGCAAGCAGTGCAAGGATGTGTCGGGCGGCCTCCCCACCTTCATATCTCCGTGGATCGACGGCAAGAAAGCCGTAGCCGCTGCAGGCGCCGCCCTCACCAAGGAAGACGCCGTGAGCGTGGCCGAACACGAACGCGAATGGAGCGAGATATTCGACGGCATACACGACGTGGTCGACGCCTGCGCCTTCCAGGACGGACACATCGACTACGACGAGCTCGACGCTTTCTTTGAAGTGAACAAGCGCATGGCCGACAAATACGGCATGCAGTGCTGGACCAACGCCGAGTCGTTCGACCGCGATATGCCTATCAAGTTCTTCCCTATCAAGTTCGAAAAGCTCCGCCTCAAGCTCGAGGCCGCCAAGCGAGCAGGCTACGACAAGGCTATCACCTTTGAGTTCAGCCACTTCATGAGCCCGCAGTCGGCCTACGCCCAGGCAGGTCACCTCTACAACCGATACCGCGATTACTTCGGCATTACCGAATCATAAAAATACCATGCAATGAAACAGGACATCAACTTAGGATACCTCTTCTTCATATCGTTCGTAGCCGCTCTCGGAGGCTTCCTCTTCGGCTACGACACCGCCGTAATTTCGGGTACTATCTCCCAGGTAGCATCGCAGTTCAGCCTCTCGGCCATGAACCAGGGCTGGTATGTGGGCTGTGCCCTGCTCGGCTCCATTGCCGGCGTATCAGTAGCCGGCGTGCTCGGCGATGCCCTCGGCCGTAAATGGGCCATGGTGATATCGGCAGTACTCTTCAGCTCCTCGGCTATAGGCTGCGCGCTCTGCGGTACATTCAATGAGCTCGTACTCTGGCGTATAGTGGGCGGTGCCGGTATCGGCGTTGCCTCTATCATCTGCCCCCTCTACATCTCCGAACTTGCCGCCGCCGAGTATCGCGGCCGTCTGGTATCGCTCTATCAGCTTGCCGTAACCGTGGGCTTCTTAGGTGCGTACCTTGTCAACTTCGGACTCCTCAACTACTCTATCGAAGCAGCTCCTACTGCCGACGACAGCCTCTGGAGCCGCATCCTCGTATCGGAGTCGTGGCGAGGCATGCTCGGCATGGAGACACTCCCGGCGCTGATGTTCTTCATCGTGATATTCTTCATCCCCGAAAGTCCCCGCTGGCTCTTTGCCCATAACCGCGGCACAAGCGCCCGCGAGGTGCTCAAGCGCGTATTCAAGAGCGAGACTGCAGCCCGTGGCGAAGCAGCCGCTGTAGAGGCATCGCTCGCAACGACCAAAGGCGAGGGCAACAGCCTGCACCTGCTCATGCGTCCGCGCATGCGCCGCGCAGTGCTTATCGGTACCGCTATCGCCATTTTGGGCCAGTTCATGGGTGTGAACGCAGTGCTCTACTACGGTCCTACGATTTTTGAGGACGCAGGCCTCTCGGGCAGCGACTCCCTCTTCTATCAGGTAATGGTCGGAGCCGTGAACACTCTCACCACCATTGGTGCAATGTTCATCATCGACAAGGCAGGCCGCAAGCAGCTCGTCTACTGGGGTGTGTCGGGCATGATAGTATCACTCCTCCTCATTGCCGCATACTTCACCTGGGGCGCATCGGCAGGCATATCGTCGATATGGCTTCTCATCTTCTTCCTCTTCTACATATTCTGCTGTGCAGGTTCGATATGCGCCGTGGTATTCGTACTGCTGAGCGAGATGTATCCTACCAAGATACGCGCTCTGGCCATGTCGATAGCAGGTCTCGCGCTGTGGATCGGCACCTACCTCGTAGGCCAGCTCACTCCCTGGCTGCTTGAGAACCTCGGCGGCGCAGGCACCTTCCTGCTCTTCGCAGTGATGTGCGTACCCTACATGCTCATCATGTGGCGCTGCGTGCCCGAGACCACCGGACGCACCCTCGAAGAAATCGAGAAATACTGGGAAGACCCCGAGGCTGTGGCCGCCACCACCTCAGCAAAAGCAGACTCACTCTGATATCTAAAACAGGATTCAAACTCCGAAATTTACCATATACACAATGATAGACAACTTAGATCAACTCATCGAACAGTACCGAAGCGAACTCTTTGACTCGGTAATTCCTTTCTGGCTCGAAAAATCGCAGGACGCCGAATTCGGGGGATACTTTACCTGTCTCGACCGAGAAGGCAATGTTTTCGACACCGACAAATTCATCTGGCTTCAGGGCCGCGAGGTGTGGATGCTCGCCATGCTATACAATAATGTTGAGAAAAATCCCGAATGGCTCGCAGCTGCCGAGCAGGGTGCCCGCTTCCTCATGGAGCACGGACACGACGGCGAGTACAACTGGTATTTCTCCGTTACCCGCGACGGCAAGCCTATCGTAGAGCCTTACAATATCTTCTCCTACACCTTCGCAACCATGGCTTTCGGCCAGCTCGCTAAGGCTACCGGCAAGAAAGAATACGAAGAAGTGGCTCTCCGCACCTGGGAGCGCATACTCGAGCGCCGCAACAACCCCAAGGCAAAGTGGAACAAGCTTCACCCCGGCACACGCAACCTCAAGAACTTCGCTCTGCCGATGATTCTCTGCAATCTCTCTCTTGAGATTCAGCATCTCCTCGACGAAAACGCCTTCGCCCGTACCACCGACGACTTCCTCCACGAAGTATGCGACGTATTTATCCGTCCCGAACTCGGTGGCCTCGTAATGGAGAACGTACTCGAAGACGGTACTCTCTGCGACTGCTTCGAAGGCCGTCACATGAACCCCGGACACGCTATCGAAGCTATGTGGTTCATCATGGACCTCGGCAAGAAGATGAATCGTCCCGACCTCATCGAAATGGCAAAAGAAACTGCCCTCAAGATGCTCGAATACGGCTGGGACAAAGAATTCGGCGGTATATTCTACTTCATGGACCTCAAGGGATGTCCTCCCCAGCAGCTCGAGTGGGACCAGAAGCTCTGGTGGGTACACATCGAGACCATGATTTCGATGATAAAAGGCTACGCCCTCACAGGCGACGAACGCTGCCTCGAGTGGTTCAACCGCGTACAGGACTACACCTGGAGCCACTTCAAGGATCAGGAATTCCCCGAATGGTACGGCTACCTCAACCGCCGCGGCGAAGTACTCCTTCCCCTCAAGGGCGGTAAGTGGAAAGGCTGTTTCCACGTTCCCCGCGGTCTCTATCAGGTATGGACAACCCTGAAAGAAATCAAGGCTGCTCAGGAAAGCAAGTAAAGAAAAATTCAGTTTCTAAGGTTTAAAAGGTAATTTGGCCCGGCGTGCTGCCGGGCTTTTTTTGTTTAGAGGGGGATATAGACTAAAACAGTGGGAAGCCGTAGGAGCATTTCCCCGCCACAAGACATATACCCGCACACGTTCCTTCATGCGAGGCGGAGAAACAAAAATATGTGAGAATTTCCCGGCTATATAAATTTTTATTATTTTTGTAGAAAATTTACTATTCCGATTTTATAAACCATCAAAATATGAAGACCGTGAAAAGCCTACTACTGATTGTCTTTTTGTAGGGGGTGCTCTCGGTGGAATTCTTGGAAGTAATAATACCGGATTATCTGTTGATTATTTTTATGGTAAATAGTATGAAAAAAGGATCGTTCGAATATTGTCTTAATGCAATTCATTACTGCATGGGGATTTTGGAAAGTAAATTCTCTGGTTTTATAGATGTAATATTGTATAATAGTATATTGTTATTCACAAAGATCTTTTTACCAAGTAATATTCGCGAAAAAGCAGCTATACATATTGCTGAGACAAATAGAGTCATCAAATCTGCAAGACAAGGTGTTATAGAGACTTCCGCAAGTGATTCATTCGGGTATATTTACTCCGGGTATCCAGAAATTCTATCATTTATATTAGTTGCAATTTCATGGAAAATCAGAGGGGTGGATATGGATGCATTTACCTACATATTAATTGCGCTTCCAATTATTATAGGCTATATACCAGCCTATAAAGCAGTATATTCTCATGACAAATATAGACGCTATTTTGGTCTTTTTTCTAAAGAGAGCAGACAATGGCATCGTAAATGGATATGGAGAACAATCTTATTTATATTTGGTGGCTCCTTAGGCGCATTTGCCATAGGCATTTTACTCATGTGGAAACTATTTATACAATAATTGATGCAAAATAGGTGGAATAGTTGAATCGGTATATTAGTTAACTATGGATGCAGAGCGGTTTGAATATTTGATGAATGAGCTATACTTTGGCCTTTGTCTGGCTCAACGTAGATTGGGTATGTTTATCTGGCGAACAATAGATTGGATATTCTATCCATTGAAATATATATTCAAGAGGTTTATATTCTCGAAGAAGAAGCTACAGGAGATAGACGACAATCAGAAGATGATGAATCCGATAATGGATGGTATTGCCGATGGCATTTCGGAGGGTGGAGCATGGCAAAGCATCTATCAAATAGCTATGTCGGTACCTTGGTTTTTCTGTTGGATTCTATTAGGAATCATTATGTGGACGTTTGGAGACAAGGCTTTAAGGTTTGTTTTTATGCCCTTTGCCTCACTATATATAGTGTATGCCTATGTACAATGGGCTATTGATAAGGATAATAAGAGTGATAAATATCTGAAGAAATTTAAGAAAAGGAGTGCTACGTGGCAGAAGAAAATGGAGCGAGTCGGTATAATTGCAGCGATTATCGCGTTAATATTATTTATCGCAGGACCATTAATAGGACTGAAACTGAGTGAGGGCTGGATTATCGGATATTTTATTGAGAAGGGATGAGGAGACTGTACGAATAGTTGTTGAGGGCGGGGAAATGCTCCTGCGCTCTCGGCCCGTTGACACAGCCATGAATCGGCGTACTACGACGCAAACGTAGGGGTATGACTATCCGGGCACATCCCTATGCCTTTCGGCTCCAGTATGTACGGTTATGCGGTAATCGATGTCCTCCGACATCCTCTGGAGTAATCATGTGTAATTAGCTAACTATCTGAGTATATGTATGGTGTCCGTTTTAGGACACCGATTAACCAGTAACTTTTACCTTTGCACTGTGATTCAGAGTTAACATTCCCTCCCTGAATTGTTAAATAGAAAGACAGAGACGGTGACCTATCCTAGTAACTAGCCATGAGGG
>JAAVFI010000046.1 GCA_014800815.1 Bacteroidales bacterium | reverse complement strand
GATGAGCACCTCTGTGGAGTCAGTGTCGGGATAGTCTACTACCTGCACGTTGATGCCGCCGCGGCGACGTCGCTGTCGCTCGAGGGTGAAAATGATGTTGCGTTCCCACCAACGGAGGGAACGGCCAAACCACCGAGCGAATTCTGCGGTTATGTCGAGGAAGCGGCGTGACATGATGCCGCGAAGATACTCCTCGAGTAGAGAGGTGTGTGCGGGTAGATGTCGGCGGTGGGGAAATGAGCTTGGGAGTGGTGGGAGATGTGGGAGGTGTGGGAGGTGTGGGACGTAGACTCAGCCATGAATCGGCGTCCGCCGGACGCCTACGTAGTGGGGTGGAAATAATGCGAGCCTGTCCTTGCGGGCAGGCTCGTGAGAGGGTGTATGTGTGGGGGTGTTTATTCTGCGCTCATTACGATTGAGGCTTTGTGGGCGGGGAGGATAACGCGGCGGGCGAAGTCGGCGATTGCAGCGGGGGTGAGTCGGGCGACTGCGGCGTCGTAGTCGGATTCGAGGTCGATGCCGTCGCGCTCGGCCGATTTGATTACTTTGAGCCAGTAAGCGTTGTCCTGAGAGGCTTCGGCGTGGTTCTTAACGAGGAATTCGCGGAGGCCGTTGACTTCTTCTTCGGTGATTGCGCCGTCCTGTGCGAGGTCGGATACGGTCTGCTGAACGATATCGAGGACTTCGAGTTCTTTACCGGGTGTTACCTTGATATAGGTGGGCATCATCATCTGAGGACCGCCGCCGGGGGTGAGGGAGGGATTGATTGCGCAATGTGTGCGGATTGAGTAGGTCCATGCACGGCTCTCGCGGAGGTCGGCGAGGAGACGGGTGCGGAGAATCTGTCCGAAGGCTGTGGCGCAAAGGAGGTCGTCGAGCGAGTAGGTAGAGGGTCCGCTATAGAAGCTGTAGACGATTGCCTGGGGGTTCTCCATTTTGCGGGTGAAATGGATCTGATAGTCGTAGGGGGTATAGGTGTAGCCGATATCCTGAGGACGGTCTACGCGGCCTGCTGCGGGAAGTGTGGCGATGTACTGCTTGAGGCAGCTTTCGAGTGAATCCTTGTCGAAATCACCTACTACCATGAAGGTGAAGTCGCCCATGTCGGCGAAGCGGTCGGAGTAGATGTCGAGGGCTTTCTTGAGGTCTACCTTGTCGATGTCGGCGAGAGACTGGCGTCCGGCCAGCGGGTGACGGTTGTAGATGGTGTAGTGGATAGAGTCGCCCATAGCCTGCACGGGGTTGACTTTGCGTGTAGCGGCAGAGTTGTGCTGAGTAGCCATGAAGTTGTCGAATGCCACGCTGTCGGGCTGCACGGCAGTAGCGCGGAGGAAGAGGAGGCGGAAAGCTTCTTCCATGTCGCCGCGTGTGGTTGCGGCTTCGAGGCTTTCTTCGTTGTTACCTACGCTAACCGACGCTTTTACAGAAGCGCCGCTGAGGATGTTGCGTATTTCTGAAGCTGTGTGGCCGCCGTATTTCATCTCGGCCATGAGTTCGTTGATGACGCGCATTGTGGGCACGTCGTCGGCATTGTAGTTTGTGGCGAGACCACCGGGGCTATAACCTCTAACATATACCTGCTCGGGCTTGTAGTCGGTGTGCTTGGTGATAACGGTGATGCCGTTGGAGAGCTTGTAGCGTGTAGTGCCGTAGAGGCCGTCGGTGGTGACGGAAACAATCTCGCCGGGAGCGGGTAGTTCGGTCATGAGTGACTCTGCGTAAACCACGGGGGTATAGGGGTCGAACTTCTGTGCAGAGACTGTAGCGAAAGTCTTCTTGAGTTCTGCCTCGAGGGCACGGTCGGAGTCGGTAGCGGGACGATAGAGGAGGACTACGGCGCCGCGGGGAGCCTTGTCGGTGGCGAGGCGGAGGTAGTCAACGAGGTCGTCGGAAGTGACCTGTGCTGCGGCTTTGCGCTGCATGTCGAGGAAGTCGACGGTCTTTATCTTTTCGCCGCCGTCGAGGAAGTTACGCACGAGAAGACGGGCCTGATAGGTGTTTGCGGGCGCGTCTTCGTGCTTTGCTTTTTCGGTGAGAGATGTTTCGAACGAAGTGCGTGCCTTGGCAATTTCCTCGTCGGAGAATCCGTGCTGCACGGCTCTGAGGAGCTCGCCATACCACGCTGCGAGGGCTTCTTTAGATTTGCCTGGCTTGAGTGTGCCGCGGAATGTAAGGGCCTGCTCGCCACGACTCATGAGGTACTTGACCTCGCCTACACCGAGGGAGGTGTGGGGACATTCTGACGATGCTTCGAGGGTCTCGAAACGGGTGGCGAGGATTTCGGAGGCCATGTCGGAGATTGCCTTGCGACGCGCCTCTTCTTCGAGGGTAAGGGGTATGTCGGGGAGACGGAAGTAGAGCTGCATCATCTCGGCGCCCTGCTCTGCATCGCTTTCGACTACGCAGATGAGGTCGTCGGTAACGGATACTTCGGGTAGTTCGGCGAGGGTCGAAGTCCTGTCGCGGGAAGCGGGCATATCGCCGAACATACCTTTGATAGTCTTCTCCATTTGGTCAACGTCGATATCGCCAACGACGATAACAGCCTGGTTGCCGGGTATGTACCACTTATTGTAGAACTTGCGGAGTGTCTCGGGTTTGAAATTCTCCACGACGCTCATGAGGCCGATAGGAAGACGCTCACCGTAGGGGTTGCCGGGATAGAGACGGGGATGTGCCTTCTCGAGCATGCGGTTGGAGGCGGAGTTGCGCTGACGCCATTCGTTGACGATGATACCGCGTTCATCGTCGATATCTTCGGGATTGAGCGAAATAGCACAGCACCAGTCGCGAAGGATGAGGAGGCATGAGTCTACTGCGGTCTGACGTGCGGTGGGTACTTTGCAGATGTTGTAGACGGTTTCGTCGGTCGAGGTGTAGGCGTTGAGGTGAGCGCCAAACTTCACGCCGATGCTTTCGAGGTAGGAAATGAGTGAGTTGCCGGGATAGTGCTCGGTGCCGTTGAAGCACATGTGCTCGAGGAAGTGAGCGAGGCCTCGCTGAGACTCGTCTTCGTTGACAGAGCCGACTTTCTGCGCGAGGAAAAAGTCGGCTGTGCCGCCGGGCTTTTCGTTGTGCTGAATGTAGTAGGTCAGGCCGTTGTCGAGTTTGCCGGTACGTACCGACGGGTCGAGCGTGGCAGCCTGCGACGTCCCTGCCAGTGCAGAGACGAGGAGAAGTAAAAAGTATCTGCCGAGTTTCTTCATTTTTTTGAAGGGTTAGAATTTCAGTGTTACAGCAGCTCCGTAGGCGTTGCCGTCGACGGGAGCTTTCATGTCTTTATAAGTATAGCTCAGGCGGAGGCCAAGAGCGTATTTATCTGAGATAATGCACAGTAAATCACCCGCTACGCCTGCGTTGAGGTTGTGGGCGGCACGCATGCGGTAGTCGCTGTCGGCGAGCTGACGGAAGTAGTCGGTCGAGGCCGATTCGGTGATTGAGTGTGAGAGGGGGATGCGGTCGCTGACTGCGGCTGTGAGGCCGACGAGGAATTTGCTACCGCAAGGCTTGACCCAACGGACATCGACAGCAGGGCGAAGGCTCTCGATGCGGCTGCGGAAGGGAGTATTCGAGCCCTTGTATCGCTCCGTGTCGGAGGTGTAGCCAAGGTCGGCGAGGAGGCTCAGGTTATTTTTGCCGAAAGTGAATGAGTGATAGTATTTCACGCCTCCGGCGAAGAATTCGCGGCTGTAAGTGCTGAGCGAAAAAAGCTCGGGATAGACGTTGCCAGAGGGATCGCCGAAGATATTTTCGACACCGCTGCGGCCGCTGTACGAGAAGTAGGCGGTGGCGGTGGATGCAGGCCTTCGCCAACCGAATTCGGCCTTTACATCATTGTCGGTGAGCTTGTTGACGGGGAGGTTGTTGATATTCTTGAGAATCTTGGAGAGTGTGAGGCAATCGTAAGTAACTGTAGCGAAGGCACCTTCGGTCTTGGGCCAGAGGGATAGCGACACTCCTCTGCTCCACCCCGAATAATTGACGTCTCTGTTGGAGCCTGCAAAGCGGTTGTACTGAAAGCCCGGTCCTGTGAGGTGGAAGACTTTGACAGTACCGAGTTCGCTCACGAACGAAATGGAGCTGCTCTGCGAATATTTGTATGCTTTGGCACCGAGGAGAACGAAGTAGTTGCCGAAACGACGGCCGAAGGAAGCGCCGAAATCGAGCTGTCCGACGGTATTTTTTGGGCGAGGATCGCGCTGACGGTACTCCATGAGTGCCCTGTAGTGCAGTTCGGCGCCATATATCCAGTTGCCTCCGTCGAAAGAGGATGAATACGAACCGCCGAAATTGTAGCACTCCGAACGCATGTTACCGCCAATGGTATCGGCGGTGAAATAGGGATACAGAAGCTCGGGGTCGCTCACCTCGCAGCCCTTGTTGCCGAAGCGGGTGCCGTTGCTGTAGGAAGCGTGGCCTGTGATAGCGCTCTTGCCCTGACGGAGATATGAGGAAGCGTCGAAATAGGCATTGCCATAGCCCTTTCCGTCGTAGCTTACGGGAGCGGTATTGTAGCGTTCGCCCGCAAAACCTACGGAGAGGGACGATAGCGAGGACTCGGACAACCAGGGTTTGAGGGCCGGGTTGGCGAACGAGAGCGACGCGGCATCGGCAGCGAGAGAGTCGGTGGCGGCGTAGGCTCCTGCGATCTGCGCTATTGCCCCGAGGGGACAAAAGAGCGATAGATAAATTATTTTTCTGAAGCTGATCATTTTTTCATTATGCCGTCGTAGGTCTCAAACTGAGCGATATTACCGTCGGCATCGCAAACGGTATGCTGTCGTTCTATCTCAGACGGAGTTGTGAAGCTGTTGAAATCGTGTGTGGAGTTGTTGGTGTCGTAGAGCACGGGGTAGCCTTCGCCGGTCACTTCGTAAGCCTTGCGGCGTACGGCGTGGAAGTAGCGCTTCTTATCGTTGTCTACTTCGCCGCAATGAGTCCAGCCCATGTCGAGAGAGGGCGCGCAGACATTCCATACGTACGAGGCCTCGACCGAACAATTGACGATGTCTACTACCCATTCGTTGGGAATGCGGTAGGCGGTTTTGGTCATGGGGAATGTTCCGGCCACGGTAGTCTGGTCGTACTCTGTGGTGTAGCGATAGTTGGCAAGGTATTCGTCTTTGTCGACACCGATTCGTGCGATGCCGAAGGCCACGAGTCCGCGGTTGTGGAGCTGCCAGGTAGAGAGCGTGTAGCAATACCACTTGTCGAGATTGGGCACGAGAGGATTGTCGATGTCGGTAAACGAGGGTGTCGAACTTTGGTCGTACCACTCGAAGTCGGCGTGACTGAGGTCGAATGAGTTGGAGTTTATCTCTCTGTGGTCGATAGCGATGTCTGCGATGAGGAGTTCACCTCCGGGCTGCACGGGCACATCTGTGCCGCTGCCGGGGATAGTATAGAGAGCCTTAACAGAGACATCGGTGTCGATGATATCGGGGGTGTAGTTGAACTTCTGTGTGGTGAGGAAGAGGGATTCGAAAATTGTGAGACCGTCGGCGTAAATTACGTGGTCGGTGTTGTTGTACAGCTTTATATACTGGTCGCCATTATACTGATTACCTGAGGTCTGGAGTGTGCCCGTAAAGAAGATTTCGGAGATGATGAGGTCGTCGGTGGGTACGGACGCAAAGGTCGACAGGGTGTAGGATGCTCCGGCCGGAGAAATGGTGACTCCGGTGAGCTGCCCTTTGACAGTGGCGTCGACACCATTCTCGAGGGTGACGGTGGCGGTATAAGTCAGGTTGTAAAAACCTGGGGTGACAGACGCCGAGATGTGGAGAGGGTCTGTCATAGACACTTCGGTGGATTCGCCCGAACTTATATTATAGAATGTGACTGCGGCGTCGCGAAGGTCGGCACTCTCGATTCCTTCGGGGAGAGACACCGAGATTCCCGCCGGAGAGAGCGAGGGAGTGGTGGCGTTGTCGGAGCACGACGCCAGGAGTGCTATAGGAATTAAAGGGAGAAATTTCTTCATGATGAGGTCAGAGAGTAAAATTAAGTTCCATACCGAAATACGCATCGGAGGAGCGACGTATCACGAGGCCGTTCGAACGGTAGTCGGGGAGGTAGTCGATGATGCGGTTAACGAAAAGTGCCACGCGCATCCACTTGCCTATGCTCTTGGTCGCTTTAAGATTAACGTACATGGCGGTCGGTATAGTATAATTTTTGAAAAGGTCGGGGTTGTAATACTGAATGAGATATTTCAGCATGGGGTCGTCGGTGCCGGCGTTGAAGTCGTGGAGCAGACCGTCTTCTGCGGAGATGTAGGCGTCGGGGGTACCGTTTTCGGCAAGTCGGCGCGTCTTGACAAACCACATACACTGGAAGGTGGTGGTGAATACGAGTCCGAGCTTGGGAATCTGGGTGTCGAACATGAAGTTGGTGTTGAACTGCGAGCTTACGCGGCCGTCGTCGGTATTGTAGAGGCCTACGAATTTGTCACTGACGGCAGTTCCACCGACAACGTCGTTGACGGGGTCAAAGATGCGCATGGAATTGGAGTAACGCGAGCGGAACCACGCTCCCGAGACTATTAGGGAGGTGGCGAGAGGTCGCCAGCGGGCTGTGTTGAGCTGGAATTCGATACCGCGCTTGTCGATAGTAGAACCGTTCTCGGCACGACGGTAGCCTCGGAGGACTTTCTCGTCGGTCGAGGGGAGGTCGGAAAGCGAGGGCGGTCCCTGGAGGTCGCCGGGTTTGATTCCCGAGGGATCGTAGAGAGTGTAGCCGTAGGCGGCGTAGACATTGGAGTATCTGAAGCCAGAGTTGAGATGCTCCTCAAAGTAGGTGACAGACAGACGGTTTGCGCCGATAGATGCACCTGCTCTCACCTCCCACTTTTGGTTGCGGGCGGGTTTGAGATCGTAGTTGGTTGCATCGTTGATGTATGTGCGGATATTCACACGGCTGTTGTCTTTGGGGTCGGATGTATCGTAGTAGTTAAGCTGAAGGATGTCGAGATAAGCTTCCTGGGGGAAGAGGTAGTCGACGGTCGGCATACGGGTGTTGAGACCGTAGCCACCGGCGAGCTGCAGCTCGAGTTTTCGCTTGCCTACATTGATAGCGGGGAAGCGCCATACGGCATTGAGACGGGGGTCGAGGTAGGGCTTGCCGGAAATCGCATATTTCTTGTCGAGGCCAGCGATAGTTACGGCGTGCACACCTGCCTGGAGCTCGTAAGTACCTGCGGGCGAGGGAATGGTGATAGCGTCTTCGGCATATGCCGATACGATGTTGAGAGCGGGTATCGTTCGGAAATCGCGCGGGCGTGATGTCCACGATGCGGTGAGCGGTTTGAAGGGGTCATACACCTGTCCGCGACCGTAGTTTTTGCTCATGTTCCACTCTGCGCCCGCCTTCCAGGCCTGCGTTGCGCCTGTCCACGCGGGGAGATTGCCGTTGAGGCCTAATTTTGTAAAGAGTGTGAGAGGTTTGCCCTCGCTGAGATAGTCGGCGATGTACTCTTCGAGGATGAAGACGCCGTCGTGAACACCTTCGCTGTCGGATATAGGAGCGACCGTAGCACGTGAGGGAGCAACCTGCTTGAGACGGCGGAGACGGTCGAGCTCGTAGCTTGCCGATGCCTTGACGTCGATTCTCGAGAGCCATTGGAGTTTGGGGAAAGAGAAGGAGGCGTCGGTAGCGAAACTGAATCTGTGGTTGTCAGCGCGGTACTCGTCGAGTTTATTGAGCGAGAGGTCGGGGTCGGTCTTGGCATGGTCGGCGGTGCCGGTGTAGTCCAGCGACATATTCCAGTCGGTAAGGAGATGACTGCGCGACCATGTAAGAGCGGCACGTAGCGAAGCGCTGATACGCTTGAAGTTTTCAAAACTGTTTCGGGGGTCTGTCTTGCTGTCGAGCCAGCCTATGTCGGCGTTGAGCGAGTTGCGGCGATCGGGACCGAGGGCAATACCTTTGCCGGCATAGAGGAGTTTGCTGTATCCGTCGGCCTTGAATCGTGCCGTCCAGGGAGTGGCGCGGCGTGTGCGTCGGATGTTTACGAGACCCGAAGTAAGGTTGCCGTACTCGGCAGAGGGGATGCCGCGGACAATCTCTACGCTCTCGATATTGTCGGTGGAGAGTGTGCGCATGTCCACTCCTCTATTGACCGAATTGCGGCCTGTAGCAGCCTCGATACCAACGCTCTGGAGGTTGGCGTCGTTGTTGACGGGAACGCCGTCGACGTTGAATGTCGTGCCGAGAGCGCTTATTGCATAGTCGGCATTATCGGCAGTGCCGCCGGTAGCGCCGATATTTCCTGTTTCACGTAGCTGAATGGAGTTGACAGCGCCCATCTGCGGATTCTGGCTGATGTTGCCGGGGACGAGTTCGAGGAGGTCGGAAAAACTTGTCGGCTGCAGGTGAAGCATCGCGGATTTGTCGATTCGCGATGCCGAGGTAAGGCCGGTAGATTCTCTTGCGGTGACCGTAACCTCGGCGAGTTGCTGATGCGTTGGGAGCATTGAGAGCGTAATGGAGGTATCGCGCGCACCTATCTTGACGGGCAGCAGGAGGTCTTCAAAACCCACATAGGAGGCTTTGACGGTATATTCTCCTGGCTTGAGTGTCAGGACAAAGATACCGTCGAGGTTGGTCTGAGTGCTTATCGAACCGGGAGAGACGGCTATTGCGCAAACCGGAAGCGGAGAGCCGTCGGTCGAGTCAAGTACTGTACCTGTAAGAACTGCTGCTACAGAGCTAAGATGTGCAAGAATTGCAGCTAAAGAAAGTAGTATATATCGCTTCACTTGTAGTCGAATCGGTTTATACTACAAAATTACTCATTTTCTTTCTATACTACTATACATTCCCATGTATTTCTTACGTTTCTGCCATTAAAATCACCAAAATCGGGTATGCGAGGCATGAAACGTTTCAAAGTAAAAAAGGGCGTCCCCTTGTGCAGGAACAGCCCTTTCTATAGATAGTTTTTCAGTTATTCTTACTTAACAATAACTTTCTTGCCGCCGGCAATGTAGAGGCCGGGAGCGAGTGTGAGAGTTGCAGTCTCTCCTGCTGCGAGTTTTACGGTAGCTGCAGCACGGCCTGCGAGGTCGTAAACCGCGGTGGTGCAAGCTTCTGCAGCAGAGATAGTTATGCAACCTTTGCCACCGAGCACGGTATATTCTGCAGCGGTTGCGGCAGTCTCAACACCAGCGGTAAGACCTTCGGGGAGAGCGAGTTTGCCTGCCATTACAGCCCAACCTGTGGGAGCAGCTGTAGCTTCGAGACCGAGGGGCTCGAATGCCTTATTGCCGCGGACAGTAAGGTATGCGGTGCCTTCTTCGGGGAGATATTTGAAGCAGATAGCGGAGGGCATACCACCACCCTTGACGAGTGTCCAGTTTTCGTCGGTAACGGGGGTGAGGTCCTGAGCGTTATAGCCGCGGAGGTAAGCGCCTGTGGCCGCGTTCATCACGTAGCCATATACATATACTTTCGAATCGTCGGCAGGATTTTGAACGGCTGCGAGGTAGCCGCCGAGAGCTGTATCATTCCAGTCTGCGCGAGAGTCGGCAGCTGCGAGCCATTCGCCCGTAGCCTTGTCGAACTTGACGAGGAGACCTTCGCGAGTGCTCGGAGTAACGCTTGAGATTGTTTTTGCGCCGTCGGTGAACGAACCGTTGAAGAGAGCTGTGAGCCAAAGAGTAGCGCCGTTTGCTGAAAGTGCGGGATTCTGATAGCCGTATTTATCTTCAACCTTGCCGGGAGTGAGAGTCTTGAGCCATTCCGCTTCGAGATTAGCGGTGCTGAAAGAAGCGATGAAGGGAGTTGCAAGTGTTGTTGCGGTAAATTCTTCGCCTCCGAAAGATGCCTTGAGGCCTTCTTCGGCAGTAGCGGTACCTGTTACGTAGAGGTTGGCGCCGTCGATAGTCATTGAGAGGATCGCGTCGGTAGTGAAGGTATCGCCCTCAGTCTGAACTGAGGCCTTGTAGTAGCCGTCGGCGTCGAGTTTTGCGATGTAGGAATCGGCGGGAGCTGTGCCTTTGCCGGCCCATTCAGCGCTATTGCGGGGAGTGATTTTTTCCGTTGCGTTTTCGGCCTTGGCAAAGGCGAGAGGAGCCGAGAAACCACCGGCTACGTAGATGTTGCCTTCGGCATCGAGGACGAGCGACTTGGCAGTGAACACGTCGGAGAGATTTACTGTCTCGCCGCCTACGGTCTTGGTGTTGTCGGGAGTGATGAGGCGGATCCACTGAATGTTTCCGTTGGCATCGGTCTTACCGATTACTCCTATATAATAACGGTTTTCTACAGTGCCGCCGAATTCGAAGGTCTTGCCCGAAGCGTCCACGAGATTGAGGGGCTTGTCGAGCATGCCGTCGGTGTGGCGTGCACGTGAGAGGAATATTACAGAGCCGTCGGCAGTCTCGGCGAGAGCGCCTTCATTGGCGGCATAGTCACCTGATGTAGAGTAGATTGTCCAGAGAGCTTTGCCGTCAGCGTCAGTTTTGGTGAGTGCGAAGTTATTGTTTTGGCTTGTACCTACGTAGAGTGCGCCTGTAAAGATTTTAGTGCCGGCGTAGAAGAGGTCGGGGGCAGATTCGGTAGAACCCAAGGTGTTCAACCAGTAAGCGCCATTTTTAACGCCGAGTACGGCAGTACTCTGATCGCCGGCAGTAGTTGTTCCGTCGAAAAGGTTCGCCCACTCCATTGAAACGGTTTCAGCCGCCATGAGCGAAAAGCTCATGCCAAGCACGGCAGCAAATGAAGATAAGGTTCGAGTAGAAATTTTCATATAATAATAGGATTAGTTCTAAATTCTGACGGCAAAATTAGTTATTTTTTGACACGTATACAAATACCTACTCTTGGGTATTCTACCGTAAAACGACAACTCTTCAGCGACACCTATATGGTTTATATCATGTATAACAGTCAGTTTATCAGCGTGTAAATAACAACAATCTCAAGGCAAGAAATTGAAAAATCACCAGAATCAGTTATTTAAATTTTATTTAAATAATTTGGCCGAACGACGATAAATGGCGAAATTTGCAACAAAATTCAGAACTAATGAAACTATCAGAATTACAGACCGGATGCACCGGAATTGTCGTTAAGGTTCACGGCCACGGCGCGTTCAGGAAACGTCTCCTTGAAATGGGGTTTGTAAAGGGTCATACAGTGACGGTGGTGCTTCACGCGCCGCTTCGCGACCCTATCAAATATAGCATACTCGGCTATGAGGTATCGCTCAGAGCTTCCGAAGCCGCACTTATAGATGTGATCGAAATATCGCCGGATGCCGCCCCGGAAATAGGCTATGCAGCCGTGACTTCCCTTCCCGAAGACCTTGAGGAGCGCAAACGCTTTAATCATGAGCGACACCTGATAAATGTTGCTCTCATCGGAAATCCCAACTGCGGAAAGACCTCGCTCTTCAACGTGGCATCGGGAGCAAAAGAACATGTAGGCAACTATTCGGGTGTGACCGTTGATGCCAAAGACGGCCACTTTGAATATAAAGGATATAAGTTCAATATCGTAGACCTGCCCGGCACCTACTCTCTTACGTGCTATTCGCCCGAAGAACTGTATGTGCGCCAATATCTCAAGGACAATACTCCTGATGTGATTATCAATGTGGTGGATTCATCGAATCTCCAGCGCAATCTCTACCTCACTACGGAGCTTATCGACATGGATACGAGCATGGTGATAGCTCTGAACATGTACGACGAACTGAGAGAACGCGGTGACAAACTCGACTATGAGACTCTCGCCGGCATGATAGGTGTGCCTATGGTGCCTGTGGTGTCGAAGACGGGAGAGGGCCTGAAAGAGCTTTTCGATACTGTAATAGGTGTGTATGAGGGCAAAGACTCTACGGTGCGTCACATCCATGTGAACCTCGGCAATGATATAGAGGCGGCCGTGCGCGAGATTGTAGACCGCCTGAAGGCTACTCCGACCACGAGCAAACATTTCTCACCCCGATACATGGCTATAAAGCTTCTTGAGGGCGACCATGAAATCGAGGAGGAAATTCCGGCAGCTGAAAATGCGGCCAAGCCGGAGTCTGATGTCATGGGCAACGGACGTCGCAGGCGCCACAAAGGTCTGTTCCATAGATGCTGCTCATCGTCGGGCGAAGAGGAAACATGGCGCGACCACGTACCCCACACTCCCGACAGCGAACTGATACTCCTGCGCGACAAGTTGCGCGCTAAAATAGAGGGGATGAGAGACGAAGAAATTTCCTCGATAGTAGCGGCACACAAATACGGCTTCGTGGCCGGCGCTCTTGCCGAGACTCTTGTTCCCGGAAAGAAGAAGGAGCGACGTGCCACTCAGGTGCTCGATGCACTCGCGACGAACAAGATGCTCGGCTTCCCTATCTTCTTCGTGATAATGTTTGCAATCTTCTGGGCTACTTTCGTCATCGGGCAGTATCCTATGGAATGGATTGAGAACGGTGTAAGTGCACTGAGCGGATTCTGCAGGCAGTTCCTGCCCGAAGGCCCGCTGAAAGACCTCGTGACCGACGGTATAATTGGCGGCGTCGGAGGTGTGATAGTCTTTCTACCCAACATACTTATACTGTATTTCTGCATCTCTTTTATGGAAGACTCCGGGTATATGGCCCGCGCGGCTTTCATCATGGATAAGGTGATGCACCGAATAGGTCTGCACGGCAAATCGTTCATACCTCTTATAATGGGTTTCGGATGTAACGTCCCTGCAATTATTGCCTCACGCGCCATAGAGAGCCGTTCGAGCCGCATCATCACCATACTCATCAATCCCTTTATGTCGTGCTCGGCGCGCCTGCCTATCTACGTGCTGCTCGTCGGCACATTCTTCGACGCTCACGCCGCTATTGTGCTCTCAGGACTCTACTTCGGAGGCATAGCCGTGGCTGTAATTACTGCCAGACTGCTGCGTAAATTCTTGTTCCATAAAGATGAGACTCCGTTCGTAATGGAACTTCCGCCCTATCGCCTCCCAACTCTGAAAGCATCGTTGAGACACACATGGGGCAAGGGCAAAGAATATCTTAAGAAAATGGGCGGCATAATACTTTTTGCAAGTATAGCCGTGTGGGCTCTCAACTATTTCCCTCGCCACGATGAACCTGATGCCGACTACGTGGCTACCTCAGAAATCGATCCGGCCCACGACTCATACCTCGAGATGACAGGAAAATTAATCAATCCCCTCCTCCGTCCTCTCGGATTTGAATGGCGCGCATCGGTAGCCGCTATTGCAGGTGTTCCGGCCAAGGAAATCATCGTATCTACCCTCGGCGTGCTCTACACCGACAATGAAGCTACCACTGACGCACGACTCGGCGAAAAACTCGAAGCAATAGACCCTGCTACGGGAAAACCCGACTTTACTCCCGCCGTAGCACTAAGCTTCCTCGTATTCGTACTGCTCTACTGCCCGTGCATCGCCACAATCACGGCTATAGCACGCGAAACGCAGTCATGGAAATATGCTGCATTCAGCATAGTGTATAATACCGCCGTAGCGTGGATTGCAGCCTTCGCCGTATATCGTATCGCGCTGATGTAAGTATATTCGAGAAATAGAAATCGAGTAGGTCGGGAAACGAAAGTTTTCTGACCTACTTTCGTTTCCTTTCCTCTCACACCACCGTACGTGCCGTTCGGCATACGGCGGTTTAATTTGTTTTCAAAGAATGTCTAATCATATAGTAGTCAAGACAACTCACTAAACCTCTGCGTGTCAGTATCTCTTT
>JAAVFI010000045.1 GCA_014800815.1 Bacteroidales bacterium | reverse complement strand
GTCCGTCAGGCCACGATTTTGCTATTGCTTCTTCTCTCCCGAGTGTCACCACTCGAAACTTGCAAGTCGCTATGGGGTTCGTCGGCAACTACGCCCCGTGTGGACTTTCACCACAGATGTATGACATGCCCGTCATACCTTTAAAAAGGCCGGGCACCTTCGAGTTGGTGTCCGGCCTTTTATATCGGGTAGTGAATATCAGTTTACGCGGAAGCGGTCGGTACCGTCGGCGAAGAAGGCTACAATCTGGTTTGCGGCGGCTACGCCTGCGTTGAGGTTTGCCTCCTTGGTCTGAGCGCCGCTCTTCTTGGGAGTGAAGAATACTCTGTCGGCGAACTTTTCTTCGAGGACAGCGGCGTTGCCGGGCTTAACGTCGGCGAAGTATTTGAGGTCGGGACGCTGCTCGAGAACTTCGAGAAGGTCATCGTCGACAACTACTTCCTTGCGGGCGGTATTGATGAGCACTGCGCCTTTGGGGAGCTTGCCGATAAGGTCTTTACCGATAGAACCTACGGTCTCTTTGGTTGCAGGGATGTGGATAGACACGATGTCGTTGCCGGCATATAGAGCTTCAACGCTCTCGCAGGGAGTAACACCGGCCTCTTCCATAACTTTTGCGGGGCAATAGGGGTCGATAGCGCTCACCTCCATGCCGAAACCTTTGGCAAGGGCTGCAACGTGGCGGCTTACCTGTCCGAAGCCCTGAAGGCCGAGGCGCTTGCCTGAAATTTCAAAACCGGTAGAGCCTGAGAATTTATTGCGGGCAGCGAGGATAGCCATTCCGATAACGAGTTCGGCTACGGCATTGGCATTCTGACCGGGGGTATTCTCTACTATCACGCCCTTGCCAGTAGCAGCTGCAAGGTCGATATTGTCGTAGCCGGCACCTGCGCGGACTACAATCTTTAGAGAAGGAGCGGCAGCAAATACGGCCTCGTCGACAATGTCGCTACGCACGATGAGGGCATCGGCGTCGGCCACTGCTTTGAGGAGGTCTTCTTTAGCTGTATATTTCTCGAGAATGGAAAATGTATGGCCGCCGTCTTCGATGCGGCGACGAATCTCCTCTACCGCCTTGGGAGAGAAGGGTTTCTCTGTAGCTACAAGAACTTTCATAGCCTGAATCAGTGAGTTGTCTCGAAATCGTGCATTGCCTCAACGAGAACTTTGACGCTTTCGAGGGGCAGAGCGTTGTAGAGAGAAGCGCGGAAGCCGCCTACCGAACGGTGACCCTTGATGCCTACGATACCTCTTGCGGCGCAGAAAGATACGAAGTCCGCTTCGAGTTCCTTATATTCGGGAGTCATGACGAATGTAACGTTCATGATAGAGCGGTCTGCGGGGTCGGTAACGGTACCGGTAAACATCTTGCTGTCGTCGATAGCACCGTAGAGCACGGCGGCTTTCTCGAGGTCGCGACGTTCGAGTTCCTTAAGACCGCCGAGCTGCTTGTAGTAGCGGAGGGTCTGGAGTGCAGAGAAGATAGGAAGCACGGGAGGAGTGTTGAACATCGAGCCTTTCTTGATGTGTGTGCGGTAGTCGAGCATCGTAGGAATGGGACGGTCGACGTGGCCGAGAGCTTCGTCGCGAACGATTACGAGCGTAACGCCTGCGGGAGCGAGGTTTTTCTGTGCTCCGGCATAGATTGCGTCGTAAAGGGAGAAGTCGATAGGACGTGAGAAGATATCGGAGCTCATGTCGGCAACGAGGCGACAGGGCACCTTGGGATCGGTACGGATTTCTGTACCGTAGATAGTATTATTGGAAGTGTAGTGGAAGTAGTCGGCATCCGCGGGCACGGTAAAGTCTTTGGGAATATAGGTGTAGCCGGCTTCCTTAGAAGAAGCGACAACATCTACTTCACCGAAGAGGCGAGCTTCCTTGATAGCGTTGGCAGCCCATGTGCCGGTATCGATGTAGGCGGCTTTGCGGGCGAGGAGATTGTAGGGAAGCATGCAGAACTGCATAGAGGCTCCACCTCCGAGCCACAGAACCGAGAAGCCTTCAGGGATATCGAGAATTTCCTTAACGAGTGCGGTTGCTTCGTCGATTACGGCCTGGAATTCCTTGCTGCGGTGAGATACCTCAAGCACAGAAAGACCGGTATCGGCAAAGTTGAGAATGGCATCGGCAGTATTCTGAATGGTGTATTCGCTCAGAATTGACGGGCCGGCATAGAAGTTATGTTTCTTCATAAGTTTGAGGGGTTATGTTGGGGCGCTCGATGCGCCATGTTGCAAATTTAAGGAATGATTTTCAATCCACCAACATATTGTACGGATTTTACACTTCCGGGAGAGCAGAAGCAATAGCCGAGTAGCTCTTCTCCATAAGCTCGGTGAGTTCGTGGCGACCGCCGTCGGCAGGATATATAGGATGGTGGATAGTAAGTTTGATATGCCCCGGGCGAGGAAGAACAGAGCCAATAGGCATTACACGGTAAGCGCCGTCGATAGTGAGCGGAACCACGGGCAGGCCGAATTCCATGGCAAGGGTATAGGCTCCTCTGCGGAATTTGTGCATATGTCCGTCGCGAGTGCGCGCTCCTTCGGGGAATACCACCACCGAGAGGCCGCCTGCAAGACGTTTCTCAGCCGTCTCCATAGTTTCGCGGATGGCGGAGGGTGTGCTGTTGTCCACATATATATGGCCCGACACTCTGCAGCTGTATCCTACCAGGGGAATCTTTTCGAGACCTTTCTTCATCATCCAGCGGAAATTGTGGCAGAGGTAGCCATAGATGCAGAAGATGTCGTATGCTCCCTGATGATTGGCCACAAAGACGTATGATGTCTTTTTGTCAATTTTCTCGCGTCCCTTGACGGTGACTTTTACAAACGACAAGGCGCAGAAAATCCGCGACCATATATGACCGGGCCAGTAGCCCATACTCCGACTAAACCCAAGCATGCTGCCGATAATAGTGACCAGCGCAGCAAGGACTGTAGCAACTAATAAAAGAGGTATTGCTATGCAAAACTGATATATCCGGAATAGAATCATCATAAGGTGAAGGTATGCGTTAATAAAAAAAGAAGAATCCCGCAGGGCATTTGCAACCCTTCGGGATTCTTCAAGTGTCCGAGATGAGATTCGAACTCACACAGCCTTTCGGCCACTACCCCCTCAAAGTAGCGTGTCTACCAATTCCACCACCCGGACAGGAAGTGTCTGCCGAAGCAGAGAGGGAAGCTAAAAGCTTGAGCGAAAAACGGGACTCGAACCCGCGACCCCGACCTTGGCAAGGTCGTGCTCTACCAACTGAGCTATTTTCGCGTTGGTTTGTTTCTCAATTGCGGTGCAAAGTTAGGCACTATTTTTGAATCCTCCAAATTTTTCGAGTACTTTTTTCAAAGAAATTTTCACCCAAAATCCGAGTCGCCTGATAATCAAGAATATGCACACGCATAAAAATTTCAATCCCCGAAAGCTCTCAGAGGGGCTTTCAGGGATTCTTCTGTAGTCAGAACGTATTCTTACTTTAACGGCGGCCGTGTTTGCAGCAGCCCAAGCAGTGTGAAACAAGCGATGCCGCTAAAAGAGTACCGAGTCCGGCAATAAGAATATGATGTATTTTTTCACGTCGTTCGCTGCGGCGGATACGA
Source organism: Bacteroidales bacterium (assembly GCA_014800815.1). Taxonomy (GTDB): domain Bacteria; phylum Bacteroidota; class Bacteroidia; order Bacteroidales; family Muribaculaceae; genus CAG-873. The sequence goes on along the minus strand of JAAVFI010000045.1, from coordinate 11,012 downwards.
TCTTCTACTTTCTGAAGCTCCTCGATTTCGCGGGCTTCCTGATTTTTGATGAGTGCCATAATATATAAGGTGTTTTATGTTAGTCTGACTATAGAACACCCCGGAGGCCTCTTTGGTTCAGAACGGATAGCCGATGGCGAGGTGGAAAGCGAGTGAATTGCCGAACGATGTCATATTGTAGTAACCTCTCTTGCCGGTATCGTAGGGTGCGTGGATGCCCACACCGAGGTCGGCACGGAGCACGAGCATGGAAATATCGAAGCGGAGGCCTACACCAGTACCCAGGGCAAGGTCTTTGAGGAAGGTGGATGCTTTGAGTGTACCGCCCGGACGGAGGCTGTCGTCTTTGAGCAGCCATACGTTGCCCGAATCGAGGAAGAGCGCACCGTGGAGAGGGCCGGCTATGGGGAAACGGTACTCGACATTGGCTTCGAACTTGAATGTACCTGTGCGGTCGAAGTTGTCGACGGGCTGCCCTTCGGGGGCGCGATAGCTGCCCGGACCGATCGAGCGGACCGTAAAGGCTCTGATTGAGTTGGCACCGCCCACATAGAACTGCTCGGAGTAAGGCACTTGCGAAGAGTTGCCGTAGGCGTGAGCCGCGCCGGCAGCTACACGTGTCACGAGCCAATTATCGCCGGAGAATATTCTTCTGCCCCACACAAGCTGTGCCGAGCCCTTGACGAACTGCGAGAATGGCGCTCCGAAAAGTTTTTTCTCGCCGGTCTTTCCGCAGGCACTGTACAAGGCCCAGAAGACGTTGCCGGCCTCCTGAATGGTAAACTGCCAGTTGAGTGTATTGTTACGGTCGAGCTGACGGTCGTAGACATACGAATATATCATCTGCGGGATGTACTGGGTCTTGAAGCTCTGAGCCACGGCGGGGTTTGCCGTCATTATAGAGTCAAACTCCTCGGTGGTATGCAGGAGGTTGGTGTACGTCAGTTTGAAGAGAGTAAGAGTATTCTGCACATGTCTGCGGAAGCGCCAGTCGTAGTTAATCGAAGCGTTGAACTGCGCCATTTTGAAGTAGTGAGGTCTGTTGAGAAGGTCGGCGTTGAGCTGGAAGCGAGTCCAGTTGAGCTGATAGCGGCTTCGCGGGATAAACTTCGGAGCAAGCAGACGCGGGAATGCGAGCGAACCGGTGATGCCGAATTCATAGGAATTGAACACGGAACCGCGGCCGCTACCTGTCTGCCACTCGTATGAACCTGTAGCTTTGACAGAGAGCTGCTCTCCTCCACCGAAAAGATTTTTGTTGGTGACGCCAAATGTGAGGCCCGGGCCGATATAACTGTTTGATTTCGAGGAGGCGTTGACTTCGAGTGAAGTTTCGAGAGGCGTGTCGAATGTGCAGTAGATATCCACGTCCAGACGCTTTGCAGCGGCGTTGGCGCTGTCGGGGATAGCATCTATATTGATGGAATTGAAAATTCCGAGACGTGACAGGTTGGTCTGCGTGCGGTTCATGTTTCTCACGGAGAATGTACGGCCGGGACGGAAGGTGATACATTCCTCTATCGACTTTGTGCGCAGACGCGAGGGACGCATCTGTATAAGGGTGGATCGACGGAGCTGAATGGTATCGGGGCGTCCGCCGCCCTGGTTGCGGTCTACGTGAATGGTTACTTTGCCCGTTGTATAGAGGTTGCGTGCAAATGCTGGAGTATTGGATGCCATCATCATTTTGAGGGCAATCTGACCGCGGACGGCCACACTGTCGGCGAGATACTCGATGTACTCCGGACGGAAGAAGTAGTATCCGCGGTTGCGGAGTTCGTTGGTAATGCGAGTACGGGCTACCGAGAGGGAGTCGAGGGAGTAGCGCGGAGAGCGAGCGGCAAGGTAGGGATCTTTGCGCGCAAGAGAATCTATGAAGCGGCCGAGGTCGGTGCTGTCCGACATCAATATTACAGTATCGACAGGATATGCGGGACCCGGCTCTACTGAGTAGAGAATCTTCGCCTTCTTGGGGTTCTTGGCTTTTTCGAGCTCGTAAGTGGCTGTACCGCGAAAATATCCGTTATCGTCGAGAATTTGCTCAATCATGTGTGTGCGCACCTCGGGACGGACGTCGGAAACGAGAACAGGCTCTTCTACAAACTTCTCGTAGAGCCAGTGTTTGAAACCTTTTTCGGGGTTAGGCCAATGGTTGTACACCCACAGTCCGAGAGGGAAGGGATAACGCCAGCCGAGCATCTTTATGTAGTTGTTGGGAGCAACGTCGACCGAGCTCTTGAGAGATGAAGTGAGATCGGAAGGGATAGCGGTGCTGTCGGACTTCGCTACCTTGATCTTCATACCCGTATAGAGCAATTCTCCTTCGGGAATTTTGCTCGTGGTGGAGCATGCCACAACCGCCGATATGCAGACTACGGCAATGACAGCGCGAATAAAACGCGGTGAAAAGCTATATTTAGTCTTCATTTGGATTCTTCGTTTTCGGGTTCTACGTTCTTATCTTCTTCGAGCAGACGCTGATTTTCTCTCTCGTCGCGGCGGCGTGCCTGCGCCGGCGAGATAAACATATCGCCGATGCGGCGGAGCTTGCGACGGTAAACGAAACCTACACCGGTCTGCGTAATCTCGCCTTCGAGAATACTTTCATATCCCGTGTGGCGGAACAGGCGGAGATACATGCTGCGCTGAGGATTGAGGAAGTATTCGAACGATATATCGCTGATAAGATTCTGCGAGAAGTTTTCGTCGGCGTCGGCATCGGTGCTGTAGTTACCGCCGACAACAATCTTGAAGCGATCGTTGAAGAGCGACTTCGACACCTGGTAGGAGTAGCTCATCGTCGACGAGGTGCTGCCTCCGACAGTCTTATCGTACTGGTCGATGCCAAACGATATGTCGACACCCTTGATAGTGTTTGCCGCCCAGCTATTGAGCTGCGACTCGAGGAAGGAGTACAGGGGGTTGCCGCTGAGCGAGGCATCACCCTTCGTACCGGGACCGGTGTAGACATTGTAGAGCAGGAGGTTCATCGCCTGGTTGGCACGCTGCTCGGCCGACATTGATTCAAGTTCGTTTGCCACGGTCATATCGTCGTTTGTGGCAAGGTCGAATACCACATTCATATCGGCAAGTGTGCCGGTAACGCCGAGCTTCACGTCGAAGTTGACGAGGCGCGAGTCCTGTCCGCTCTGAGTGACATTTGCCTTCAGAACATCGGTCATGTGGATGTTGAGCGTCGGGTTCATCATGTCGCCGTTGAAGGCCACATAGCTGCCATCGTCAAAGCTGAAATTCTTCTCCGACATAAACGGCGGCGTGTAGCGCACAAAACCTTCGTTGATGTTGAGGCGGCCTGTGAGGCGACCGTCGTCGAGAGGCGTCATGCTGAACTGCAGAGTGCCGTTGCTCTGCACCTGAGCTTTGTTCTTGCCGTCGGTAGAAAGGTCGACGTTAATTGTAGTGCCCTCCTCTATCGTGAGCATGGCATCGAGCATCATGGCGAGTCCGCTTGTAGTGAGGGAGTCTGCCTTGACTACAGCGAGTGAGTCGGTGAAGTTGACAAACTTAACCATATTCTGGTCGGTCGGGCCTGTAAGGGTTGAAGCCGCGTCGGTAAGGACGTATGTGACATTGGTGCCCGAGAGGAGTTTTAAGTCGGCGTTGACTACCATGAACGACATGCTTCCGTGGGCATTGGCGTCGAGGCTGACGTAGGCTTTGCCATAAACATCGGCACCTTTTCGGGCGCGGTTGTTGTTGACCAGCATCATGTTGTTGGCCTTGAGCGAGAGATTCATCTTGAGGTCGGCCATATCGGTGAGGTCGACTGTACCGTTGACTTTCAGAGGATTGTCGTTGCAACCGGAGATTGCGAAATCGCGGAACTGCACCACACTGTTGGTCACGTCGATAGGATTGTCGCTGAATTTATAGGGAGTGCCGGTGAGAGCGAGTTCTACCGCTGTAGAGTCGAAATCGAATGTACCGTTGTAAATGGGAGCAGACTCTGTACCTGAGATTTTCAGATTGCCGTTGAGCACACCCGACAGTTTCGCCGTACCTGCGGGCAGGAAGGGATTGGCGGTAGACAGCGGGAATCTGATCATCGAGAAGTCGAGAGCAAGAGGCGATACGGCGGTGCTGTCGTTGAGAGCTCCGGCAATGGTGATTGTCTTCTGACCGTTTGCAAAGAGGTCGGCCTTGGCACGCAATGTGCCGTCGGACTGGGCAGAGACATCGAAGTCGGCCTTGAAATCGGCAACTTTCTCGCGACCGTAGAAGAAGTCGGTGATAGAGGCCGAACCTTTGCCTACGATACGATTGTCGATAGTGTTGAGGCGCACATCGGCATTGACATCACCCTTGATAGGGGGCGCGAAGGGGTTGAACGAAATCCAGTCGGAGATGTGGATATCGCCGATGCGGATCACGAGGTCTTCCTGAGCGCCGTAGTGAGCGTGTTCACCGTTTTCTTCAGCACCCTGGTGCTCGGTATATATGGCCAGAGAGCTGTTGCCGCCCTCCATGTGGAGGTTGGCGTCGATGTGCTTGTCGGGGATATGGTAGGTAATGTAGTTGTCGGTATTGACACTCCACTGCTGATATCCGATGACAGGCTTGAAGGGATTTACGCTGAGGGTAAAGAGTGAGTCGGGAGCATCGGCAACGGCTCGGAGTCCGAAGTCGAAGCCTGTCTTGCCTTTGATGTTTTCCTGATGAATACCGAGTGAAAGGGTATTTTTGAGCACAGTTCCTTTAAGATCTACACGATGCCACTCGTCCATATTGCCGGGCTGATTGAGCATGCCGGCATTGATGAGGAGCAGCGAGTCGACACCCGTAGCGGTGATGAACAAAGAATCGAGCTGCATGCTGCCGGTATCGAATCGGCGGACACCGCCATTTACTGCCAGGGTGCTGTCGTTGTCGGCAGTCAGGACGATGGAGCGCAGCGACATGCCATAAGGTGCGAGGATGTCGTTGACGAGGTTGCTGCTGCCGCCGTGCATATCAAATGCAAACGGAGGCATTGCCGAAGCGAGGGAGTCGATATTGATAGAGAAGTTGTCTATCTGATGTTTAAGCACTTCGGAGGTCTTTGAGAATGCCGAGGTAAGAGCGGTCAGACCTTCGGGCGCGGTGAATGTAGCCGCAAGGTCGCGGTTAAGAATCGTCGCTACTATCGAACTGTCGGAAGCGTCGAAGTGAGCACTCACACCCGAGAGGGCTATCGTTCCGGCTTTCTGACTGAAGAATAGGTCGTTGAGCTGCAGACGGGCTTTGATATCGTCTTTACCCGGACCAATCTCGGCATCGGCTGAGGCAGTGAGCTCAAGCGATGAAGGTTCGGTGGCGAACTTGAGTGCAAAGAGGTCGATGTTGCGGCCGTCGATATCTGCGTGCCAGTTGTATGTCTTGCCTGTGAGGTTTCCGTTGGCAGAGAGTGTGAAATCGGCGTCTTTGTTGGTCGACACGATATCTGCCTTAGCATGACCGTCGGCAAGAGCTATGTCGGCGTTGATATCTCTGTAGGCCACTCCTCCGTACTCGAGGAGCGCAATATTGGCTTTGACATCGCTCTTTGTCTTCGGGCTGAAGAAGTCGAAGCCGTGGCCTTGAGCGGTAATGGTTGAGGTCATAGCGCCGAGGCCCATATCGGGCAGGAATGCTCCGAGAGGGAATGAGCGGGTGTCGAGTTTGGCATTATAGCTTTCGAGAGTGCCGTTGAGTCTGCCGTTGAGTGCGAGCGTGCCCTTGCCTGTGCGAGCTGTGATATTGCCGTTGATGTTGTTGCCGTTCATGGCCACGTGGCCGTTGAGAGTCATCGGAGGAATGGCAAACGACGAGGCAGTCTCAGCGCCGAGGGCGGCAGCTTTGAGACGGTCGACATTGATGATGTTGCCGCGCAGTGTCACGTCGGCACCGAGTTTGTCGGGATTCATCATATTTTCGACAGAGCCGGATGCAAAAAGATTGATGCAACGGTTGACCTGGAGGTCGAGGCGCTTGATGTCGAGGTGTCCTACGGTACCGTCAACGTCGATGTCGGTGTCGATATCATTGGCTGTCGGGAGGGCGTTGAGATAGAGCGAGAATGTAGGGAACATTGCTGCAAGGTCAGCGGGAGCGAAGCCTCCGTCGAGCTGCAGGGAGAGTGGCAGTGTGGGGTCGGTAGCCATATCGCCCATACCCATCAGTCCGGAGAATGCGGCTGTTGTACCGGTAGGTGTTGACAGATTTACATTCTTGAATGTGAGGGCCGTAGCGTCTATGTCAAGTTCGCCGTCGATTGCGAGTGTCACTCCACAGCGCTCGGTGCTTCTGAGGCTTACGGGAAGGCGCAGGTCGGTGGCCTGATTATAGAAATTGCGCACGGCGAGGTCGACGTCGCTTACTTCGATGTATGAGAAGTCGAGACCGGGGAGCGGTTTTACTCCTGCGGTTGTGTAGAGAGCGTGGGAGTGGTTGAAGCCGATGCTGTCGATTGTGATAGTCCAGGGGGCTGAGGAGACAGTGTCGGACGCTGCGTCGGGAAGCGCGGGAAAAGCAGCAATTGAGGCGCTGTCCGGCGCTATGTAAGCGGCATCGAGTCCGGTGCCAGCAAGTTTCTTAAGATTAATTTTCTGGTTGAGGAGGTCGATATTACCGTCGAGCAAAGTCGTATGTGCCATGTACGCCGAGAGTGTATCTATGGTCGGCATCATGCGCATGGTGTAGCCGAATCGGTCGAGGGTGAGCTTCTCCAAAGCGATGCTCATCTTCGTAGGCTCCGACGAGGAGGTCGAAGTGGTATCGGGGTTGAGAGTCATAGCCACGCGTCCGCCGGCTATTCTGCCCTCTTTGACCTTGATATCCATATCTTTCAGGCCCACCGAAACGGGAGCCAGATTGAGAGTATCGGCCTGAATGGTCATGTACATGGCCGAGTCGGGCGAACCCATTTTGTAGTAAGCTCCGTAGAGCGAGGCTTCGGTGATATCGGCTTCGCCTTTGAGAAGCGGCAGGAGGGCAACGTCGGCACTCAGTGAGCGGGCAACGACCATAGTGTCGCCGTTCTGAACGAGGCTCACCCCGCCGAGGTCGAGCTTCAGCGGGAATCGCAGGCGGAACGTCTCGAGCTTAATTTCAAGGCCGTCGGAGCCATTGAATTTATTGGTTATTGCTTCTTTTATAATAGATTGACTCCACGGAGAATAAAGAAGAATAAGGAGTCCGCACAAAAGCAACGCGAGGGCTGTCGCCATGTATGCGACAGCTCTCACTAAACGACTAAATACGATCTGTGGTTTCAATTTTAAGCGGTGTGTGATGAATTTAAATTAAAACCCTTAAAGGCTGCCAAAAGTTCGGCAGGTATGTTAAAAATATAGAGCGCTACTCTACTCTGCTCACTTTCACGCGTGTATTCTTGAGTTTGTATGGAGCTACGGCGCGAATCACGGTGTCGGCTTTGGAAGCGGGCACTGCCACGTAGGCGCAGTGGTCGCGGATGTCGATTTTTCCTACCTCATCGGATTTCAGACCGCCTTTCTGAATGAGGAAGCCGACTATGTCGCCGCGTGAAATTTTCTCGCGCTTGCCGGCATTTATATATAAGGTGGAAATCCCGGCAGGCGTATCGGCAGTCTTTCCTGCAGGCCAGTAGTTGGCGAGCTGAGGGAAGAAGTCGGGGATTTTGTCGACCGGAGAAATTATTGCAAAAGCCTTTCCGGAAGCGCCCATGCGTGCCGTGCGACCGTTGCGGTGGGTCATAGCCTCCTCAGAGACAGGCAGATGATAGTGCACCACGGCTTCTACGCCCTCGATGTCGAGGCCGCGGGAGGCGAGGTCGGTGGATACGAGTATGGGGGTGCTCCCGTTGGCAAAGGTTATGAGGGCTCTTTCGCGCTTGTCCTGTTCGAGACCTCCGTGATAAAGCGCAACGGGCAGGCCGTCGGCTTTCAATGCGTTATACACTCTTTCGGCGGCATCGCGGTGGTTGACAAAGACGATAGTCTTGGCGTTTCCGATGTCGGCGAGCAGCATCCGCAGGGTGTCGAGTTTATCGGCTGCAGCACTTTCTACCTGCAAAAATTCGATGTCGGGTTTGGAAGCGGAAGCTTCTCTGTAGTCGAGGATGTCGAATTGCGCGCGACCGAAGAAGTCGGGCATTTCTTTAAGCTCTGTGGCCGAGGTGAGGACAACCGAACGCACATAACCGATGCGTTTTACAATTGCCTTGATATCGGGCAGGAAGCCGAGCTCGAGCGACTTGTCGTACTCGTCAAGGACGAGAATTTCGGGGTTCTCTATCGTGAGATTGCCGCGACGGAGATGATCGAGAAGTCGACCGGGTGTTGCCACTATCACCGACGGATTTGAAGCAATCGAGTTCTGCTCGGCCTCTACGCTGTGGCCTCCATAGAAGGCCGCAACGGTATAGTCGGGCTTGGCAATAGCACGCAACACGTCGGCAATCTGAAGCACGAGTTCGCGCGTTGGCGCTATCACAAGAGCCTGTACCCCGCTCTTGTCGCTGTGCAGCGAGCGGAAAAGAGGTATTGCAAAACCGAGCGTCTTTCCGCTGCCGGTAGGCGCAAGAACAATCTCCCTCGCGGGGAGAGCAACATCTGCAAGAGCTTTCTGCAGAGGCATAAGCTCTGATATTGAGAGGTTCTTGCGGACTCTCGACAGGATAGTGGCAAATTCCATAGTCGGACGTATTAGAGTTTGCTGTCAATAATAGCCTGGAAGGCTTCGGCGGGGAGGAGTTCGGCAGTGCCTACGTAGTCCTGACGCTTGCCGTCGGTAGAGAGAATCACTACGGCGGGGATTGAATTGCCTACATTGTAAGCCTCGAAAAGTTCGGGAAATTTATCTACGTCGACAGAAATGAAAGTGGCCTTACCGGCATATTTTGCTGCCATTTCCTCAAGTACGGGAGTGAGCTGGCGGCAGGGACCGCACCATACGGCGTTGAAATCTATCACGGTGAGCTGCTCTACATTGACACCGGGAGCTACGAGAGAAGCGTCGGTGAGTTCGAGTACTTTGCCGTCGGTGGCAACGGGAGCTACGGCGACAGTCGAATTGACAGTCTCCTGCTCTACTGCCTCTGCGGCGGCATCGGCCTCCTGAGTACTCTTTGTAGAGCAAGAAGCTGCAAGAACAAGAGCTGAGGCTGCGGCGAAGAATGCTATTTTTTTCATAATCAAGAGAGTTGGTATTTCTAATAAATCAGCCGCCGGGGCTCTTCACTCCGGCGGCCTTATAGCAATAACGCTTATTTCAAATATTAGTTGAGAGCGGCGTTAGTTTTGTGAACGGCAGCTGCGCTTGCTGCGAAGAGAGCCTTCTCTTCGTCGTTGAGGTCGAACTCAACGATTTTCTCGATACCGTTACGGCCGAGGATACAGGGAACACCGATGCAGAGGTCTTTTTCACCATACTCGCCTTCGAGAAGAGCTGAGCAGCTGATGAGACGCTTCTGGTCGCCGAGGACAGCAGCTACAACCTGAGCTGCAGCAGCACCGGGAGCATACCATGCAGAAGTGCCGAGGAGCTTGGTGAGAGTAGCACCACCTACCATAGTGTCGGCAACAACCTTGTCGAGAGTTTCAGCGTCGAGGAGGGTCGATGCGGGGATACCGCGGTAAGCAGCCCAGCGCTTGAGAGGAATCATAGTTGTGTCGCCGTGGCCACCGATTACGATGCCTTCTACCTCGTTAGCGTTGGCGTTGAGAGCCTGGCTGAGGAAATACTTGAAGCGAGCGCTGTCGAGAGCACCACCCATACCGATGATTCGGTTGCGGGGAAGTTTGGTCTCGCGGTGGATGAGGTAAGTCATGGTATCCATGGGGTTGGATACACATACGATTATGGCGTTGGGAGAGTGAGCGAGTACGTTTTCAGCAACCGAACGAACGATACCTGCGTTAACACCGATAAGTTCTTCACGGGTCATGCCGGGCTTGCGGGGGATACCTGAAGTGATAACTACAACGTCAGAACCCTCTGTACGGGCATAGTCGTTGGTAACACCTACAAGGCGGCTGTTAAGACCGAGGATATTGGCGGTCTGCATGATATCCATGGCCTTGCCTTCCGATACACCTTCTTTGATATCGAGAAGAACTACTTCGTCGGCCAGCTGAGAAGTAACCAGCACATTTGCACAGGTTGCGCCTACGTTGCCGGCGCCCACTACTGTAACTTTTGACATATTCTTATATTTTAAATAGGTATAGAAAACATTGTCATTGAAGCCGGAACCGAGGCCCCGAAACTTCGACGACAAAATTACAGAAAAATTTCGTTATATCGCAAAAAAATTTCACATAAATTTTTTCGCCGCCTCAGTTAGCGATTATGGACATGTTCAACGTTAAGCATTGTTAAATATACAGTATTATATGTCCTTCTTATCGAGAAAATCGTTATTTTTGCAGACTCATCTTTAATACATGGGGTTGACAGGTTTTGACAGCGTGTAGAAGAGGTGTGTAAGCGTGCAGAGCTTTGAGGTCTATGCTCTATAATATCAGGCTTCGAACAATTTAAATGGCGAAAATAACTACGCTCTTGCTGCTTGATTGAAGTACAGTAGATCAGCTTAATCGCCGCAAAAGTTGCAGCGACAAGACATCGCCCGACTGTCCTTTTTCCGAGACGTGTCGACCAGGCGGTGCAGGAATATCGGGAATAGGTAGCCAAGAACCTCGCGAGGCAACCGAAATTTTAGAGGTTAAGGTCGTGGTTGGTAGTTTCAGGCCTGCCACAGCACGAAAATCAACTTGAAACTACGCACGTAGAAAGCGCATTAATTCCGCGTTTGGACGAGGGTTCGAATCCCTCCAGCTCCACTATGTACTACCGAACTTGTTGCTGCAATCAAGTTGCAGCGAGCTGAAGGTTCGGAATAAAGAAGACTTATCGCCCCACGGGCGCTTTGTTTAATCGAGTAGGTCGGGAAACGAAAGTTTTCTGACCTACTTTCGTTTCCTTTCCTCTCACACCACCGTACGTGCCGTTCGGCATACGGCGGTTTAATTTGTTTTCAAAGAGTGTCTAAT
>JAAVFI010000044.1 GCA_014800815.1 Bacteroidales bacterium | reverse complement strand
GCTTCTTCTCTCCCGAGCGTCACCACTCGAAACTTGCAAGTCGCTTTAGGGTTCGTCGGCAACTACGTCCCGTGTGGACTTTCACCACAGATGTATGACATGCCCGTCATACCAAAAATTTCCGCGCACACCTTATGTGGCATGCGCGGAATATCTTGTGCTCTACTCTGCTCTGTCAGCCTATGATTTCGAGAATCTGGTTGGCTGCGTCGGCGGTGCGGACTTTTTCGATGACGTGAGTGATGCGGTGGTCGGCATCGGTGATGAATGTGGTGCGGACGGTACCCATGTATTCGCGTCCGGTCATTTTCTTTTTCTGCCATACACCGAAAGCCTGGTTGACTTCGGTGGAGGTATCGCTGAGGAGGATGAAGGGCAGCGAGTGTTTGTCGGCGAAGCGGGTGTGGCTGGCCGACGAATCCTTGCTTATCCCTATCACTTCGTAGCCTTTCGCACGCAGGGTGTCGTAGCCGTCGCGAAGCGAGCAGGCCTCGGCGGTGCAGCCGGGTGTATTGTCTTTGGGATAGAAGTAGATGATAAGGGGCTTACCCTTGAAATCTTCGGCTGTAACGGGGCGTCCTTCTGCATCGTAGCCGAGGAGGCCTGTAACTGTATCTCCTGTTTTCATATCGTTATTCGAGACCCGGGCCGGTGTGGTATTCTATGAGGCCGGGCATAGAGTTTCTATTTATTTTTTCGATTTTGGCACCGAAATCCTCGGCGGCTTTGCGGAGGATGTCGGCATAGCGGTAGCATACCGAACCGACGAAACTTATGGGGCGGTCGACGTAGTCGTAAGCCGCAATATTGCGGGTGAAGAAGGCCATAAAGGCATCGTAGATGAGTCGGCGGCAATACTCTACGTCGAGATTATCGCCGAGGAAGTCGGCATAGTGGGCAAGACTTCGGGCAGGGAGTGCGTTGGTGTACACGGTATCGAGAAGGACGTTGGGCGTAACGGCGTATTTCTCGAAAAAAGCCTGCGTGAGTTCACGAGGAGCTATACCCTTGAGCATGTCGGCTATCATACGTTTGCCGAGAAATGCACCGGAACCTTCGTCGCCGAGCACATAGCCGAGCGGGGCTACGCTGCGCACTATCTCATGGCCGTTGTAGAGGCAGGAGTTCGAACCCGTGCCGATGATGCAGGCGAGGCCTTCGTTGCGCACAAGGAGGCCGCGGGCTGCCCCGAGGAGGTTGCTCTCTACGGTCACGGGCGTCTTGAACTGTGCGACTACCGACGACTCTATAATCTTGCACTTCTCCACATTGCCACAACCGGCGCCGTAGAAATACACATGTTCCCAACGGCGACGGAAAAACGCTTCGGGAAGCTCGAGTCGGATGCTGTGCGAAATCTCGCGACGGGTCTGGAAGTAGGGGTTAAGGCCGGTGGTGAAGGCGTGCTCCACCACCGTGCTACCGTCGAGTAGCACCCACTCTGTACGTGTGCTGCTGCTGTCGGCTATTATCTTCATTTCTTGGCGCTGTCGATGTCTTTGAGGAGTTCTTCAACGGCACGACGGAGCTGCTCGTCGACACCTTTCACTACTGTCTCGGGGTCGTTGGCGACTTTGATGTCGGGTTCGAGCTGCTGATTCTCGAGCACCGACCCGTCGGGGAGACGATAGCCTACCACGGGGATACCGTAGACGAGGGTGGGATCCTGCATGGTCACCCAGTTGACAGAGGTCATGGTACCTGCAACGGGCATACCTACGAGTTTGCCGAGGCCGCGGTTGGAGTACACCCAGGGAGTGCCGTGTGCGTTGGAGTAGCAAGCCTCCGACATGAGCATGATAGAGGGCTTGTTCCAGCGACGTGAAGGCATATCACAGGTGCGTTCGCCACGGATTTCCTGTGTGAAATATTTCTTGCCGCTGAGCAGCACCTCGATATCTTCGTGAAGACGACCGCCGCCATTCCAGCGGATGTCGATTACTACGCCCTCGCGGTCGTTGTACTCACCGAGAAGTTTAGAATAAGCCTTGCGGAATGAGTCGTCGTCCATCGACGAGATGTGCACGTAGCCGAGTCGGCCGTTCGAGAGACTGTCGACGTCGTGTGCGCGCTGCTTCACCCAACGGTCGTAGAGAAGGCGGTTCTGCGCGCCGGCCATAATGGGCTTGAGGACTACGGTGCGCTGAGTTCCGTCGGGGTCTTTGAGGGTGAGGCGTGTGCGCTTGCCGGCGGCATCGGTGAGGAGACGGTCTACTGGCATTTCGTAGGTGACGGGCTCGTCGTCGATTTTCTCGATGATAGTGCCGGGGAGCACGACAGGACGAACCATAGCGAGAGGACCTCCGACGAGAACTTCGGCTACGCGTGCGCCCTTGCCGGAGTATGTAAGGTCGTAGAGTGCGCCGATAGCTGCAGTGCGGTCGGGAGCGGCGGCTCCGGGGGCGCCCATGTAGCGACCGCCGGTGTGGCTTACGTTGAGCTCGCCGAGCCATTCGCTGAGGAGTTCGGCAAAGTCGTAGTTATTATTAATGTGAGGGAGGAAACGGCGGTAGTCGGCGCTCATCGAGGGCCAGTCTACGCCGTGCATGTCGGCGGTATAGAAGCGCTCTGCCTCCTCACGCTCGGCGTTGTCGAACATATAGGCGCGTTCGGCGGCGTGGTCGAGGGTCTTGCGGGCAGTGTAGCTGATGGGCTTAATAGAGCTGCCGAATTTGTTGAGGCTACGACCGAAGAGGAAGAGAGTCTTGCCGTCGGCCGATGAGTCGAAGTAGCCGCCTTCGCCTCTGCGCTTGGGGGCAGAGAGCTCGTTTTCCTCAAGATCGTATTCCCAGAGGAAAACACCGTCGTCGGCCGAAGAAATGAAGTGGAGAGTCTTGCCGTCGGCGGTAACAATCTCGTCCATAAGGTCGAGCGACATGGGAGTGATGCGCACCTGACGGTCGGCGAGACCTTCGAGCTCTACCTTGATAGGCTCAACGTCGTCTTTTTTCTTCTTGTCCTTCTTATCGTCTTTTTTATCGGAGTCGGAAGCCTTTGCAGCCTTCTTCTCCTCGGCTAATTTCTTGTCGAGGATTTCGCGTTCTTCTTTAGAGAGGCTCGCGCGGTCGTAGGCATCCTGATTCATGTACACGAAGATGACGTCGGACATCGAACCCCACGACGCATGGTTGCGCATACCGTAGCGCTCGGAGATAAAGGCTATTGCGTTGCCGTCCATTATCCACTTGGGGTCGGAATCGAAGTAGCCGCTGTTGGTGATGTTTGTCATCTTGCCGTCGGCTACATTGATAATAGCGATATCGGTGTAGGGGTCGTGGTGCTTGTCTACCACTTCGAGAGCTATCCAGCGTGAGTCGGGCGACCAACGGTAGTTGAAGCCGCCTGAACGCGAACGGTTGGTCGATCCGTCGGTAAGCTGACGTACCTTCTTGGTGTCGAGGTCCATTACGCACAGCTTCGTACGGTCGAGGATGAAGCCGAGCTGCTTGCCGTCCGGCGAAACCTCGGGCACGGTGCGTTCGTGGCCGTCGGCCTTGAATACGGGTTCTTCGTGGATTACTGTAGCGTGGGCGAAATCGGGTTCGTCAGCCGATTTATCGAAGGTAGCACGGTAGATATTATACTTGCCGTCGCGCTCGCTTACATAATATAATGTGGAATCGTTGCCCCAGCTGAGGTGCTTTTCAGCCGCGGGAGTATCGGAAATCTGCTTGGTGGTAGGATAGTCCACAGAGGTCACATACACATCGCCGCGATATGTAAATGCCACCTGCTTGCCGTCGGGCGATGCCGTAGCCGAGCCTGCTCCGCGGCTTGCAGAGATTTTCTCGACGTCCTCGGGGTAGTCGGCGTTGATATTAACCTTCACTTTCGCGGGCTTGCCACCGGGTGCGAGGGTGTAGAGCTCTCCATCATAACCGAAAGCGAGAGTACCGTTGGCAGCGCGGCTGAGGAAGCGCACGGGATGCTTCTTAAACGAGGTGACGGGCTTGGCAGCCGTGGGGTCAGACTTGGGTGCTGACCATACGTTGAGCGACTTCTGAGGTGCGCGCTCGCTGATGAAGAATATTTCTGAGTCGGATTCTACGGGATCGAGGTCTTCGCCGGGATTTACCACGACTTTCTCATGCTTGCCCGTAGCAGGGGTGTAGCGCCAGATATCGCGTGTCACCGACGAGGTGTGGTGCTTGCGCCATGTATCCTCGAATCCTTTCACATCCTGGTAGAGGAAGCTCTTGCCGTCGGGAGCCCAGCTTATAGAGCGGGCGGGAGTGGCGAGTATCTGAGTGGGAGCACCACCGGCCACGGGCACGCTGTAGACCTCCGACATACGCGCCGAAGGATAGAGTGCGCTCGACGCGGGGTCCTGAATTGCGGCTGTGAAGAGTACGGCCTTTCCGTCGGGAGTAAAGGCCTCGGGAATCTCTGAGGTGGAGTTGAAAGTGAGTCGCTTCCACTGAACGCCGGGGTTGGCGGCGGGCACGAGGAAGATATCGAAGTTGCCGTAGCGGTCGGACGCGAAAGCTATCGACTTGCCGTCGGGGCTCCATATCGGAGATGACTCGTAGGTAGGCTGCGAGGTGAGACGGAGTGCTTCGCCACCCGTAGCGGGCACTGTGTAGATGTCGCCTTTGTATGTAAAGACTATGGTGCTTCCGTCGGGCGAAATCTTGGCGTCGCGGAGCCAGAGAGGAGTCTCTCCGGCAAAGGCGGCGAGTGCCGACGCTCCGAGGATAGTTACGGTAAGTATCTTTTTCATTGTGAAATATGTATTGGCTTGAATGTGCAAATATAGTACAAAATTACGGAATGAGCAACCTCTGGTAAATCGCCGCATCGCAATAGGATGCACCCCGGCGAACCCATGAGCGCAATTGCCCGCACTGGCGGAAACCCGCTTTTTCGAAGAGGCGTCGCGAAGCTTCGTTGTCGTACGCCACTACGGCAGCAAGTTGGTGCATGCCGAGTTCGGAGTAGGCAAGGCTGCAAAGTTCGTTGAGCGCAGTAAGGGCGAGACCGCGCCCCCGGAAAGCCGAAGCGACGGCGATGCCGACGAATCCACGGCGGTCGCGCGGATTGAAATCGGCTATATCCACCGTACCTGCAGCCTGACCTGTCGCGGCATCGACAATGATAAGGCGCAGCTCTTTAGTCTCGAAGATATCGGCCGTATAGCTGCGCACGTACTCGCTTATCATCTGTCGGCTTACAGGCACAGTACCGAATCCGGCAGCGGCTATATCAAGCTCGGATTCGAGAAGAAAGAGAAAATCTACATCGGAAGGCTCTACGGCTCGTAACATGTGTAATGTATTAATGATTAGACTTCAAACGGCGTTCGCCCTAAAATCGAACGGGCGAGAGTTGCCTCGTCGGTGTACGAAAGTTCATTACCTACCGACACACCGCGGGCAAGCTGTGTCACCTTTACGTCGGGAGCCGAGCGGCTCAGCAGGCGATAGATATAGAAGTTGGTGGTGTCGGCCTCGACGGTAGCCCCGGTGGCAAGTATCACCTCCTCTACTCCGCCGGCGGTCACGCGCTCGATGAGCGAACGGATTTCGAGAGCGTCAGGCCCGATGCCGTCGACAGGCGAAATCAAGCCGCCGAGCACATGGTAGAGCCCGAAATAGCGGCGCGTATTCTCTATGCTCATCACATCTTTCACGCTCTCCACCACACATACGGTGGTAGAAGTATTGCGTTTCGGCGACGAGCATATCGGGCACAGCTCAGTCTCGCTGATATTGTGGCACAGACGGCAATATTGTATGCCGCTGCGGAGGTCGGCAATGGCACGGGCAATACCCTCGGCTTCCTCTGCCGGACGACGGAGAAGGTGGAGGGCAAAGCGGAGAGCCGTCTTGCGTCCCACGCCGGGAAAACGCGAAAGGGCGGTGACGGCATTTTCGAGAAGTACTGATGAGTATTCCTGTTCCATATTATCCGCGAAGTTAGCCATTTTTCCCCATCTTACCAAACGTCGGAGGCGCTTATAGAGACCCTTGCGAACTAATTTACGCATTTTAGGAGTGAAAATTGGTCGATTTGTCGTATTATAGACTGTTTAAGACAGACCGACTTTGCCAAAAGTAGAATAAACGGTATCTTTGCATCCGTTAAATTCCGAACTAAACCAATCACGATATTTTATTAAGTCCTTATGATTTTTTCCAAAGCGTTAAGGCCGCTTGCACTCGCAACAATCCTGTGCCCGGCTATGGTGCCGTGTCTTGCTGCAGGAGATGTTCCCGCGCTGACTCTTGACGAGTGTCTCGGCATAGCCCTTACCGACAACCCTACCATTAAGGTTGCCGACATGGAGGTGACAAGGGTCGACTATTCCAAGAAAGATATTATCGGCCAACTGCTTCCCACAATCGACTTCGGTGCCAACTACAACCGCATGGTAGCCAAGCAGGTGATGTATATGAACATGGACGACTTCGGTGGTTTCGGCGGTGCTCTCGGCGGTGAAGAAGGCGACGAAGCGGCATCCCGCGCATCGTCAGGCAACGGCGGTGGCCTCAAAGTCGGTCTCGACAACTCCTATTCACTCGGCTTCTCGGCATCGCTCCCTCTCATCGCTCCCCAGCTCTGGAAGAGCATCAGCCTAAGCGACAGCCAGATACTGCGCAGCGCTGAAGTTGCTCGCCAAAGCCGTCAGAATCTTGTAAATCAGGTTAAGAGCGCATACTACACTCTCCTCCTCGCCGAAGACTCGCGCAAAGTGATACAGGAGAGCTACGATATGGCAGCTCTCACCAATGAGATATACACCAAGCAGTATGCTGCCGGCGCAGCTTCCGACTACGACGTGCTCCGCACATCGGTGGCCATGAAGAATATCGAACCCCAGATCCTTCAGGCCGACATCGCTATCAAGCAGGCACGCCTCCAGCTCCAGATTCTCATGGGCGTAGACGCTTCATTTATCTTCACTCCTGCAGCACGCCTCGCCGACTACGAGTCGACAATGTACGAAGACGTGATAGCGAACATCAATCCTGACTACACCGGCAACGCCGACCTCCGTCTTCTCGATATCGACCGCACGATTCTCGACAAGAACCTGACGATTCAGAAGCTCGCCTTCTCCCCCACCCTCGCATTCGTCGGCAACTACAACTGGACTTCGATGAGCAACGGCAACCCCCTCAAGAATTTCCGCTGGAATCCTTACTCAACAGTAGGTCTCTCGCTCTCCTTCCCTATCTTCCAGGGCGGACGTCGCTACAACGCCGTTAAGCAGACTCAGATTCAGGCTGCCGAACTCTCTCTCCAGCGTGAAAACCTCGAGCGCAGCGTAGCCATGCAGGTTAGCCTCGCGGTAGACAATATCAAGATGAATGTGAAGCAGATAGCTTCGTGCAGCGAAAGCGTGCGTCAGGCCGACCGCGCACATTCAATCATGGAGAAGAGCTTCGGCATCGGTGCGGCGAGCTACCTCGACCTCCGCGACTCCGAGCTTGCTCTCACGCAGGCACGTCTGGCTTACTATCAGGCAATCTACAACTATCTCGTAGCCGGCAGCGAGCTCGAACTCCTCCTCGGCAACGCCCCTATTGACAACTATACTTCACGATAAACCCACACCACAACTTATAATCATGATGAAAGCATCATTCCCCGCATTTCTGCTCATGGGCTCTATGGCTCTGGCTTCGTGTGGCTCCAAGGAGCAGGAAGCTGAGGTAGTAGAGGAACTCCCGATTGTAACAGTCGACGTTGCAAAACAGACTTCGGTTCCCCAGAAAAAAACTTACACTGCAAATGTCGAGGCCGAAAACCTCAACAACATCTCGCCCGCTACCCCCAACCGCATCAAGCGTATCAACGTTGAGGTAGGCGACCATGTGCGTGCCGGACAGGAACTCGTCGTGCTCGACAGCTCCAACATCGACCAGCTCCGTATCAACCTCGAGCAGATCGAGCGCGAATACAACCGCGCCTCACAGCTCCTCGAAATCGGTGCAGGCACACAGCAGGCTGTAGACCAACTCAAGGCTCAGCTCGACGCCGCACGCTCGCAGTACAACAACCTCCTCGAGAATACCGTGCTCCGCTCTCCCGTAAGCGGTGTGGTGACAGCCCGCAACTACGACCCCGGAGACATGACCGGCAGCATGCCCGTAGTCACCGTAGGCCAGATTACTCCCGTAGTGAAAGTGCTCATCAACATCAGCGAGAACGACCTCGCCACCGTATCGCAGGGTATGCCCGTAGATATCTCTTTCGACGCTTTCCCCGACCACACAATCTCAGGTAAGGTACAGCGCATCTACCCCACTATCGACCCCGCAACCCGCACATTCTCTGTAGAGGTCCGCATCCCCAACACCGATGAAAAGATCAAGCCCGGTATGTTTGCCCGCGTGGCTACCGACCTCGGCGCGCAGGACAACGTCGTGGTCCCCGACCGTGCAGTAGTGAAGCAGACCGGCTCGGGCAACAAATATGTGTACGTACTCCACAACGGTCGTGTAGACTATCGTCAGGTACAGCTCGGACAGCGTCTCGGCGACAGCTATGAACTTCTCTCGGGCATCGCCGACGGCGACACCGTAGTAATCTCCGGACAGAGCCGCCTCGCCGATGGTGTTGAAGTGGAAGTCCTCCGTTAATATCCTTTTCCTTACAGTCAAACATCAAAAAAACAGACTATAATGAGTCTATACGGCAGCGCGGTGAAGCGACCTATCATGACCACTCTCTGCTTCGTGGCAGTGGTGATCCTCGGTCTCTTCTCGCTCAATAAACTACCTATCGACCTGTACCCCGATATCGAGACCAACACCATTATGGTGATGACCACCTATGCGGGTGCAAGTGCGCAGGATATAGAGCAGAACGTAACACGTCCGCTCGAGAATGTGCTCAACTCGGTCAACGACCTCAAGCACATCACATCCAAATCGCGCGAAAATATTTCGGTAATCACTCTCGAATTTGAATACGGCGAAGACATCGACGTGCTCACCAACGATGTGCGCGATAAGCTCGACATGGTATCGTCGATGCTCCCCGACGATGCCGAGAACCCTATCATCTTCAAGTTCTCTACCGACATGATTCCCATCATCCTTCTGTCGGTTCAGGCAACAGAGAGTATGCCCGGTCTCTACAAGATTCTCGACGATGCCGTCGCCAACCCTCTGGCACGTATCAGCGGCGTGGGCTCGGTGTCGATTTCCGGTGCCCCCAAACGCGAGATTCACATCTATGTAGACCCCAACCGTCTTGAGGCTTACAACCTTACCGTAGAGCAGATTGCATCGCTCGTTGCGGCCGAAAACCGCAATATCCCCGGCGGCTCTTTCGATATCGGCTCCGACACATACGCACTCCGCGTGCAGGGTGAGTTCACCTCTTCCGACCAGATGGCTGATATCGTGGTAGGCACTTTCAACAACCGCACTATCTACCTCCGCGACGTAGCACGCATCGACGACTCTCTCGAAGAGCGTACACAGCAGACTTTCAACAACGGCGAGCAGGGTGCGATGATCGTTATCCAGAAGCAGGCGGGTGCCAACTCTGTTGAAATCTCCAACAAAGTGCTCAAGATGCTCCCCTCGCTCCAGAAGCGTCTTCCCTCCGACGTCAAGCTCGGTGTGATTGTCGATACCTCCGACAACATCCGCAATACCATTGCATCTCTCGTCGAGACAGTGCTCTACGCCCTCCTCTTCGTCGTCATCGTGGTATTCTTCTTCCTCGGACGCTGGCGTGCGACACTCATCATCACCATTACGATTCCTATCTCGCTCATCGCATCGTTCATCTACCTCTACGCCACAGGCAATACCTTGAACATCGTATCGCTATCGGCCCTCTCGATATCTATCGGTATGGTGGTCGACGACGCCATTGTGGTGCTTGAAAACGTAACGACGCATATCGAGCGAGGCTCAGACCCGAAGCAGGCGGCCGTGCACGGCACCAATGAGGTGGCTGTATCGGTTATCGCTTCAACACTTACACTTATCGCGGTATTCTTCCCCCTCACCCTCGTGACCGGCATGACCGGTGTGCTCTTCCGCCAGCTCGGTTGGATGGTAACCATTATGATGATTATCTCCACCACCTGCGCCCTCTCGCTCACCCCTATGCTCTGCTCGCTCCTTCTCCGCCGTGTAAATCATCACGGACGACTCTACAACATCTTCTTCACTCCTATAAATAAAGGACTCGACGCTTTCGACCGCGGATACGGCAAGCTCCTCACCGGGGTTATCAGCAACAAGCTCGTCACCTTCATAGTATGTATGGCTATCTTCTTCGGCTCGCTCGCACTGCTCAAGTTCGTAGGTACGGAATTCTTCCCCACCGCCGACGATGCCCGTCTGCGTGCAACCCTCGAACTGCCTATCGGTACACGTGTGGAGATTTCGCAGGAGACGGCTCAGCGTCTTTCAAACTACTGGAAGGAGAAATATCCCGAAATTAAGATTCTCAACTACACCACAGGTACAGCATCAAGCGACAACACTTTCGCATCACTCAGCGACAACGGTACACACATCGTGTCGATGAACATCACCCTTACCGACCCGGGCGAACGCGACCGCTCAAGCAGCGAAATTGCAGCAATGATGCGTGAAGACCTCAAGCATTATCCCGAGTTCAAGAAGGTACAGGTTTCATTAGGCAGTATGGGCGGCAGCATGGGTGGCCAGCCTACTATCGACTACGAAATCTACGGCTACGACTTTGCCGAGACCGACTCTGTAGCCCGCAAGCTGCAGACCGAACTTCTCAAGATTCCCGGTACTGCCGACGTGATTATCTCCCGCGCCGACTATCAGCCCGAGTATCAGGTAGACTTCGACCGCGAGAAGCTCGCCATCTACGGTCTCAACCTCTCTACGGCAGCGACTTACCTCCGCAACCGTATCAACGGTAATCTCGCTTCCCAGTTCCGCGAAGACGGCGAAGAGTACGACATCAAGGTGATGTATGCTCCCGAAAGCCGTACATCTCTCGAAGACATCGAGAACATCCTCATCTACAACAACTCAGGCAAAGCCGTGCGCGTCCGCGACGTCGGTACCGTAGTAGAGCGTTTCACACCTCCTACTATCGAACGTAAAGACCGCGAGCGTATCGTCACCGTATCTACCGTAGTACAGGACGTGCCCATGAGCCAAGTGGTGGAAGCCTCGCAGACCGTTATCGACCAAATGGACATACCACAGGGTATAAGCATCGACCTCGCAGGTTCGTACGAAGACCAGCAGGATTCGTTCCGCGACCTCCTCACCCTCGCCGTTCTTATCATTATCCTCGTGTATATCGTTATGGCGGCACAGTTCGAGAGCTACACCTACCCCGGCATCATCATGACCTCGCTTCTCTTTGCATTCTCAGGTGTATTCATCATCCTGTGGCTCACAGGCAATACACTCAATGTGATGAGTATGATCGGCGCCATTATGCTTATCGGTATCGTAGTGAAAAACGGTATCGTGCTCATCGACTACATTTCGCTCAACCGTGAGCGCGGCATGTCGATTCGCCGCGCCGTAATCGACGGCGGTGAGTCGCGTCTCCGTCCCGTGGTCATGACTACCCTCACCACTATCCTCGGTATGGTGCCTATGGCCGTCGGTACAGGCCAGGGTGCCGAGATGTGGCGACCAATGGGTATTGCCGTCATCGGTGGTCTTACCTTCTCCACCATCCTCACCCTGCTCTTCGTGCCCGTGCTCTACTGTGTGTTCGCTTCGCGCGGCATCAAGAATCAGCGCCGCAAGCACGCTCGCGAGCTCGCCAAGAAAGCCAGTGTATAACCCTTAGCATAAGTCAACAGTGAAAACTATATTTATAGCCTTCGACCAGGCTCACTACGAAAGAATCGTCGATATGCTCGAGCGCTCCAACTGCCGCGGCTTCACCGCTTGGGAACAGGTGACAGGACGAGGCTCCGTCGACGGAGAGCCACACTACGGTTCTCACGCATGGCCCTCGCTTGCTTCGGCAATACTCACGGTAGTCGAAGACCACCGAGTGGAAGCCGTCCTCTCGCGCCTCCGCGCTTTCAACGAAGAGCGACCCAAACTCGGCCTCCGAGCATTCGTCTGGAATGTAGAGGAATCGATCTGACAACAATCCAATACAACTTCAGCTCCGCGCCCAAAAAACGGTGCGGAGCTGTTTATCAAATAAGTAAAAGCATGAAATCAAGAGTATCTTACAGCACATTTTCCATAGTACTGTCTGCCTCCGTCACAATCTTCCTACTGGCTCTGTGCCTCAGGAGCTCCAAAGAGGTAGAGATGTTCTACACCTTAGCCCTGCTCCTGGTGTTGCTCATTATCCCCACCCTCTTTTTCGCACCTCTCAGCATCAGAGCAGACAAAGACTATATCACCGTCGTAAGTCCGCTCAAGCGTCATCGCATCGCCATGAACGATGTAGAGAGCGTGCGTCTCTTTCAGCCCACAATGGGAGCCATAAGAATCTTCGCCTCAGGCGGCTACTTTGGCTATTGGGGTATTTTCAGGGAAGGCGACATCGGCAAATACACCGGCTACTACGGCAAAGCCTCCGACTGCTTCCTCATCCGCACCAAGTCGGGCCGCACCTATGTGCTCGGCTGCAACAAACCCGCCGACATGGTCAAATTTATCGAGCAGTCGGCAGCGGATAAGGATTGAAGGGAGAATAATCAGCAGAATCATTAACTACCTTAGCCGGAACTCCTGCAGCAGAACAGCCGGAAGGAATATCGTGCGTAACAACTGCTCCAGCACCAATCATAGCACGACGACCGATTCGTACTTGCTCAACTACGCACACACTCGGACCGATATATACTTCATCTTCTATAGTCGCAGCACTTGCCTTAATAGACCCTATGGTAGTAAATTGAGATAGATTCACATTATTACCAATCACGGCACTACCGTTGATTATCACGCTTGTGTCATGCCCGAGGTATAGACCATAACCGATTCGTGCCGACAAAGGTATTTGAAAAGCATATTTCCGTTTGTATTTCTCCATTCTCAACCTAAGATAAGGCCAGAGAAGACCACGGTACTTACACAATCTATAATAGAATAGAAACCCTAATGCCGGAGACTTGAAGTGATACAGCCAAAGCTTCAGTGGCGAAGATATGCGATATCCGCAGATGCGGTAGTAATCGCTTCGCACAAGTTCCACGCAATCCTTATATGATTCCGGCTCCGGAATAGTCACTCCATTTATATCTGAATATTTCATAGTCTCTTTTTTAGTTTATCAAACACAAAGTTACTACATTTTTCCAAGATAAGTAAATTTGCTCTCCAAAATTTGGTTGTTCAAATATATTCATTTACTTTGATTATCCCCGCACATCCTCTCCGCCTTACGGCTACGGTATGTGCGGGGATAGTATATACTACCACGATGGCTTCCGACGCCGATTCATAGCTGATGCTACGGCCTATTTCAATACGTCAATTTCCTCTTCGCTGCGGGGCGTGAGCCGTCAGGCTCATCATGTGCGGAGCAGCTGCCGCTAAGGTGTAGAAGTCCAGGCCCTCCATAGTAGGACCCGAATCTACGGCCTCGGGTGGCGGCTTCTCCGGCGAAGAGACGGGGATGAGGAAATACGCGGTCATGGGAGTGGCCTTCGCAGGCAGGTCTTCCATAGACTTTCGGCGATATGCGCGGTATGCGCTGATAGAGATGTCACGCTCTACACATGGCGGGAAGTCGGGATTGCG
>JAAVFI010000043.1 GCA_014800815.1 Bacteroidales bacterium | reverse complement strand
TTTCTGTCCGTCAGGCCACGATTTCGCTATTGCTTCTTCTCTCCCGAGTGTCGCCACTCGAAACTTGCAAGTCGCTTTGAGGTTCGTCGGCAACTACGCCCCGTGTGGACTTTCACCACAGATGTATGACATGCCCGTCATACTGTGAAACACTCGTTCGGCATACCCCGACGGTGTGTAACCTTTGTTGAACGACATACGCGTCTCCTCTTCCGACATACATATGTAGCCGGAATCCTCCATAAGAGTCTTTACCGCAGGGAAAGATACCGCAGCAGGGAGTTCGACCAGAATATCCACTGTCGGTTTGGCATGAATCCCCGGAATAGCAGTACTTCCGACATGCGATATTATCGGCGAAAAGTGAGCAAGCAAGCCTTCCAAAGCCATGATTTCTTCCGCAGCCCAAAATTTCCACTCAGGCCGATGCGGCGAAAGAACGACAGGGAATAATTGCCATAATTCTTCCAAAGTCATATCTTTGAGACTGCGCTCCATATGCTGCCGAATACTACTTGCCGTCGTCAAGTCGGAGGTGTGATGTCGGAGTCTTCCACGTCTTGCGGCCCTCTGCCTGCGGTTGGTAAACTATAGAGGCCAGTTTACCCCGCAAGATACGGGAATCCGGCCAATACTTGTACACCTCGCTACCCGCAGCCTCACCACTATCGATGCGCCGCGCCACCTCAACCAATTCAAGCATATAATCCATGTCGAGAGTACGCTTGGCATAGGGATAATGGCCCACATACAATTTATCTACACCGTCTTCCGACATTATTTCAATCATACGGCTACAACTGTCGATAAAGTCGGCAAATGGGACCTGCGGCTCAAGCTGCATCCACATTTCGCCTGAGCCGAATGCGTCGCCCGTAAATACCAGTTTATTATCATAGTCCACAAGCACAACAGAACCCGGTGTATGACCCGGCATATGGACCACCTTGAGCCGACGGCCACCGAGGTCGAAAGTATCTCCGTCGCGAAGAGGATTTATCACACCTCGATAAGCCTGCAGGGGAGCGGATTCGATGTTGCGGTCCGCCTCATGAAGATATATTTCCGGGAAGAATGAAATATTTCCTACATGGTCGTAATGACCGTGAGTAGCAATAACTTTGTAAGGTTTGTCGGTAAGACTGTCGACGATTGCGTCGAGATTTTTTATCGAGGTGCCCGTATCAATGACCACTGCCGCAGTATCGCCCTCCACTATATAGAGGGTGGTATTGTCTGTAGTTTCAAGCACGGTCACTCCCGGCTACATTTCAGTAGCCTTCAGGTCTTCGTTTTCAAACCGCACCACAGCAGCACTACCCCGCATCATAGCCAATATAAAAATAAAGAGGGCAAGAATTCGTTTCATATTTCATTCGATTGTTTCATTTCCAAACACAAATGTACAAATTAAATTCGCAAATAAGTATAGAAATGCATACCTTTGTAGAAGTTTTGCCATATGAATAGTCCGCTTGTCGAAAAGGAACGATTGCTGTTTGCCGATAATCTGCGTGGATTTTTAATCCTGCTGGTTGTCCTCGGGCATTGTATCCAATTCTCCGACACCGACTTCGACCACAATACAGTCTTCAGATACATCTACGCCTTCCACATGCCGCTGTTTATGTTTCTCAGCGGATTTGTGAGTTATCGCCGGGACTACCAATGGACGAGTGCGAGAAGGAGATTCTCCCAACTCGTCGTCCCCTTTGTGTGCTGGGCCGCGCTGGATATGGCTGTCAACCGCGATTTCGATTTCGCCTGGCTGCGCGAACCCGACCGTGCGTTGTGGTTCCTATGGGTCTTATTTTGGATAAGCGTGCTGCATATCGCTCTCTCAAAATTAAGCAGAAAACTCGGCGTCGCGGAAGAAATAGTCATGACGATTGCTATATGCTTATTTGCGGCACTGCTTGCGCTTGGCCACACATCCTTCGGACTTGGACTAATATCGTGGTATCTACCCGACTACTGCATAGGTGCTTTCACACGCAAATATTACCGGCAGCTTCGCCCGCGTCTCTCTTTCGCCTGCCTGCCGCTACTGACGTCCTATGCAATATTGGGGTGGTTCTGGATGCGCGAGGGCACGCCGACGTTCATGACGGGAGACTCAAAGGTGATAGCGTTCGCTTACAAATTCATCTCCGGTCTAATCGGCAGTTACGGCTTCTTGGCGTTAGCCCAATTGTGGAATCACAGAGTACTCTACCTTACCGAGCTGGGCGGAATAACGCTTGGCATCTACGCCGTGCATCAGCCCATAGTGCACACTATCATCGACTCAGGGCTGCTTGACGCCGCTGCGCTGTCGCACCCCGCGGTGCAAGTGGCGGCAATCTTCGCGCTTACTCTCGCCGCGTCGATAGGGTGGTGGTTTATACTGAGCCGCATACCCGTTCTTTCAAAACTGTTTTTAGGAAAATAAAAAAATGAGAGGTGAAGCCTAAGCTGCATCTCTCATTTTTCTGCGGTGCGGACGGGACTCGAACCCGCGACCTCCGGCGTGACAGGCCGGCATTCTAACCGACTGAACTACCGCACCCCATAGTGCCTTCTTACACGTACCCCGGAGCAGAATCGAACTGCTATCAAAAGTTTAGGAAACTTCTATTCTATCCGTTGAACTACCGGGGCCCGGATTAAATCTTTAAAAAAAAGAATGAGAAACGAAATCCGAAGATAAACATTTCTCATTCTCCTCTCTCCTCTGCGGTGCGGACGGGACTCGAACCCGCGACCTCCGGCGTGACAGGCCGGCATTCTAACCGACTGAACTACCGCACCTCATAGTGCTTTTAGAGAATTATCTCCTTGAGCTTCACTGCTTTAGAGCAGGAGAGGCATCAGCTCTTTTGCTTTTGCGATGCAAAGTTACGCCCATATTTTCATTCCACCAAATTTTTTAGCGCTTTTTTTTCAAAAAAAATGATTTTTCTACTTTTAGGACAATATCCTCGCCTGTATTTCCTCACTTTTCGGCTACTCAAGCATCATTCGGAGCACATCAAGGCTCTTCAACGACGATAGCGATGTGAGGTGCATCGAGTAATAGTCCAGTATAAAATCGAGAGCACGGTTGCGTTCGCTCCTGCCAAAAGGCAGTCGGGCCGCCGAAGAATAGTCGGCACGAGAGAGAGCCATGAGCGCCGAAAGTTCGCGCCCGGCTATGAAATCGTGATGCAAAGGAAGTGAATTTCGCATCGCACCCTCCCTGAGATCGAACACCGCATGCCGGTGCCAGCCCGAAAGGTCGGGAGCAATACCGGCGTACCATGCGAGGCGAAACAGAAAAACGAGGTGAAAATTCGCCACCGCCGCAGAGCCATCGAGTAGAGCAAGAGTCTCGAGCGAATAGAACAGAAAATCCGAGAGGCGCTCGTCGGCATCGCTGCGTTTGAGGAGCAAATCGAGAAGCTCGGCAAGAAACATCGCCGTAAGATTCTTCACCGGACTGCCCGCCACTGCCAGCGACAGCGGTGCCGCCGTAATATCGCGTACGCTGATGATATCTTTGCCCGGCCGCACATCTGCAATGCAGTCAAACACCGCCAGAGGCACGGTCAGAGCCTTGCGACGGCGCGCCTCGGGGGTATTTCCGGCGGGCATGGCAAGGGTGAGACGCCCGTGCTGACGAGTCCAGACGGAAAGCAGGTTGCGGCTGTCACTTACCTTGACAGTGCGCAGCGCTATACAATTCAGAGGAGACAGTGCCATAAGTGCAGATGATATTTACAAGGCAAAATTAGCAAAAAAGAGCTTTGCAGGCAAGCGGCGGACGGTAGCAATGTACGCGTGTGCGCGTATTTATCTTTGATATCTAAAAAATATTGATTACATTTGCATCCTAAATCAATCAAGCCTTACAAAATAATGAAAGCATGCTTTATGGGTCTGGGCTATATAGGCCTTCCCACAGCCATTATAGCAGCCATGAACGGCGTAAAGGTTACGGGAGTCGACATCAACCCCGCCGTTGTAACAAAGACCAATTCAGGTGAGCTGCACATAATAGAGCCCGGTCTTGGCGAAAAGCTCCGCGAAGTCATTGCTTCGGGAGCGCTCCACGCCACCACCGCACCCGAAGTTTCCGACGCTTACTTCATGGTTGTCCCCACCCCCTTCAAGGGCAATCATCAACCCGATATATCTTTTGTAGAAGCCGCCACACGCGCAGTGATTCCTCTGCTCAAGGAGGGCGACCTGTATGTAATCGAGTCGACCTCGCCTGTAGGCACCACCGAGCTTATGGCCGAACTCATCTACCGTGAGCGTCCCGAGCTCGCCGGCAAAATCTATATAGCCTACTGCCCCGAACGCGTACTTCCCGGCAATGTGATATACGAACTCGTGCACAACGACCGCGTGATAGGCGGTATCGACGAGGCCTCGACACAGAAAGCGATTGAATTCTACGCGCAGTTCGTCAAGGGTGAACTTCATCCTACCAACGCCCGCACCGCCGAGCTCTGCAAACTCACCGAGAACTCCAGCCGCGACGTGCAGATTGCCTTCGCCAACGAACTCTCACTCATCTGCGACAAGGCCGGCATCAACGTATGGGACCTTATACGCCTCGCCAACAAGCACCCGCGTGTCAACATCCTCCAGCCCGGCTGCGGTGTAGGCGGTCACTGCATAGCCGTTGACCCCTACTTCATCACTTCGGCATTCCCCGAAGAGTCGCATCTGATTGCCGACGCCCGCAATATCAACAACTACAAGGCAAAGTGGTGCGCCGAGAAAATCATCAACGCAATGCTGCGCTTCGAAATCGAGCACGGCCGCAAGCCCGTAGTGGCTATGATGGGCGTAGCGTTCAAGCCCGATATCGACGACCTCCGCGAGAGCCCTGCCAAAGCTATCATCAGCAAGGTGATGCAGAGCGGCAACAATACCGAGATACTCGTAGTAGAGCCTAATGTTAAGGAGCACAACGTGTTCAAGCTCACACCCTACCGCGAGGCTTACGAAAAGGCCGATATCGTAGCGTTCCTCACCGCACACACTCCCTTCAAGGAGCTCGCGTGGAACGACAGCAAGGTCATACTCGACTTCTGCGGTATCTTCAAACGCTGATTTGTGACAATGAACGAAACTTCCGAGAAGCATAGTATCGAACGGGTGGATCTGCGCGGCGTAAAGGTATATCCTTTTACCGACGCCGACGCCCTGATAGACTATGCCGACGCCAACAAGGGTATCCTCGTGGCTATCAACGCCGAGAAAATTCTCAACGCCAATGAGACCACCCTCCCCATAATCAACAACAACATTGCGTACTGCGACGGTGCGGGCGCCGTAATGGCTGCCAGGCAGAAGGGTGCCAACCCTCAGAAAATCGCCGGATGCGAGCTGTGGCTCAAGATTGTGGGACGCTTCTACGACAAAGACCGCACCTTCTATTTCATAGGTGCCACTCCCGAAGTACACGCCGCCACTATTGAACGCCTGCAGGCCGACTTCCCCGGAATACAGATTGCGGGGCACCGCGACGGCTATCTGCGCAGCCCCGAAGAGCGCGCCGCCCTCATCGACGACGTTGCACGCACCAAGCCCGACTTCGTATTCGTAGCCATGGGCTCGCCCACACAGGAAATCCTCATGGGCGACATGCTCAAGCGCCATAAGGCCGTATACCAGGGCCTCGGAGGCAGCTACGACGTATACACAGGCAAGGTTCAACGCGCCCCGCAGTGGTGGCTCGACCACAACCTCGAGGCAGCCTACCGCCTCATAAGGCAGCCCAAGCGCATCAAGCGCAACATCAAGTATGTGCGCTACCTATGGTGGCTACTTTGGAAAAAATTCTGATACTATGAAAAAAGTAATGCTGATTTTCGGCACCCGCCCCGAAGCCATAAAGATGGCTCCCCTCGTAAAGGCCCTCGAAGCCTGCGGCGACGAATTCAAGACCATAGTGGCCGTAACGGGCCAGCATCGACAGATGCTCGACCAGGTGCTTCACCTCTTCGCTATCACCCCCGACTACGACCTCAATATAATGAAACAGGGTCAGGACCTCTACGACGTGACCTCGCGCATCCTCCTGGGCATGCGCGACGTGCTCCGCGAGGCGCGTCCCGACATCGTGCTCGTCCACGGCGATACATCCACTTCTACCGCCGCAGCCCTCAGCGCATTCTACGAGCAGATACCTGTAGGCCATGTGGAGGCCGGCCTCCGCACCGGCGACATCTATTCGCCGTGGCCCGAGGAGATGAACCGCCGAATCACCGGCCGCATCGCCACCCA
Organism: Bacteroidales bacterium; assembly: GCA_014800815.1. GTDB lineage: Bacteria > Bacteroidota > Bacteroidia > Bacteroidales > Muribaculaceae > CAG-873. The sequence goes on along the minus strand of JAAVFI010000043.1, from coordinate 33,907 downwards.
CCACTTCTCCCCTACCGAAACCGCCGCCGCCAATCTCAAGGCTGAGAACACCGACACCGACCGCATAGCCGTGACAGGAAATACCGTAATCGACGCTCTGCGCACCGTGGTAGACAAGATCGAGAGCAATCCGGAGCTCGAGGAGCAACTTGCCGCCGATATGGCAGCTGCCGGATACGACACCGCCCGACTCGCCGACGGCAAGCGCCGCATGGTGCTCATCACCGGACACCGCCGCGAGAACTTCGGCGAGGGCTTTCTCAACATCTGCCGAGCCATACAGCGCCTCGCCGAGAGCTATCCCGAGGTCGACTTCGTGTACCCGATGCACCTCAACCCCAACGTACGCCGTCCGATAGCCGAAACATTTGCCGGCAAGGAATACAACAACGTGTTCTTCATCGAACCGCTCGACTACCTGCCCTTCGTGTACATGATGAAGACGGCATATCTCATCATCACCGACAGCGGAGGTATTCAGGAAGAAGCACCCTCGCTAGGCAAGCCCGTGCTCGTAATGCGCGAAGTGACCGAGCGCCCCGAAGCTCTCGAAGCCGGAACTATCCGCCTCGTCGGCACCGACGCCGACAAGATAGTCACCGAAGCCTCACGCTTCCTCAACGACGCTGAATACTACCACGCAAACAGCCTCATCGCCAACCCCTATGGCGACGGCAACGCCTGCTCAAGAATCATAGATTACCTCAGAAAGAATCTCTGAGGCACAAGCAATAGTACACACATATAATAAGGTGACGAGGCAATCCACGACACCTTATTATATTATATGTATTATATTATATGTAGATTGCTATTACTTGCAATCGCATCCGAGAGTCTCCTTAACCTTCATCTTGAAGGCTTCGAACTGAGGAGCGAACTCCTTGAAGAGAGCCTGATCGGGATTTTTCTTCATTACATGATGCAGGAAGCGCATTGCCAGGACAAATTCCTTGGCGTGCTTGTCTTTTTCAAAAAGCCCCGCTTTCTGAGCGCGTTCTACCATAGCGGCAATGTCGTGATGACCGCCGAAATTGAAGTTGAGGACTTCGGACATTTTTCCGTCTTTGGCCTCAATCATGTTTACATAGTACGATTTCTTGTCTGCCATATTCTTTACATTTAGTTAGACTTATGCAGCTCAAGATTGCCTCGGCCGGGTCTCGCTTGGCTCCTGCAGTAAGTCGTGTGTGGCTCGAAGGGGGCTTTCTTTGCTGTTTTCGAAAGTAAGAACGCACGGAGTGCCGGAAGGTTTTTGAACAAGTCCTAAACAAACATTATGATAGTTAAGATGACTTACTTAAAGCCCCGCCTGTGCATGGAACACGGGCGGGGCCTGATATATGTTTGTCTTCTATGTCGATTACTTCACATAGAGGATTGATACGGGAGAAGCGTGGCCGTTGAGCCAGAGCTTAACACGGATCTGAGAAGCGTCGCCTACGGGGACTTCAGCGCCGGCCTCAACTACGGGAGAGTCGGTGGTGGGAGTCTTGCCGTCGAGGGTGTAGCGGAGTACTGCACCGGGGTAGGGAGTATTGGCGGTGAATGTACCGTTTTCGTTCAGGCGGATACCCGGCTGACGCACGTGGTAGGCATAGCCTGCAGCTTCCCACTTGGGAATTTCGTTGATGATTACGCCCTGGAATGCGGGTACGGTGTAGGTGGGCTCGGGGTTCCATGCACGTTCTGCCAGACCGAGGAGTTTGGGGAGGAGCATGGTTTCGAGAGTCTGAGGATTGCGGTTTGTCTCAGACCACACCTGACCCTGAAGACCGATTACATTAGCGTCCTTAACGGTGCAGAGTGTGGAGGGATAACCTTCGAGAGCGGTGAATTCATCCACAGTACCACCCCATGAGAGGCCGCGTTCTTCGGGATGCCAGTTGTAAATCATGTCGAGGTAGAAGCGCTCTACGTTGCTGAGAACGATAGGATAGCCTGCCTTTGCGAGTTCGTCGGGCACAGTCTTGTTGCGGCCGAGGGTGCTCCAGCAGTTGATAGAGTACATCGAGGGAGCAACGGCCTTGTTGTATTCGTCGGAGTGACGGAGAGCAACTTCCTGCCAGCCTGACATCTTGATGCCTTTGGCGTCGAACATCTCGCGGAGCTTGTTCACGAAGTATGCGTGCACTTCCTTTTCAGATTCGAGACCCTGCTCTTTCATGAGCGCCTGAACCTTGGGAGATCCGCTCCATGCGCCATGAGCCACTTCGTCGCCACCGATGTGGATAGCTACAAGGGGTGCGCCTGCTTCTTTGTGCATGTCTACAAATTCGTCGACAACTACGTCGAAGAGTTTGTACGGGCCTTCGAGAGCGGGGCTCATCACGTTGTCGTGGAATGCCTGAGCCGAAGTAAATTCAGAGGTATCGTCGAGCTCGCGGAGGAGGAGCGAGTTGTCGCCGGTGCGTGCTGCACGTACTTCCATAGCCTTGATAGCTGCGCGGGCGTGGCCGGGAGCCTCAATTTCGGGGATAACGGTGATGCCGAGCTCGTTTGCATGGCGGAGCATGTTCACGTAGTCCTCACGGGTGAAGTAGCCGTTGGCCGATGTTGTGGTCGATTCGGGGTTGCCGTCGCCGGTGTACATCTGGGGGAGGTAGCCGGTTTCGCCTTCGGGGAGGTAGCCGCGCTTCGAGCCGATTTCGGTGAGCTCGGGGAGTGCAGCGATTTCTACACGCCATGCCTCATCGTCGATGGGGTGGAAGTGCAGGGTGTTGAGGCCGTAGAGAGCCATGATGTCGAGCACGCGGTTCATTTCCTCGGGAGTCTGGAAGTTGCGCGCGATGTCGATCATGAGGCCGCGATAGGGGTAAGAGGGCCAGTCGGTGATAACGGCGTCGGGAAGAGTGACGGGCTTATCGCCGAAATAGTGGGTAAGGCGGTGCTTGAGCTGCTTCCAGAGTTTTTCGGGAGCTTCAACGGTCATCTTGCCGTTTGCCACGGTGATGCGGTATTCGTCGGCAAAGCCTTCGCCTTCAAAGGGCTTGAACTCAGCGTCGGCGGGGTTTACGGTGCTTTCGCCGCCTGTGAGGCTCACTTCTTTAAATGCAGGAATCACATCGTAGACACCGGCAGCAGCCTCGGGTGTGATGCTTTCGTTGATAGCGAATACCTCGTCGCCGTAGGGCATGCGGTCGGTCACGCTGTTGGAGTAGCCCGACTTGTTTGCGGTGATGTCGGCGATGGTAAGTTCTACGGGAGCAGTGTGACCGTCGGCATACACGAGGTGGGTGCCGTCGGGGCCGTAGCATACAGAGGAGAGCAGACCTTTGGTGACGATTTCAAAACGCAGTGTGTCGGTACCGGTAGCGTCGGCAAAGCGGGGTGAGCCGATTGCGTAGTAGCCGGGGAGGAGCTCAATGAGAGTGTCGGTCTCTTCAAGCAGATTCATCTTGCGAGAGAACTGGTTGAAGCAGAAGCGCTGAACGCCGCGGAGGTCACCGGTGAGGGTGTACACCTGGCGGTATTCCTGAGTGCCGGTGCTGTCCACAGGGAGGTTCTCCACTTCCCAGAAGACCTGGGCAGAGGGAGCAGCCTCTGTCTTTGTACAAGACGGAGCTACAGCGAGAACTGCAGCCGGAAGCAATGCAAAGATTGTTTTTTTCATGGGCTAAGTTGTATTGTGTATAACTGATTAGTTTACGAGTTGGTGTGTGTCAGAATCTCTTTCCGACTGCCTTTGTGAGCTGTGCGGGGTCGATCACTCGCTCGCCAAGCTCGCCGCTACGCTCTATGATGAAGGTCATGGGGAGCGCGCCTACGTTGTAGGCTGCGAGTACGCTCTGCCCGTCGGACTCGGAGTTCCACACTGTTATCCAAGGGAGATTGCGGGCCGCTTCTTTCCACTCCACTTCGTCGGGGTCGAAAGCTATCTGATAGATTTCGAGGCCTTTGTCGTGGTAGAGAGAGTAGATATCGTTGAGAATGGCATTGTAAGCGGGCGATGCAGGGATATTGTAGGCTGTGAAGCTGAGCAGCACTACATTGCCTTTCGACGCAGTCTCTGCAAGAGAGCGGAGCTCACCTTTGTAGTCGTGGCGTGCAATCTCTATTACCCCGGTTTCTTCGGCCTCGATGACGGTTTCTTCGGGCACGGGAGCTTTGCCGAGGGCCTGACGGCCTGCGAAGTAGGCGGCTTTGAGGGCGTCGCCGTGCGGGTCGAGAGGATTGTAGTGGGCATACACCTGAGCGGCAGCACCATAGATGCGGTTACCGAAGTTTTCGGCGGGGTCGAATACGGGGCGGCCGTCTACCGACTTGCCTACGGTATAGAAAGCGACGATGCCGGTAGTGTCGGAGAGGATGAAGCCGGTGAGCTTGCGCTGAAGGTCCTGAATTGAGGGAGTTGCGGCGACAATACTGTCGACGGCACCGATAGTCGCAGCGAGGTCGGTACCCGAAAGGCGGTGGCCGGTACCGAATGTTGCGGCGGTAGCCTCAAGCGTAACGGCGTCAGTACCCTCTACGGGGAAATACACGCTACCCTTTCCGGGGAGCGTCACACGCAGGATATCTGCCGACGGAGCGGCTTCGCCCGAGCGGTAATCGAATTTGCCGGCCTTGTCTACCTTTACGGAGTCGAGTGTGTACCAGCGGCCGGCGTTATTGGCCTCGATTGCGAGAGATGTGCCGTCCTCAAGACCTTCGACGGTGCCTTTTATCTCCCAGCCTTTTGGGCCCGAGCAGGCAACTGCGGCAGCTGCAAGGAGAGCAACGGCTATACTGTTGTTTCTCATAGAATTATTCGATATTAGAGGCTATTTTTGCTGCGACAGCCGACATTTCTTCGGCTGGGAGCTGCAGCTTGGCGCGCTTGAAGTCGAGGTCGCCCTCGCTGTTGATAGGCACAAGGTGGATGTGCGCGTGAGGCACTTCAAGGCCTATCACTGCGGTAGCGATTCGCTTGCAAGGGCAGGCTTTCTCCACAGCCTTTGCCACACGGCGGGCAAAGAGCTGGAGAGAAGTATAGTCTTCTTCGGAGAGGTCGAAGATATAGTCTGTTTCGGTCTTGGGCACCACCAGAGTGTGGCCGGGCGCAAGAGGATTGATGTCGAGGAATGCGAAGTTCTTTTCGTCCTCGGCAACCTTATAGCACGGAATTTCGCCGGCGATTATACGGGAGAAAATGGAGGGCATCAGATAGAGATATCAACGATTTCGAACTTCACTTTTCCTGCGGGAATTGCAATCTCTACGGTCTCACCTTTCTTGTGGCCGAGGAGGCCGCGCGCGATAGGAGTAGAGATAGCGATTTTCTTAGCCTTCATATCGGCTTCGCTGTCGGCAACGATAGTGTATTCGGCCACAGCGCCGGTAGCAACGTTTTTGATAGTTACCTTATTGAGGAGCTGAACTTCGTCGGTAGAGAGTTTGCTCTCGTCGATGATGCGGGCGTTTGCCACGAGGTCTTTGAGCTGAGCGATTTTCATTTCAAGAAGGCCCTGAGCCTCTTTAGCAGCATCGTATTCAGCGTTCTCAGAAAGGTCGCCTTTATCGCGGGCTTCAGCGATAGCGCGGCTGATTTCGGGGCGTTTTACAGTTTCGAGGTAGGAAATTTCCTCCATCTTACGGTCATAGCCCTCTTTGGTCATATAAGTAATTGCCATGGTTATCAGTATTTAGTTTTTTACAAACATAAAAAAAATAAGAAACCCAACTCCCCGTCGTTAGCGGTGGTCGAGCTCTCAACAACATGTATTTTAATTGTTTGCAAAGTTATACACTTTTTCGCGGATACCCAAGTCGTGACCTTTAATATTAGTTAAATTAAGTCGACTCGGGCGTATCGTTGACAAAGGGTTTGGGATTCTTCGGCGCAAAGCGGCGGAGGAGCGCATCGCTCGCGGGGCACTCAAGATATCTCCACACAACCCAGGATAGCGCAAGAGTCACGGCGAGAGAACAGAGATAGAAGAGTACTATCCACGTTTGCGACGGATACTCCGGGGCGAAGATGTGCAACAGAAATCTGCACAGAGGGAAGTGAATGAGATAGAACGTAAAACTGAAATCGCCTAACACGACGAGCGGGCGGAGCTTGAGCAAGCGACCGAGGATTCCGCGACCGTCGGTAAGGGCAAAGACTACGATAATAAGCATGACAGGAACCCACCAGAGCGAGGCAAGGTCGAGCACCGGCGACACGTGGCCATAGGCGGCGACGGCCAGTGCAAGCACTGCAAAAGCCACAATCTGTAAAATATTAACTTTGACCGACGATAAGCAGCAGTCTTTCAGGACTGTATAGCCATCGGCAAGAAGCATGCCGAGCAGAAAATCTATGAGTCGCGCTGCCGGCAATATGTACACACAGTACAGCATCCGTCCTTCGGATACGGCAGAGAGATAAAGGGGATAAGCAATGAGTACCACTCCTATAAAGATATAGAACAGCTTAGGATACCGTGAGCGCAGGTGTATAACCAAGGGAAAGACAGCTGCGAAAAATAGCAGGTCGCTAAGTGCCCACGAGGGTGCATTACCACAGAGAAATACATCGGGATTAGGGCTCCACGACTGCAACAGAAGCAACACGGGTATGCAGTGCAGATAATCAATGGCCGTAAGCGTGTGCACCGCGGCCAATGTACAGATACACAGTATGCACAGATGCAGCGGCATGAATCGGATAAGACGACGGACGGCGTAGACGCGATAGTTGAAGGCAGGCGAAAGCACCCGCGACGAGTAGCCGAGAGATAGCACGAAACCGCTGAGAATGAAGAAGAATGCCACACCGCAGTCGCCGCACCACAGCATAAAATCCGAGTCGAGGAAATTAAAGCAATGGTTGGTGAATATTCCGACAGCAAAGAGTCCGCGGAGAGATTGCAGAGACTTTATCATGCGGAGGTATCAGTGCTTTGTGCGGAATTTGGGGAGGGTGAATTTGAATACGAGACCGCCCTCGGGACGATTTTCGACCACGATATCGCCGCCATGTGCTATCACGGTATTGCGGACAATAGGGAGTCCGAGACCTGTACCGCCGGCCTTGCGCGAGCGGCCGGAATCGACGCGATAGAAGCGGTCGAATAGGTGCGGGAGATGTTCTTCGCCCACGCCGGTACCGTTATCACGGAACTCGAAGTGGTAGAAGTTGTCGTCTTCTTTAACCATAACAAGCTCGCAGAGAGTGCCTTTGGAGTGCAGACCGGCGTTCTTTACAAGGTTTATGAGCATGCCCGACAGGAGGTTGTAGTTACCGTTTATCTTGCAGTCGAGAGGTACGTCAAAGCTGAAAGTCATAGAGCCGAGAGCGCCCGACTCTTCGACATCGTTGGCTATCGTGTATACTACGTCGTGATAGTCAAGTTCTTCGGTAGCAATAAGTTCGCCACCGTCCTCAAGACGTGTGATAGCCGAAACGTCGGCAATAAGATTTACGAGACGGTCGATGTGCTCAGAGGCCTTGCGCAAGAAGTGCGTGCGCGAGGTATCGTCCATATCAGGGTTTTCGAGTATGGTATCGAGGTAGCCCTTCACAACTCCGATAGGCGTACGGAGTTCGTGATTTATATTATTGGTGAGCTGACGTTTAGCCTTGGCTTTCTCTTCGATAGCGTGCAGCGCCACGGCATGCTCGCGCTTCTGACGCTGCATGGCGGCCGAGCGCTCGTTGTACATCTGTGCTATTCGACGGGTGATATCGCCCAGTTCGTCGTGGGGATAATCCATGGGCGGTATAAAGTTGGGGTCGGTCACGGCCTTGTCGGCAATCGTTCGTAGAATCTTTATATTGCGTCCGAAATATCTTGTCGAGAAGTAAGAGAGCACGGTCACACCTATAGCAAGGGCAATCACAATCCAGTAGAGACTCGAGCGAGGCGCTGTGGCATTGCGGATATCCTGGTCGAACGGTAGGATACTTATCACGGTCACTTCGCCGTCGGCACTGGTGCGGTTGTCGTAGAAGAAGTAGCGGTCGCCGGCATTTGCATCTTCAGGACTGCGGTTCACCTCAGGCGTACGGGTCACGCCGTGTTCAACCTCAGCCTCGGTCTCCGACAAGCCGATAGGTTCGCCCCACGAGCGTATCTGTTCACCGTTCTGGTACACAGATACACGCAGAAGGTCGTAGTTGGGATTTGACTTATAGTAGCGGCACACGAAGTCGATAAAGCTTCGCGGGTCCTGTTCAGACTGGTATGTAGCAAGGATTCGCTCGTTGATAAGACCGAGCTGCTCCTTCATAGAGTCCTCGCGAAACTTCTTTTCGTTCTCCACCATCCACCATGTCATGCCAAAAATAATGGCCCACAGAGTGAGGACGAGCGGAAAGAAGAGCTGCCACTGATAACTAATACGTCTCTTTAAATCCATATCCGAAGCCCTGACGCGTTACGATATACTTACCGCCGTCGCCGAGTTTCTTGCGGAGACGGGTTATATTTGTATCGATAGTTCGGTCAGTCACGACGACGTCATCGCCCCAAACGTTTTTGATAATTTCCTCTCGCGAATAAATTTTATTTCGGTGAGTGAGGAAGAATAGGAGAATATCAAACTCGGTGCGTGTAAGAGAGATGAGTTCGTTGTCGAGATATACTTCCTTGCTGTTGCGGTCGATTCGGAGCGATTTGAAGACAATGTCGGGTTCGTAGATCGACTGTTGCTCGATGACATCGGCTGCCGAGCGTTTCTGAGCAGCGTCAGCGCGGCGCAGGACGGCTCTTACTCGAGCGAGCACCTCACCGATTTTGAACGGCTTGGTCACATAATCGTCGGCACCGATATTCAAGCCCTTGACTACACAGTCTTCGTCAGAAAGAGCGGAGCAGAACAATATCGGAGTATTCTCTGTAGCAGTAACATTACGTACTCTGTTGGCAAAATCAAAGCCGCTGAGCTTATCCATCATGATGTCGACCATAAAGAGTGAGAAGGTCTCGAGATCGTCGCGGTCAAGAGCCTCTTCGGCACTATAGGAGCACTCCACATCGTAGCCCTCCTTCTCAAGGTTAAACTTAAGGATTTCGCACAGTGCTTCTTCGTCGTCAATTACTAATATTCTTGTTCTCATTGCAGTAGCCTAAAGCCTTGTGATGATAATTGGTGTTTCGGAGTGCGAATTTAGCCATTTTTCAAGAAAGTCTATGTTAAACTAAGTTAATTCACTCTACGGTGTTAAACATTTTCACGGCTTACTGTGTTAGAAAAGCATAATTACTGATTTTGCACTGTGTTTTTTCATGGTATTAGATTTAAGGTTAAAGATTGTCGGTTGTCGGGAGACAGCCGATTTTTTTTGTGCCCACCACCGTAGTCCCGGCACTCTTAACAAATATTGTGCAACCGACGCTTAGCAATACGCTCGAAAAGTAGTAACTTTGCACCCTATGCTGGACAAAATAGGACAATTTATAATCGATGCCGCCGACGTTCTCGGAGGATACCCGCTCTTCTTCCTGCTTATCGGTGGTGGCCTTTATCTCTTTATAACATCGGGATTTGTATCTGTGCGTCGCCTTCCGGCAGCTCTCGCCGAGCTGCGCCGAAAGCCTGATAAGGGCAAGCAGGACGGCCAGATATCATCAGTTCAAGCACTTGCATCGGTAGTCGCCGCCACAATCGGCCTCGGCAACATTGCCGGCGTGGCTATCGCGCTCGTTCTCGGAGGTCCGGGAGCGATATTCTGGATGTGGGTGAGCGCCCTCGTGGGCATGGCCACGAAATACCACGAAGGCGTCCTCGCAATCATGTATCGCGGAAAAGACGATACAGGGGCGTCGCAGGGCGGTCCGATGCACATCATCGAGCAAGGTCTGGGCATGAAGTGGAAGCCGCTGGCCCGCTTCTTCGCTATCGCCGGACTTTTCGGCACGATGTGCATAATGAACTCTAATCAGCTTACGGAGGCTTTCATGGCCACATTTACCACGCCCCAAGGCCTCGAAGGCAGCGATTTCCTGAGCGCGGCAGGCAGCGTGATAGGACTCGACAACGTACACACTTTCCGCCTCCTCTTCGGCTGTGCGGTAGCCACTATTGTGGCAATAGTGATTCTCGGAGGCATCCGACGCATTGCAAGTGTGGCCACGGTAATGGTTCCCTTCATGGTGGGTCTCTATTTCGTAATGGTGCTCTACATCATCATCACCAACATACACGGCGTGCCGGGCGTATTCCGCAGCATCTTTACTGAAGCGTTCAATCTCAGGGCAGGCTTCGGAGCCCTCGTAGGCATAGCCATAATAGGAGCACGCCGCGCCGCTCTGGTAAATGACGCGGGCATCGGCACGGCATCGATAATGCACGGCGCATCGAAAAACGACAATCCCGTCCGCGAAGGCCTCGTAGCCATGCTCGGACCGAGCATCGACTCCGGCCTCGTATGCACACTCACCGCTATCGCCATACTTCTCTGCGGAGATATCAACGTTGAGGGCGTGCAGGGTCTCGCCGTGGCAATGCAGGCATTCTCGAAAGGCATCCCCGCCGGCGACATCCTGCTCATGTGCATCGTTATATGCTTCGCCATGTCTTCGATGTTCTCCTACTCGTTCTACGGCACCACCTGCGCGAGCTACCTCTTCGGCACACGCAGGGCCAAATATTATTCGTGGTTCTTCCTCGCCTCGCTGGTGGTTTTCGCCGTAGTACCTCTTGAGGCGGCAGTCGGAGCCTGCGACCTTTTCTACGCGCTCATGGCTATACCCACCATGATTGCCGTGCTGGCTCTCAGCCCCAAGGTGCGCAAGATTACTTCAGAACATTTCAAAAAGGATAAAACACAACAGACAAAATGATAGCAGAATACATCACCTGGGATGTAAACCCGGCACTCATCGACAGTTTCATAACCATACGCTGGTATGGACTGATGTTCGCAATAGGATTTTGGCTCGGATTCAACGTGGTGGCGAAAATGTACAAGCGCGAGGGAGCTCCCGAAAGCTGGATGAGCATCCTCCTTATATATGTAGGTGTGGCTACGATAGTCGGAGCCCGTCTCGGACACGTATTCTTCTATCAATGGGACTACTACAGCGCTCACCCCTGGAAAATCCTCGCCACGTGGGAGGGCGGTCTTGCCAGCCACGGCGGTGCCATCGGCATTATCATAGCGGTGATTCTCTACTCGATATTCACCACCAAGCGCAACCCGCTCTGGACATTCGACCGTCTGACGGTGGCTATAGCGCTCGTTGGCTGCCTCATACGCATCGGCAACCTCATGAACTCGGAGATTTTCGGCCACGCCACTACCCTCCCCTGGGGCTTCAAGTTTGTTCGCTCGGCAGAGTGGCATGCCATGTACGAGGGCGTAGCCTGTCATCCCACCCAGATCTACGAAGCGCTCTGCTACCTCGCACTCTTCGGCCTTATGATGTATATGTACTGGCGCCGCAATGCAGGCGAACGTCCCGGACTCCTCTTCGGCACCTTCCTCGTAGGCACTTTCGGCACACGATTCCTCATCGAGTTTATCAAGAACGATCAGGTTGCTTTCGAAGCCACCATGAAGTACAACATGGGCCAGCTCCTCAGTATCCCCTTCGTGCTTCTCGGCGTCTTCCTTATTATATGGGCACTCACGCACAAGCGTATAAAGATTGCCTATCCTAATAAATTCGCGCCCGAACCCGACAAAAAGAAGGTGAAATGAAACGCCCCTCACTCCTCCTATGCCTCGCCGCCCTCCTGCTCCTCGGCGGTTTTGCCATGCGTGCGGCCAACCCTGTGCCCGACGATGAAGAAGACCCCTACTTCCTGCTCTGCGGGCAGGCCGACAAGGCTATAGCCGACGGCAACTTTGAAGAAGCCGCCGCCCGACTTGTCGACGCAATGTCGATTCGCCCGGAGTCGTCGGAAAACATACTTCTCATGTCGAATCTCGGCATGATTTACAGCTTCATGGGGCAGGACTCCCTCGCCCTCGCCACCCTCAACGAAGCGCATAAGCTTGCTCCGGCAATGCGTATAGTCCGCGCCAACCGCGCCCGCGTGCTCCTGAAAGCAGGCCGCGACAAAGAGGCAATGGAAGATTTCGGCGCAGTGCTTGAAGTGGACTCTCTCAATCTCGACGCCCGCTTCTACCACGGCACAATTGCCCTCTACTCGGGCCAACTCGACACTGCAGAAAAAGATTTCGCCGTGCTCGCCTCGCAAGACCCCGACGGCACCGATACGGCCATAGCACTCTCGGCTCTCTACGCCCTCACTCAGCGCAACCGCCAGGCAATCCCCTACTACGAGCGACTGATAAAAGCCGAACCCTCAGCCGAATACTACGCCGCTCTCGCAGGATGTCAGCTTGCCGAAGAACGCCTCTCCGATGCCTCGGCAACACTCGCCGAAGGTCTGGAACAGTTCCCCGACGACCCCGAGCTCTACTACTATCGCGCGATGCTCAACCGCGACCGCTACATTCTCGACCAGGCACACGCCGATGCCGACCGCGCAGTCAAGCTCGGCCTCAATCCCGTAAAAGCTCAGGAGCTTTTTAAGTAAAAATCATATTGTCGACACAGCGTAGAGCGGAATGTTTGTCATCCATTCCTCTGCCCTATAGTCCGACATCGACACGCGATAGGCCGTGGCTGTAGAATTATCGGTCACAAATTGCCTGAGGCTCTTAGCTTTAAGATTCTCTTCGGCTTTAACTTCAATGGGTATCACCTCTTCATTGCGCTGTATGAGGAAGTCAATCTCAAGCCTGCTGTTGGCCTTTGCATAATAGTACGGCTCATAGCGCAAAAGCAACTCCTGGAGCACATATTGCTCTGTGAGAGCACCCTTAAATTCGGTGAAGATACGATTTCCCTCCACAATAGTGGCCGAGTCAAGGCCGCACATAGCTCCGAGCAGGCCGATATCAAGAGCAAATAATTTGAATGCGCTCTTATCTTCATAACTTTTCAGCGGGATACGCGGAGCCGACACATCCGACACCTTATGTATAAGGCCTCCGTCCAAGAGCCATTGGAGTGCAATTTCATACTCTCTCGCACGGGCACCTTCCTTGACAAGCCCATAGATAAACTTGCGGTTTTCCTTACTGAGCTGAGACGGCAACGAATTCCACAACATTCTGATGCGGGGAACGATTTCCGAGGGGGCATGCTTTGAGAAATCGAAATCGTAGCTCTTGAGTATTTCGTTCTGAATTTCACGCACTTCGGCCCAATCGCGGCTACGGCTGAATTCAAGCACTGCTTCGGGCATACCGCCCACATAGTAGTACTGCTTCAGCAATTCACGCAGTCGCGGAGCAAACATGTTGATATTCTTCCAATCTCCCTCCGAAATAAATCCGACAAGGCGCTCCTCCCCCACTGCTGCGAGGAATTCGAGATAGCACATCGGCCGTAGCGTGAGGAACTGCACCTTTCCTACCGGGAACGACGACTGCTTGTGGAGTTCAAGACCCAGAAGACTTCCGGCTGCTATAATATGTTGGTCTGGAGCATTTTCGCGGAAATACTTCAACGACGTTATGCCATTCTCGGCCTCCTGAATTTCATCAAGAAATATCAGCGTTTTGCCGGGAACTATGGTAGTGTGCGTAGCCGCACTGATTGCGTCTAAGATTCTTTCAGCATTGAAGTCGGTTGCAAAAAGAGACCGCAGAAATATCTGTTCCTCAAAATTGACATAGGCGATATTGTCGTAGTAGCGCGAGGCAAACTCCTTGACGAGCCATGTCTTTCCCACCTGACGCGCACCTTCTATTATCAGGGGCTTGCGTCGGGCCGATTCCTTCCATTTCAAGAGGTCTTTTATTGCAAATCTTTCCATATCAAATACTTTATGTGTGCAAAGTTACACATAAAAACAAGAAAAGCAAGAGCCTCAATCACATTTTATGTACGAAAAGTGTGTGTACAATCACATTTTATGTACGAATAATGTGATTACACCCACATTTTATGTACGAAAGATGTGAAAGCAGGCTTAGCGGACGAACGGATTTGTGGCTTTTTCGTCGGCCACGGTAGTGGAGCCGTTGTGACCGGGGAGCAGACGGGTGCCGTCGGGAAGAGTCAAAATCTTGTTGCGCAGATTTGCTATGAGGGTGGCATGATCGCCGCCGGGGAGGTCGGTTCGGCCTATAGAGCCTCGGAAGATGCTGTCGCCAACTATTGCGAAAGACCCTGTAGGACAATACAATGCGATACCACCGGGCGAATGGCCGGCAACTTCGATAACATACATTTTCTCATCGCCGAAAGTTATCACGTCGCCTTCTTTGAGAGGCACGTCGATAGTCACGCCCTTGTCGGCGCCGGCAGGAAGAATCATGCCGAAGTTACGCGCCTGCATGCCAAGGCCTTCGCCAAGCGGAGCATCAGCCACATTCGCCGACACTTTCACGCCGTAGCGGTCGCGCACATAGTTGTCGCCGAAGCAATGGTCGAGGTGAAGGTGAGTATTGACAATCTGCTTGACCGTCAGTTCATTATCGCTTATATACTTGTCAAATTCCTGAGTCTCGGCAGCCGAGGTCATGCCGGGGTCAACCACGAGGGCTTCGCGGGTGGTCGAATCCCACACCACATATGTATTTACTCCGAACGGATTGAATACGAATTGCTTAACTTTTATCATAAGTAAGTCTTGTAAATTAGTTTATATTAAAATTTGAAGTAGTTATGAGCGAGATTCGTACTTGCGAAGAAGGAGTTATGGGGCTCCATAACGACTGATGAGTAAGCACGAAGATTGCCACAACTACTCAAAGAGTGATATAAAATAATTTTCATGACTTACTTATCACTTAACGTTTACCGAATGGAACGTAGACTATCTCCTTTGTATCGAAGAAAGGCTCGTTGAAAAACTCATTAATGGGCAGTTCGATTACGGGGCGACGCACCGCCTTGATTTCGTCGGCGAGATCGCCGCCTTTAAGGCACACGAGGCCGGGAGAATAGCGGTTGACACGAGGACTCGCGAGGTCGATATTCTTGGCGCAAGCCTTGATAAGACCGTCGAGCGACATCACCGCACGACTCACCACATAGTCGTACTTATCGTGGCACTCGCCCGAATCGCCGTGGTGGAATGTGACATTCTTCAGCCCTATGGCAGCCGCAATTTCCGACGCTACGCGTATCTTCTTGCCGATGCGGTCCACAAGGTGGAAGCGGCACTGCGGGTAGAAGATAGCCAGGGGGATACCGGGGAATCCGCCGCCGGTGCCGAGGTCCAGCATCGTCGTGCCCTCTTCGAGTTCGCCGAAGAAGGCTGCCAAAGCGAGCGAATGGAGCACGTGTCGGCAATAGAGATTGCCGGTATCGGCGCGCGATATCACGTTGATGCGCGAATTCCACTCCGTGTAGAGAGCCTCAAGAGCTTCGAAAGCCTTGCGCTGCTCATCGCTCAGATTGGGAAAATATTTCAATATCAGTTGGATGCCGTCACTTTCCATATCAGTTGAAACAATCGGGTATGTTAAATGTTGTAATGTATATAAGCTGTATGCAAATTTAAGCATTTTTCGCTTGTCAGACGAAATAAAAATCGTTACTTTGTAACCTAAGAGTGCATTTACTCCCGAAGCACTCTAAAAATCACTCGATAGATGATAGAATTAGGAAAATATCAGACAATGGAGATACGCCGATTGGTAGATTTCGGTGCATATCTCTCACGCCCCGGAGAAGACGAAGAAGTCCTCCTTCCGGCACGCTACCTCCCCGAAGAACATGAAGTCGGGCAGCAGCTCGAAGTATTCGTATACAATGACTCGGACGACCGTCCCGTGGCCGTAACCGAGCACCCCTACGCAACAGTAGGCGAATTTGCATTTCTAAGCGTGAATGCCGTGAACGACGTAGGCGCATTCATGGACTGGGGCCTGCCCAAAGACCTCCTCGTGCCCTACAGCGAGCAGAAAGTAAAGATGCGTCGCGGCGGCATATACCTCGTGTATGTCTACGTCGACAAGACCTCCAACCGCGTAGTGGCATCGGCCAAAGTAGAGAAATTTCTCGGCAACGCCTATCCCGACTACCGTCCGGGACAGAAAGTATCTGCGCTCGTAGTAGAGCACACGCCAATCGGCTACAAGGTGATAGTAGACAATCTCCACCGCGGCATAATATACGCCAACGAAATCTTCCGCCCGATAGAGCTTGAAGAGACCGTAACAGCCTTTGTAAAGCAGGTGCGCCCCGACGGCAAAATCGACCTGACTCTCAACGACAAGGCCCGCAAACGTCAGGACGAGCTTGGCGAACGCATCCTCGCCCACCTCGCTCAGGCCGGCGCCGCCCCGGTAGGCGACAAGACTGCCCCCGAGGTAATCGAGATGATATTCTCCTGCTCGAAGAAAGACTTCAAGAAAGCCGTAGGACACCTCTACCGCGACAAGAAAATTGTCATCACTCCCGAAGGCACCCTCGCGCTCCCCGAATAATCGGAACTCGCAATAAATACACCGCGCCCCCGGAAAGCATCGCTTACCGGGGGCGCGTATTATAGAGTGAAAATCGGATTATTCAAATTCGATGAGGACGGCGTCGGTGTAAACCACTTCGCCGGGCTGCACGAATACGCGCTTTACTGTAGCATCGCCTTCAGCTTCCACGTCATTTTCCATTTTCATTGCTTCATACACGAGGAGGAGCTTGCCTTTCGATACCTTGTCGCCGGGCTTTACGTCGACACTGATAATGCGACCGCCCATAGGAGCGCGGAGTGTCGGGCCGGTGATAGGTTCCTGGGGAGCCTTGGGTTCTTCCTTAACCTCTGCGGCAGCGGGAGCCTCAGCGGCATGCTTTGCCTCATACTCTTCCTGGCGACGCTTGCGGAGGAAAGTGTTGGCAACGGTGGGAAGGAGTTCGAGGAGGAGTTCCTCTTCGTTGTTCGAAGCCAGAGGCACACCGCCGAATTCGTCGAGTTTGGGGTTTGCGGGCTTCTTGTACGAAGCTACATCGTAGGGTTTCTCAACGGGGCTGCCGGTGAGTTTCTCGCGGAAAGCGGGGTCGACAGGCACGGGAGTGTGGCCGTATTCACCCTTTACGAGGCTGATGAACTGGTTCGAAGGATTGGAGTAGTCGGGCTGACCTTTCTTGCGGTCGAGGGCTACAGACACAGCCTGCGAGCCTACAATCTGGCTGGTAGGAGTTACCAGAGGTACAAGACCTGCGTCGCGGCGAACCATGGGGATAAGACGCATAGCGTCGTCGAGGAGGTCGCTTGCACCGAGAGCCTTGAGCTGGGCCACCATGTTGGAGTACATACCGCCGGGAACCTCGGCATTCTTCACAATCTCGTTGGGCTTGGGGAAACCGAAGTATGCCTCGATAGCGTGGCATGCGTCGAGAAGAGCAGCTTCGTCGAGAGCCTTTGCAGCAGCGATAGCCTTGTCGAAGAGAGCGTCCACATCTGCGGGCAGAGTATCCTTGAGGGGGTCGAAAGGCTTCTGGAGCTTGCCGAGGTCGAATGCCTTGAGCGATTCGCGGGCAGCGAGAAGGCGCTCGCGGATTTCGCCTACAGCTTCCATATTGGCCTCAACCTCGATGCCGAGTTTCTTACAGAAGATGTAGATAAGCTCGAGAGCGGGAGCAGCAGAGCCGCCGCTGAACCACCAGATGTTGGTGTCGAGGATGTCTACGCCGTTGAGGATAGCCATGAGGCACGATGCAAGACCGTAGCCGGGAGTACAGTGGGTGTGGAAGTCGACAGGAACCTTGAGCACAGCCTTGAGCTTCGAGATGATAGCGGCAGCGCGGAGAGGATTTACAAGACCTGCCATATCTTTGAGAGTGATGATTTTAGCACCGAGACGCTCCATTTCGAGAGCCTTGTTTACAAAGTATTCGTCGGTGAAAATCTTCTCGGGCTCAGCAGCCTTCTTGCCGAACAGACGGGCGAAGAAACCGGGCTTTTCGGCAGGTTCTTCATTCTTGGGGTCGACAGTGTAGCACACAGCGCCGTCGGCAATACCGCCGAGCTGGTTGATGAGGCGGATCGACTCCTTCACATTGTCGATATCATTGAGCGCGTCGAAGATACGCATCACATTGAGGCCGTTAGCGATAGCCTCCTTGTAGAATCCCTCGAGAACGGTATCGGGATAAGGCACGTAGCCGAAGAGATTTCGGCCGCGGGAGAGAGCCGACAGAAGCGACTTACCCTTCATAGCCTTCGAAATGATGCGGAGACGATCCCAGGGAGATTCGTCGAGATAGCGCATCACTGAGTCGGGTACTGCACCGCCCCATACTTCCATGATATAGAAGCCGGCATTCTCGTAGTAAGGGAGGAGCTTGTCGATTTCTGACTGGCTGAGACGGGTTGCAAAGAGCGACTGCTGGCCGTCGCGCAGCGTCAAGTCGCGGATTTTCAGTTTACGTGATTCCATCCTATATTGAATTGATTAACGGATATACCTTTGAATTCGCAAAGTTACGACTATGTTTTGAATTACTGAAATAATTCCGCATTTATTTCATTGCTCCCGAAAAAAATGAGTGCCGATTCGATTGGCATAAGACAAAAAATAACTAACTTTGCTACTTGAACAAAAACTCAGTATAATATACAATCATGGCAGAAATTAAGTGCGTAGGCATACTCACCTCGGGAGGCGATGCTCCCGGTATGAACGCCGCCATCCGTGCGGTCACACGCGCGGCTATCTTCAGCGGCCTTAAGGTCAAAGGTATATACCGCGGATACCGCGGTCTCATAACCGATGAAATCGTCGACTTCCACACTCAGAACGTATCAAACATCATACAGCAGGGCGGAACTATCCTCAAGACTGCCCGTTGCAAGGAATTCCAGACTCCCGAAGGTCGTCAGCTCGCTTACGACGTCATCAAGCGTCACGAAATCGACGCCCTCGTAGTAATCGGCGGCGACGGCTCGCTCACCGGTGCGCGCATCTTCGCCAACGAGTTCAATTTCCCGATAATCGGCCTCCCCGGCACTATCGACAACGACCTCTACGGCACCGACACCACCATAGGCTACGACACCGCTCTCAACACCATTATGGAATGTGTCGATAAAATCCGCGACACCGCCACCAGCCACGAACGCCTCTTCTTCATCGAAGTAATGGGTCGCGACGCCGGCTTCCTCGCCCTCAACGGCGCAATAGCATCGGGTGCCGAAGCTGCGATTATCCCCGAAATCTCTACCGAGGTCGACCAGCTTGCCGAACTCATCCAGAACGGTTTCCGCAAGAGCAAGAACTCCTCGATAGTTCTCGTGGCCGAGAGCCCCGTGACAGGCGGCGCTATGGGTCTGGCAGAGCGCGTGAAGAACGAGTACCCCGGCTACGACGTGCGCGTATCTATACTCGGACACCTCCAGCGCGGCGGTTCGCCCACTGCTCACGACCGCATCCTCGCATCACGCATGGGTGCAGCCGCTATCGACGCCCTTATGGAAGACCAGCGCAACGTGATGATCGGCATCAAGAACGACGAAATCGTGTACGTACCCTTCTCGAAGGCTATCAAGAACGACAAGCCTATCAACCGCGAGCTCCTCAGCACGCTCCGTCGCCTCTCTATCTGATTCCTTATATATATCATATATATATCATAAAAAATGAACGCTGCCCCGAGAGAGTAGCGTTCATTTTTTATGTATATCTGAAAGGGAGGATTTACTTCACAATCACCTTGCGAGTAGCGGTAGCGCCCGAGTCGGTGGTCACGCGGAGCACATACACGCCGGGAGCGGCAGCGTCCTTGGCAAGGGTGAGGCTTTCGCCCGAAGCGGAGGTGCTTGCAGCGAGGGCGCCGCTGAGGCCGAAGAGTTCGGCTTTGAGAGTAGAAGCACCGGGAGCGAAGATATCGAAAGTACCGTCGGCGAGAGTATTCACAAGGATTTCGCTGTCGGTCTTGACGCCGGTCACAGAACCGAGGCCGAGGATTCGCTTAAGACCTGCGAGAGCATTGATTTTGCCGTAGCCGAAGCGGTGAGGAGCAGCCTTGGTGAATTCATCCTGGTCGGCAGTCTCCTTCATGATAGCCTTAACCTCATCAACGGTAAGAGTGGGGTCGGCCTGCAGCCAGAGAGCGCACACACCGGCAACAAAGGGCGACGACATGGATGTGCCCGACATTTCACCCCAATAGCTTGTACGAGCTGCCCCTGTAGGTGATGTTCCGGGAATCTCTGCGGTGGCAGACTTTGCCGAATTTGTAGCATCTACATAGTAGTTGCTGTATGAAGATATAATTCCCTGACCGGGAGCTGTGATATGAGGCAGTGTGGAACCGTTGGGAAGCTTGCCGTAAGAGGAGAAATAAGCGATGTCTCCTACTACAGTATTAGTATTCAGAATACCGCTGAAGCAGGGAATCTGACTGCGATTGTTATGTGCACCTACGCAGATAACATTGTCGCCACAGGCAAGATTATTGATCGACATCTCTGCATTGCCACCTGTGAGACCGGGGATAGAGTAGGAGGTAAGACCGTCGCCACTATATACGTCCACACACTTGCCGGCAGTTCCTTCTACAAGGAATGCAGGTACAACGTTAGCGGAGGAAGCGCCCGACGCAAGCATAACATTAAAATATGCATTGTAGCGGTTGTTTACAGGGTCTGTGTTTATAGTGGCCACAATTGCGCCACCGGCTCCGAAGTACGCATCAAAGTCCGGGGCGTGAACATAGGAGGGATTGTTATAACCGCTGCCGGTCAGGATTGAAGACTCAGTAAACTTATATGTAAACACAACCGAACCGGTTGTCTTATCAACACCTATCAGAGAAACATTGAAAGGTGTTGAATCACCGCCCCACATATCAACGATAGTTGCCGAGGGGTTTCTGAAGGAGGTCTTCAGCGACAGATCTCCGGCCTTGAAGTCCTTGTGAAGCGATACAGGATCGCCACCCTCATTACCTGCAGATATACAGATAATCATTTTTTTGCCATATTCCGCAATATAACGGTTCTGAGCAGCAGTGCCGTCGTGCGGACCGATATTGTTACCGAGCGACATATTCATCACCACGGGCATTCCGACCTCATCAGCGTAGTCCGAAATTATACCGGCAGCAACAGAAGTATTATTATTCTCGAAAGTACCGATACAAGGTGCAAGAACAGCATCGTAAGCAACACCGTGATAAGGAATCTGGCTGGTAGATGAGGTCATGAGTTTTCCTGTACGAGGATTGATCGACGCTTGCTTACCTTTGCCGGGCTTTGAGCCTGCAGCAATGCCGAGCACGTGAGTACCATGAGAACTATCGGAACGGTCGGTTGTATATGCGTTGATTTCTTCGGGAGTTGCGAAAGTCTGGATACTGCTGTTTGCACCTGTCAGCACCCAAAGACGAGAAATTCGCGATTTACCCGATTCGTCATTGAAGGCGGTATGATGAACGTCAAATCCACCGTCGAGCATACCTACCAGTACACCTTTTCCGGTATAAGCCTTGTCGAGTTCAGTTCCGGCCTGAGCCGCGTCAACACCTGTAGTTGCACGTGCTGAATCAAGCAGGGGCTTGAGCTGATAGTCGAGTGCGATGGATGCAATACCTTCCATTCCCGCAACTTTCAGGAGTTCCTCGCCATTGAGCTTGACAAGGGCCATATTGCCAATGGCGTCTACCACTTCGAAGCCCGCTGCAGCGAGTTGCTGAGCGGAGCCTTCGCCCTTAAAGGTGATGATATATACTGATTGCTGCGAGGTATCGGATACTTTTACGTAGGTTTCATTTCCTGCGCGCGAAGCCGGCGACTGTTCAAGTCGGCTTTGTGCAAGAATCTGTGCCGCAGGCGCATCGAGTACGGCCTGGGCCATACCGACGACTGAAATGCCGGCGACAAGGGAGAGGGAAAGCAGGTATTTTTTCATAATAATGATTGAATTATTGCATATTGAATAGCAAAATTACAAAATAATTCAATATGCACCAAACCAAAAGCCGCCGACAGACTATTCAAAAGCGTTTTTTTGCATTTTTTATATGCTCCGACGCATACATAAACATCGCCCCCGGATAAGAATCCGAGGGCGACATAGAGTTTATTTTAGCCTGAACTTATCGAGAGAAATTCACGCCGTGCTTAGCGTTGTACATCATAAGTTCTTTGCCTGAGATAGTCTTGACAGCGGCACCGCGACCGTTATATTTGGCTACGTTGCGGTCGATAGCCTTGGTTGCTGTATGCTTGGCGGGAGCGTGCTTCTTGGCCTTTGCTACATTGTAGATGTCTGAAAGGTCAAGTTCGAACCAACCAGTGCTCTTGAGCTGGTTGGCAAGTACGATTTTATCACCATCCGCTGCCATAAGGTCCATATCGATATTAGCATAGTACCATTGACCGGCAGCAGCGTTAGCATCACCGAATGCAGTGAGAAGAGCACAACCGGGGAATGTGATATAGCCGTCTTCAATCTTACCGAAGAGTCCGTACTCTGCACATTCTTCTGCGGTCATTCGCTGGTCTTCAGTACCATTCATCATAGAGTCGTATGCCAGAGAAGATACCCAGATAGGACCGTCGTTAGGATGAAGTTCGATACCGAGCTTGCTTTCGTAGATATAAACCTGGTCTTCAACCTCCATATTGATGGTGATGTAGTAGTTACCGGTGAGATCCCAGTCTGCATGACCTTCATCCCAATAGAGAGAGTTGTAGGGATTAACGAGGCGAATGATACCGGGCTGAGTCTTGTGCTGCTCAACCTCAACTTCCCATGTTGTACCACCGAGGTTGCCGCCATAGTAGGGATAGAGGAAACCGTCGGTATAGAGAGCTTTGCCCAGGGGTTCGAACTCAGAGGGTTTGGATACTGATTCATAAGTGAATTCGCACTTGGCAGTAACTACAGCGTCACCCGCAGCATCGAAGCCTACAGCGAGAAGAGTGTATGCACCTTCTTCTTCAAGAGAGAGAGCGATGTTTGCCTGAGTGTCTGTGATAGAGTTCTCGGGATTGGCGGCGATAGCCTGATATCCGTCGTTTTCCTCTGCGGATGAAAGAGTTCCGTTGTAGAGAGCGTACGAGAAAGACGCAACTTCTTCGTTCTTATAAGCGCTGATCACAACCTGCTCGGCACCGCTATTATCTACGAAGCTACCTACTTTCTTGAGTTCAAGAATGTATTCGGTGTAGCCGGGGAGATAGTAGTATTCGTAAGCGCTTGTAATAAGCCTGGGAGTAGAGCCTTCGATATAGTAAACCATTGCGATCTCGAAGACACCTGTTCTCGGATCAAAATATGAAGCATTTGCGAAAGCTTCAGGATTATCGATACCTGAAAGAACTGCAAGGTCGGGATGTGCAACTGCCCATGTGTAAAC
The DNA here is from genome assembly GCA_014800815.1 of Bacteroidales bacterium. GTDB lineage: Bacteria > Bacteroidota > Bacteroidia > Bacteroidales > Muribaculaceae > CAG-873. The sequence goes on along the minus strand of JAAVFI010000043.1, from coordinate 10,664 downwards.
ATCGGATACGTAGAGCATAGTACCGAATGAGCCGGTGTCGCCTGTGGGGCTGGGCTCCATTGTCACAGAATTGGTGTTAGTATCGCGGACAAAGGTGAAGTTGTATCCGTTCACAACCCAAGTCCATTCGTCTTCATCCGGATTAAGATCGGGACAGCCATAGTCACCGAACTGATAGCGGATGAGGGGTGCGATAAGAGACTCCTGATAGTAAACTGTAATCTCGTCGTCGGAGAAGCCGAAGGCAGAGAGTGTACCACCGCCGTATTCGTGGTTTTTTGATACGGGTTCGAAATTAGACCAGGGAGCGTAGCTTACATTAAGGAAAATCTGAGAGTTTCCGTAGGGTGTAGTAAACTCATCGTCGATAGTATAGACTATAGTGTAGGTAACGCTGGGCTCCACTTTAGCAAAGTCTACACCAACCTTGATTGAGGTCATAGTAGCACCCTCATCGAAAGTTACAGAAGTAGGCAGAGTGAAGATATTGACGTCGGCATATTCCTTATCAGCAGTTACAGTTGCAGAAAGAGTTACGGTGAGTTCCTCTTTTTCAAGACGATATACAGGAACAAGGAATTCGGACTGGTCCTGAACTAACACAACCTGCGTTTTGTAGTCCTGTGAAGCGAAGTACACATTGTAGCCGTCCCATTCGGGTGCGGGCTCGTACTTCATTTCGTCGTTACAGCTCCAGGCGGCCAACATAAGAGCCACGCAGGAAAGTATCGAAAATATTTTGTTAAATTTCATAGTTTTTTGACCTTACTATTAACGAATAGGAGTATAGAGACCTTCGGGTGAGGGAGAGTTGTAGCTGGCTACACCTGAATTGTTTGTTGTCTCCTGACGGGTGATCACGAAGTTCATCCATGCAGGGCGGCCGTTTGTATTGAAGGTATTAAGCGCTGTGTTGAAGTTAGTACCGTTGTAGAAGCGGATAACAGAGTAGTTAAGACGCTTTACATCGAAGAACGACTGACCTTCACCCCAGAGTTCTATACGCTTCTGAAGTACGATTTCGTTTACAATATTCTGGGTAGTGTTGTAATTGTTGTTGTAAGCTGAATAGCGGTAATTCTGCATGAAAGTCTTGAGAAGAGCGTTACCTGCTGCAGCATCATTGTGAGCGGTTGCTTCAGCCTCAATGAAATACATTTCCTCAACACGCATAATAGGATATGCAATTGCAGCACCTTCGATGAAGTTCTCTGTATTACCGTTACCGGGACGGAACTTAAGCGAGCAATAGGGAGCGAGGATCTCTTTGAAATCATCGTTGATGAAAGCCTCTTTACCACTCAACGGAGATGATTCGGGAGCTACCCAAGAGAGTTTGCGGAAGTCGCGGTCATCGATTTTGTTGTAGAGGCTTGCACCGATCATGGTCACAGCGCCCTGTGCAGGAGCAGCATAACCGAAGTTTTCTTCGTTGCAGCAGAACGAGGGGAATGTACGGATACCACCGGCAGTTACGATAACGTCTTCAGAAGAGTATTTACCGGCCATAATCCATGAAGAGAAACTTTCGTCATTGAAACCTCTTGAGCGATCCTGCCATTCTTCCTTAGTGAGGGGCTTGGCACCTGAAGTGTTGATTGCAAGGCGAGCATACTTGGCTGCATTTTCATATGCGGTCTTGGCTGCTGCGGCATCTTCATTCACTTCTTCCTGATAGGAGGCATCCCAGAGATAAGCACGAGCTTTGAAGCCATAGATTGCAGCGAGGCTCGGCATTGTCTTCGAAGGATTGGTTGCAGTATTGCCGTCGAGGAGTTTCTCAGCGCTATCAAGGTCAGAGAGAATAAACTCGAGCATTTCTGCGTGAGGCAGACGGGGATTGTTACGATACTCATCCTCAGTAGTCTCTTCAGTAACTTTCACCATTGTAAGACCGAGAACGTCGTTGCCGTTGCCATTCTTATTATCGGGGAAGAGCTCTGTGGGAAGGAACTCGTACATGCGGGCTCCGTCGAGATACATCATGGCACGATAGCCGTAGCCATAGGCAAGATTAGCCTTAAGGCTCTCAAATTCTGTATTGTGATCGATAGCACCGATAACCATGTTGGCAGTAAGAATCTGCTCGTAGAAATAGTTCCAGATGAACTGGGTGGTGATATAACGGTCAGATGTAGCGTCGTTGGCGCTCCAGCTTGAGTACCAGTCGTAGCCGCCTGCGTAGTCAACAGCCATATCTTCGAGCATTACGTCGCGGACGTGCATCAGCGAAGAATAACCGTAGTCGAAGTGGAACTCCGAGCTCAGAGTAATCTGATTCATACGAGAGGGCATACCGGCAACCAGAGCATCAGAAGCACCGGGATTGGCATTGAGCTGCTCCTGAACAACTGCATTGGTCGGCAGAGGCTCTTCAATACAGCTCGTAAACAGCGGAGCTACAAGCGCTCCTGCTGCGAGGACTTTATATATTGATTTCATTTAAAGCGATTTTTAGAATGTTACAGTAAAACCACCCGAGAGAGTGCGAACGAATGCGTTGTAGGAATTGCTGCTACCGCCGGTGAAAGACTGACGGGGATCGAAACCTTGACGCTTGGACCATACCCAAACATTCTCAGCCGCGAAGTAAACGCGGAGCTTGCTGAGGTAGAGCTTCTTCACGATATTCGCGGGGAGAGTATAACCGAAGTTGATATTCTCGAGCGAAAGATAAGAAGCGTCGGTGAGGAAGCGGCTTGAAGTAGAAGCGATCTGGAGGTCGTTGTATACGTAGCGGGGGATGTTGCTACCTTTATTTGACAGTGACCATGCATCGAGGATATCTGCGTGGAGTGAATTACCCATTGCGGTATTGGTAGGAGTAGCCATCATCTGCATATAGCCTGAATCAAGCGACTTGCCACCGATCTGGTAGTTGAACTGAGCCGAGAGGTCGAAGCCTTTGTACTCGAATGAGGTGTTGAAGCCACCGAAAACGTGAGCGAGAGCAGAACCTACGAGACAGTTAGAAGCCTCTGAATACTTGGTAGTGGTAGTTCTTTCACCGGTTTCGTTACCTTCATCATCATAGGTTTTCTTCACGTAGACGGGAAGACCTGATTCCTGATCTACACCAAGATACTCAGGCATGTAGAAAGTAAACATAGGCATACCTTCACCGAAGTATGTGTTGCTGCTTGAGTAACCGGGGACACCGTCGACAGAAGAAATCTTACGCTCTGCGGGGAGCTTGGTGATACGGTTCTTGAGGTAGGTGAAGTTGAGGTTGAGGTTCCAACGGAAGTCGTTGGTGCGGATGATGTCGCCGTCTACCTGAAGTTCAACACCTGCATTCATCACGTTACCTGTATTTGCGTAGTATCCCATGAAGCCCGAAGATGCGGGGAGTGAGAAGTACATGAGCATATCCGATGTCTTACGGTAGAAACCGTTGATTTCACCGTTGAGGCGGCTGCTGAAGAGGTTGAATTCGAGACCTACGTTTAAGTTACCATTCTTTTCCCAAGTAATGTTTTCGTTACCCTTTGAGATAGGAATTACTGAGGGAACACCGTCAGATTCGGTAAGGTCATATACATTGGTGTAGAGGTAGTCGGAGATGTTATCATTACCCTGCTCTCCGTAAGATACCTTGAGCTTGAGGAGGTCTACCCAATCAACATTGAAGAAGTCTTCCTGGCTGATGAGCCATGCACCACCAAGGCTCCAGAAGTTACCCCAGCGATGTTTGGGGTGGAAGCGGCTCGAAGCATCGCGACGATAAGAGAACGAACCGAAGTAGCGGTTGTCGTAGTTGTACTGAGCACGACCGAGCCAGCCTTCGCTATTGTACGTTGAGGTGTAGGAAGAAGGAGCACCACCTGCTGTAATAGCACCGGCAAGTTCAAGATTCGAAGAATCAAACATATTCTGACGCTCGCCAGTAAGATAAGCATAAGTCTGTTTGTAGTATTCATGACCTACGAGCACGTCGATGCTGTGAGCATCAAACTTGGGACTCCAGGTAAGGAGCTGCTGGTAGTTGTAGTCCATGTAGCGGGAGTGAGCCTTCTGAATAATACCACGCGAATTAGCCATCTGACCGTAGTAGGGGTTGGTCATCGCAGTAGAGCGGTTTTCGTTTACGTTGACAGTGTTGTTCGAAGTAAACTTGAAGTCCTTGAGGAAACGGATTTCGCCGAAAACTGTACCACCGAAGATATTGCGGTCGGAAGAGTTATTGTTGAGAAGAGCATCAGAGAATGCATTCTGACCAACCCATACCGGACGACGATAGCCACCATTAAGAGTTGCACCATAGTCGTAGCGGGTGATACCGAGTTCGTCTACCATGATCTGCTTGTCGCCATTGCGCATATAGAGAGGATAGATAGGAGCTATCTGAGTTGCGTAAGCGAAGATGTTGCTACCGGAGTTGGAAACACCTTCCTGGTCCATAGCAACAGTAGAAGCGTGGCTATAGTTGGCGTTAGCACCTACCTTGAGCCAGGGTTTAGCCTGGAAGTCGGCAGATACGCGTGCGGTGAAGCGTTCGAAAGAAGAAGGAGCGACAACGATACCTTCGTTGCGGAGATAGCCTACAGAAGCCATGATATTGCTCTTGTCGGTACCCTGTGAGATATTTACATTGTATTCCTGACGGAGACTGCCTTTGTAAGCCTCTTCAAGAGCATTGTCAGGTGTTAACCAATAGTCCTGACCCATATATGTCTTCATATAGCCTTCAGTACCGTAGGGGTTGAATCGTCCGTTAGTACCAACATGATTCATACCGTAAGGAAGGGTATAAACGTCATATACAAGGCCTCCTCTCATATCTATATTTGCCTCTGCATTAGAGGGTCTGAGGGCCTTACCGGAGCCGCCCTGTTCGGGAGCATTTGCATAGAAATTGTAAAACGCGCCGTATACTGCTTCGTAGTAGTGGCGGGGGTCTTTAAAATATTTATAGTCCTGATCACCGCGAGAGTTGTAGCCCCACTTAGCGTCTACACTTACGGTAGCTTCGCCGAGTTTTGCACGCTTGGTGGTGATAAGGATTACACCGTTTGCACCACGCGCACCGTAGAGAGCAGCCGAAGCAGCGTCTTTGAGGACGGTCATCGACTCGATATCGTTGGTGTTAAGGTTACCGATGCTGCCGGAGAAAGGAGAGCCGTCTACAATAATAAGAGGCGAGTTGCCGGCATTGATTGAAGAGAAACCACGCACGCGGATTGTGGGGTCAGAAGCACCGGGCGCGCCCGAAGCGTTAGAAAGCTGAACACCAGTCACACGGCCGGAGAGTGCGTTGAGAGGGTTGGTAACCTGAGTCTTCTCGATAGCAGCACCGTCGATAACAGCTGCAGAACCTGTAAATGAGGCCTTAGACTGAGTACCGTAAGCGACTACCATAACTTCCCCGAGGAGCTCGGAGTCAGAGCGGAGCTGAACGTAGAGTTTAAGGTCTTTAGCAGGAACGTCTACAAGTTGAGTCTTGTAGCCTACATAAGAAACCTTGATTGTCTTTGTACCTTCAGGAACCTTGATTGAGAATTCACCGGCGGCATCAGTTGTGACACCGACGTTAGGTCCTGCCGTTACCGACGCTCCGATGAGCTCTTCCTGAGTCTCAGCGTCTACGACAATACCACGGACGGTACGCGTCTGCGCCGACGCACACAATCCAATTGAAAGTACTGCCAGAAGTAATAGAAACAGCTTTTTCATACTTAGAAAAAATTAGACATAAATTTGATTGATTGATTCATAATTTGTTTTCCTGCGGCGCTCAGACATGGAGAGTCGTGCGCATCACGCCGTAAGATTCGGCAAAGGTAATACATTTTTTTGAACTTATAAACTTTTGGAAAGAAAAAATCTCTAAAATTAACACCTAAGTTCATCAAGAGCGGTTAAACGAGGAAAAAGTGCCAACCTCAAGAGAAAATACGAGGCGCAGGCCGCGAGTTCGACAAAAAATGCGTAACTTTGCAGAGTCGCGGGCGCAGAGTGTCTGCCCCGCGGGTTCCAAACCTAAATTATCACAACATATATGCAGGCGAGCAAAGCAGCGGTGCTGACCCTACAGGACGGCACGACCTACAAAGGCTACAGCTTCGGCTACGAAGGACCGGCAGCAGGCGAGGTGGTATTCAACACTGCCATGACCGGCTATCCGGAGAGCCTAACGGATCCATCGTATGAGGGACAGATTCTGGTGACAACATTCCCACAGTTAGGCAACTACGGTGTGCCCCCGAAAGGCGGCTCCGACACTCTCGACGACCACTATGAGAGTGAACGCATCCATTGTCGCGCTATTATCGCTCAAGACTACGCTTTCCGCCACAGCCACTGGCTCGCCGACCGTTCGTTAGGCGACTGGCTCAAGGAAGAAAAAATACCCGGCATCTACGGAATCGACACCCGCGCCCTCACCAAGCACCTCCGCCAACATGGCTCGATGCTCGGCAAGATAACTATCGAGGGAGGCGCAGATGTCGATTTTTATGATCCTAACGCTGAAAATCTTATCGCTCTCACTTCTTGCCCCACACCTCTTATATATACGCGCGTGGGCGTGAAGCCTACAGAGCTCACTCTCCCGCTGGCTCCCGACGCCGAGGGCCGCAAGACGGTTGTGCTCGTGGACTGCGGCATCAAGCATAATATAATAAGGTGTCTGCTCAACCGCGGTGTGCGAGTGATACGTGTTCCCTGGGACTTCGATTTCACTGCCCTGCCGTACGACGGTCTTTTCATATCAAACGGTCCGGGCAACCCCGACTTCGCGGGTGTGACTGTGGAGCATATCCGCAAGGCTATGGAGACGGGTAAGCCTATCTGCGGCATCTGCATGGGCAATCAGCTCCTTGCCAAGGCTGCGGGTGCAAGCACCTACAAGCTTCCCTACGGCCACCGCAGCCACAATCAGCCGGTGCGCCGCGCAGGCTCGGAGCAGTGCTTCGTGACGTCGCAGAACCATGGTTTTGCGGTAGATGACAAGTCGCTCCCCTCCGACTGGGAGGCTCTCTTCGTGAACATGAACGACGGTACGAACGAGGGTATCCGCCACAAGTCGAAGCCTTTCTTCTCGGCCCAGTTCCACCCCGAAGCCTCGAGCGGCCCGAGGGATACGGAGTTCTTTTTTGATGAATTCATAGCAAAAATCTAAATGGAGACTACTATAAAGAAAGTGCTGCTCCTCGGCAGCGGCGCACTCAAAATCGGTGAGGCGGGCGAATTCGACTACTCCGGAGCTCAGGCCCTGAAGGCTCTGCGCGAGGAGGGCGTGACCACTGTGCTCATCAACCCCAATATCGCTACGGTGCAGACGTCGGAAGGCATGGCCGACAAGATTTACTTCCTGCCGGTGACTCCCTACTTCGTGGAGCGTGTCATCGAGAAGGAACGTCCTGACGGTATTCTGCTCGCTTTCGGCGGTCAGACGGCGCTCAACTGCGGTGTAGAACTCGAGCAGAGCGGCGTGTTGGAGCGCTTCGGCGTGAAGGTGCTCGGCACCCCCGTGCGCGCTATCATGGACACTGAAGACCGTGAGCTCTTTGTAGAAAAGCTCAACCAGATAGATGTAAACACTATTAAGAGTGAAGCCGTTGAGACTGTCGACGATGCTCTGAAGGTGGCTGCACGCTTGGGTTATCCCGTGATTGTGCGTGCGGCGTACGCCCTCGGCGGCCTCGGCAGCGGATTCTGCGACAACGACGTTGAGCTCGCCACTCTTGTGGAGAAAGCGCTGTCGTTCTCGCCCCAGGTTCTTGTAGAGAAGTCGCTCAAGGGCTGGAAAGAGGTTGAATACGAGGTGGTCCGCGACCGCTTCGACAACTGTATCACTGTCTGCAACATGGAGAACTTCGACCCGCTGGGTATCCACACCGGCGAAAGTATCGTTGTGGCTCCCTCGCAGACTCTGTCGAACGACGACTACCACTACCTCCGCAGCATCGCTATAAAGATTGTACGCCACATAGGTATCGTGGGCGAATGTAATGTGCAGTATGCCTACGACCCCGAGTCGATGGACTACCGCGTAATCGAGGTGAACGCCCGTCTGAGCCGCTCATCGGCTCTGGCATCGAAGGCTACGGGTTATCCTCTGGCTTTTGTCGCTGCTAAGCTCGCGCTCGGCTACGGTCTCTTTGACCTCAAGAACAGCGTGACACAGAGTACATCGGCGTTCTTCGAGCCGGCTCTCGACTATGTAGTGGTGAAGATTCCCCGCTGGGACCTCGGTAAGTTCCACGGCGTAGACCGCCACATCGGTTCGTCGATGAAGTCTGTCGGCGAGGTTATGGCTATCGGCCGCACCTTCGAGGAAGCAATTCAGAAGGGTCTGCGTATGATCGGCCAGGGAATGCACGGCTTCGTAGAGAACAAAGATATCAATATCGACGACCTCGACGCCGCTCTCCGCGAGCCTACCGACCGCCGTATCTTCGCTATTGCCAAGGCATTCGCTCAGGGCTACTCGGTAGATAAGATTCACGAGCTGACGAAGATTGACCGCTGGTTCCTCTATAAACTTCACAATATCGTGGAGACATCGCACGAACTCGAAGGCTACAACAGCCCCAACGATGTTCCGCGCGAGCTTCTCCGTCTTGCCAAAGAGCAGGGCTTCAGCGACTTCCAGATTGCGCGCAGCCTCTTCAAAGAATCTTTTGCCGCCGATACCGACGGCCGCATCGCTGCAGTACGCGCACATCGCAAGGAGCTGGGCATCCTCCCCGTAGTCAAGCAGATAGATACTCTTGCAGCCGAATATCCCGCTGCAACGAACTATCTCTACCTCACTTACAACGGTACTGAGAACGATGTGGACTACAAGGGCGACCACCGCTCGGTAGTTGTGCTCGGATCGGGCGCATACCGCATCGGTTCGTCCGTCGAATTTGACTGGTGCTCTGTAAACGCCCTTCTTACAGCGCGTAAAGAAGGCTACCGCTCGGTGATGATCAACTACAACCCCGAGACTGTCAGCACCGACTACGATATCTGCGACCGCCTCTACTTCGACGAACTTACCTACGAACGCGTAATGGATATTCTCGAGCTTGAGAATCCTCACGGCGTGGTGCTTTCGGTTGGCGGTCAGATACCTAACAACCTCGCTACCCGCCTCGACGCGGCTCACGTAAACATCCTCGGTACTCCGGCAAGCAGCATCGACCGCGCCGAAGACCGCCACAAGTTCTCGGCGATGCTCGACGGCCTCGGCATCGACCAGCCCCGCTGGCGCGAGCTTACCGACTTCGACGACATCAACGATTTCGTTGAAGAGGTAGGTTTCCCCGTCCTCGTGCGTCCGAGCTACGTGCTCTCGGGAGCAGCCATGAATGTCTGCTCCAACTCCGACGAGCTCCGTCGCTTCCTGACCTTAGCTGCCAATGTATCGAAGAAGCACCCTGTGGTTGTGAGCGAATTTATCCAGGGCGCTAAAGAGATTGAAATGGACGCCGTGGCCCGCAACGGCGAAATCAAGGCGTATGCTATCTCGGAACACATCGAGTTTGCCGGTGTGCACTCGGGCGACGCCACTATCCAGTTCCCGCCTCAGAAGCTCTACGTGGAGACAATGCGCCGCATCAAGAAGATTTCGGCGAAAATCGCCCGCGAGCTCAATATATCAGGTCCTTTCAACATCCAGTTCCTTGCCAAGAACAACGATATCAAGGTGATAGAGTGCAACCTCCGTGCATCGCGAAGCTTCCCCTTCGTGTCGAAGGTGCTCAAAATCAACTTCATCGACCTCGCAACCCGCATCATGCTTGGCTACGATGTAGAGAAGCCTTCAAAGAGCGCGTTCGACCTCGACTATGTAGGTATAAAGGCATCGCAGTTCTCCTTCTCACGTCTCGGCGGTGCCGACCCCGTGCTCGGTGTCGACATGGCATCGACCGGTGAGGTGGGCTGTATCGGCGATGACACCAATGAAGCTATCCTCAAGTCGCTGCTTGCCGTAGGTCTTCGCATCCCCAACAAGGCAGTGCTCCTCAGTACAGGCACACCGCGCCAGAAGGCCGATATGCTCGAGGCCGCACACCGCCTGCACAAAGCCGGCCTGACTATCTACGCCACGGGAGGTACTTGCCAGTTCCTCAACGAGAACGGTATTCCCGCCGTACGCGTGTACTGGCCTTCGACACCCGACCAGCAGCCTCAGGCTATCGACCTGCTCCACAGCAAGGCGGTAGACTTAGTGGTGAATATGCCTAAAAACTTCACAGGTACCGAGTTGAGCAACGGTCGCAAGATACGTCGCGCCGCGGTGGACCTCAACATCCCCCTCATCACCAACTCGCGCCTCGCTGCCGCCTTTATCCGTGCATTTACCACACTCCCCCTCGACGACATCGAGATCAAGAGCTGGGATGAGTATTAATCAGTACGTCAATTTGCTCTTCGCTGCGAATTGCTGACAGTAAAGTCAGTCGTGTGCGGGGCAGCTGCCGCAAAAGTATAGAAGATCGGAGTCTCCATGTTGAGACCCGGTCTTCTTTCTTTTGGGGGCGGCTTGGAGGGCGAAGAGACGGGGATGAGGAAATAGGTGGTCATGGGAGCGGCCTTCGCAGGCAAATCTTCCATGGCCTTGCGGCGATATGCGCGGTATGCGCTGATAGATATGTCGCGCTCTACGCACGGCGGGAAGTCGGGGTTCCGAGTGCCCGCGCAGCTGTGGTAGATGATGATGTAGCACGGCA
>JAAVFI010000042.1 GCA_014800815.1 Bacteroidales bacterium | reverse complement strand
GCGGGGCGGGGAAATGGGCGTGGGAGTGGTGGGAGTTATGGGAGTTATGGGAGTTATGGGAGGGGTGGGGCGTAGACTCAGCCATGAATCGGCGTCCTTGGGCCGCCAACGTAGAGGGTGAGCCATCCGGGCACATCTCTCCGCCTTCGGCTCCGCTATGTGCCCGGTTATGAGTTAATCGATGTCCTCTGGACATCACGTAGATAGTCAGGTGGTTAACGTGGAATGGGATGTCGCCGACGAGGCGGACGCATATAGAATGCGTCCCTACAGTGTGTCAACACTTTACGGTGTTCAGGTCTTGGGGGCTGCTAAGTGAATCGGTACCCTAAGCGGGTACCTGCGTAGATAATCGATGTCCTACATCACGTAGATAGTCAGGTGGTTAGCGGGGAATGGGGTGTCGCCGACGAGGCGGACGCATATAGAATGCGTCCCTACAGCGGGTACCGGGCGTTGGCGGTCAGAGGGTGCCGACGGCGCGGATGGTGATTACGGGGTTGGTGGGGTCGTTGGTGATGAGTGAGATGCGTGCGTTGAGGATTGCGCCGGGGAGTTGGGCGGGGTCGACGCGGACGGTGATTGTGGTGGATTTGCCGGGACGCAGTGTGGTGTCGGGGCAGGATACGGTGACGCCGGGGTCGGCGGTGTAGATGCGTCGGATGATGAGGGGTGTTTTGCCGGTGTTGGTGAGTGTGGTGGTTGATGTGGCGCCGGCGGTGAGGTGGCCGAAGTCGACGGTGGGGTCGGAGAGGGTGGCTACGGGTGCTTTCTGTAGTTGTTGGGGGGTGAGGTTGGAGAAGTCTTCGCGCACCATGGCTGTGAGGGGTATGGTGCATGCTGCTGTGTCGGCGGGGTTGGCGCGGATTGTCATTGAGTCGGTGACGAGTCCGTAGAGGGGGCATGTGGCTGAGTTCATGTAGACGATGAATGAGAACTGTTCGCCGGGGGGGACTGTCTCGGGTGTGACTGTTACGGTGTAGTATTTGGGGAGGTTGGATACGGTGGGTTGTATGGGTTCGGTTGAGCGGTTGTATGCTTCGAGGAATGTTGTGCGCATTTTTCCTTTTGTCACTTCTCCACTCATCACTGCTCCTCGTGCGAGCTGTATGGTGGTGCCGCACTGTGCGGGGAATCGTAGTGCTACTGATGTGGGAGAGCCTACTACGGTGCCGTGGATGAAGAGTTTGGTGCGGGGGCTGCCGTCGGAGAGGTCTACGGCTACGTATTTTGAGAATCTGCCGGGGCGCCCTGCGGGGTCGTAGGTGACGGTGAGTGTTGCGGTGTCGCCGGGTGCTATGGGATCACGTGTGTATTCGGGTGTGGTGCAGCCGCAGGATGCTCGTGCCGCTACTATTGCTACGGGGTCGGGAGAGGTGTTGATGAATCGGAAGTCGGTGCTGACGGGTCCGAGGGTTTCGTCGAATGCTCCGAAGTCGTGTTTTGTTTCGAGCCAGGTGACTTTCTGTGCGTGTGCTGCGCAGGCTGTGAGTGCGAGTATTGCCGCTGATATGTGTGCGATGAGTTTCATGGGTCAAAGTTACGAAAAATAAGTAAGTCATGAAAATTAGTTTATATCACTCTTTGAGTAGTTATGGCAATCTTCGTGCTTGTTCATCAGTCATTATGGAGCCCCATAACTCCTTCTTCGCAAGGACGAATCTTGCTCATACCTACTTCAAATCTTAATATAAACTAATTTGCAAGACTTACTTATTAGAGAGTGTTTCTTATTTTTTTGAAATGTATTTGCGTACAAACTGTGTGAGGTAGACTGTGAAGAGGGGAAACATCATTACTCCCATAACTGATACTATCATGGCTATTGCTTTGCCTACTGTGGTGAGGGCGTAGAATGATGCTCCGAGTGTTGTGGCCTGGAGTACGCACCACCATAGTGCTCTCCAATATGAGGTGATGCCGGGGTTTGTGGCGCCTTCGTGGAGGTAGAATACTACGGAGGAGAAGTATATGGCGAGGAGGAGTATGGTGATGTAGGAGGCGAAGAGGCCTATGAGTTTGTTGGTGGATACGAAGCCCATGACTATGGCGAGGGCGAGGACTGCGCGGAGTGTAGGGAGGAAGTGGAGGATGTAGCTCCAGATACCTGCGGGGTGGATGTTGAGGTGGGAGAGTATCCAGGTGTAGGGTATGGATATGATGAAGAAGAGGATGTGGCGGAAGAAGTAGCTGCGCTTGTGGGTGGCGTAGAGGAGGCTTGCGAAGAAGTCGATGAGGAATATTGTGCAGACGTATGGCTGTGAGGCCATGTAGAGGCCGGGGCTGAATATGCTGAAGTGGGGGTGGAAGGCGTCGACGGATATGAGGGCTATGATACCCACGGATACTATGAGTACGGCTATGCGCAGGATGCCTAAGATGCGCGAACGGTTGCGGATGAAGAATGTGTGCATAATGCGATAATTTATAATATTCTAACGAGGAAATCGGTGGGTTGGTTCACGGGGCGATTTTCCGCGGTCGGGGATGTACGGGGGCAGATCGGATGTCGACCGGCGTAATTTTGTGGCGTAATCAATGACAAATCAGATATGGAAGAAAATGTAGAGAATGAAGAGAAGGATGTGACGGAGTCTCCTTCTGCTGAAAATGTGCCGATGTTCAGGTCGGCGGGCAGTGCTCCTGCTACTGAGGAGGAGTCGTGGCCCATTTTCCTGGATGAATCCGCTCCTGATTTCTGGGAGGGGTTTTAAGTAACTAATTTACATAACTTAAATACTTATCAATCCATTTAAACAATACTTATTATGGCTGAAACACAAAATCTTACAAAGGGAACTGACAATGGTGTGCATATCTCGGGCGCACCTGCAACTACTGCGAATATTGGGGAGGCGAGTCCCGGCCTCCTTCGCAACTCGATAGACAGCCGCATCGTGAAGGTGCGTCCGATGTCGACTCCTATCGACCAGCTCAGCCGCTGCGCTATGAGCCGCCGCGCTGACTCGATGAAGGTGGAATACTATGCCGTGGATACCAAACTCACCGAGACTGTGCTCTCGGCGGCGTGCACGGGCAATAACGGTGTGGACCGCGGCAATGGTGTGACGAGCTACAATATCCGCACTGAGGCCGACAGTATCTTCGATGCTTCGGAGACTGTGCTTGTGCCTGATGTGGCGGGATATGCTGCTTCGGGTCAGCTTGCAGGGCCGCTGGTGCTGTATGTTCTTTCGCGTCCGGCCGAGGGCGGCATTGATGTGGTGCCTCTCAACGGTACTCCTGTGGAGGGTATGACGGGTACTGTGATTTCGATACCCAATCTTCCGAAGGGTACGCGCCTGGTGCGTATGGGTCGTGCGGCGACTGAGCTTGATGTGCAGACTGCGCAGTTCTCGGCCATGCCCCGTAAGTCGAGCAATAACTGCCAGATATTCAAGATGCAGGTGGAGCAGAGCACTCTTGCCAAGATTGCGGGCAAGGAGGTAGGCTGGTCGTTCTCCGACCAGGAGGAGGCCGCTATCATAGATATGCGTCTGGGTATGGAGAAGAATTTCCTTTTCGGCCAGCGCACCACACTCTACGACCCTGTGAAGCATGAGAATGTGTACTTTACGGGCGGCATCTGGGGGCAGAGTTCGCGTGAGGCTGAGCTTGACCTCGACAATCTCTCGGAGGGTGACCTTGTGTCGCTTTGCAGCCGTGCTTTTACGGGCAACAACGGGTCGAAGCGCAAGATTCTTCTTGCGGGCACGGCTCTGATGGAGGCTCTCAGCAAGCTCGAGTACAGCAAGGTGATAAGCGCCGGCGAGACCCGCGTGAAGTGGGGAATCGAGTTCAAGGAGATCGTGTCGAATTTCGGTACGCTGTATCTGCTTCACTCTGAGGTGTTCGACCAGTGCGGCCACAGCAGCGACGGTTTTATCCTCGACCCCAACTATATGACTAAGTATGTGCATGTGCCTTTCCAGGCCGAGAAGCTCGACCTTCGCGCTTCGGGTCAGCGCAATACGGATGCTGTGGTGCTCACCGAGGCGTCGTGCCTTGTGCTCCGCTATCCGAAGTCGCACCTGCGCGTTATCGGTAAAACTGCATCGAAGGAATGAAGATAACTCTCAGCAAGGAGAAAATGCTCGAGCGCTGCCGGAAGGCCGGCGGCCTCGAGCCGCTCCGTACGGACTGCACGGTGGAGGTGTCGGCGGGTATAGACGTGAACGGGCATCTTGAGCTGATGCTGCGCAAGTGGTATCTCGATCTGCTCGATACTGGCGATCGTGAGCTTGTGGCGGCGGATAATATCGCCGCGAGCGTCACTGCCGCTCTTAACGAGGGCGATACGGGTGGTGCCGTGCTGACTATGCCTGCGCTTTGCCGGCGGGTGTTCGATGTGAAGATGCGCGGCTGGGCCACGGGTACCACAGTGCTTCCGGCGTCGGAATACGGCAGGGTGGCTTCGCTGCAGCTGAATCCGTTTACGGCGGCGACGGCGGCTTTTCCTGTTGCGGTGTCGCTGCCGGGAGCTACGGCAGGACGTGCTGCGGATGTGGCCGTGTGGCCTGCGACGGCTTCGCCGAGGGCGGAGGCTGTGGTGGCTGCGCTCGACCCCGGAGCGGACTATTATACACTTGACGAGCGTGCCCTCGGGGAGCTCGAAAAATTAATGAGAAGCTAAGTATGTGTTCGAAATTATTTAATGTATTGGCTCATAAATTATGAGGCGAACTTTCGAATGCAGCTTCAGTTGCTATGGAACCCCATAACGCCTTCAGCCGAATGCAAAATTTCATCCACATACTTCATAATCCTATAAGTAAGTCATGAAAATTATTTTATATCACTCTTTGAGTAGTTATGGCAATCTTCGTGCTTACTCATCAGTCATTATGGAGCCACATAACTCCTTCTTCGTAAGGACGAATATTGCTCATACCTACTTCAAATGGTAATATAAACTAATTTACAAGACTTACTATAAATAATTTAGAACACATACTTATGAAATCACCTGAAATTCTTGAGGGAGGGTACAGAGCGTGGAGTTCTGCGGCTACGCTGCGCCTGCGGCGCGAGAGGTATAAGAACTATACTTACGGGAAGCAGTGGTGCGACACTGTGCGCGATATGTCGGGGCGGTATGTGCCTGAGCAGGAGGTCCTCGAGGCGTCGGGCGTGAAGCCGCTGTCGAATAATCTGATACGTCAGCTTGTGAAGACGGTGGTGGGGCGCTATCGCACGAAGGCCGCCGAGGAGGGGCAGTATGAGTCGGGCGATGTGTCGGAGCTTGCGCGCCGCAACTGCCTGAGTGAGCTTGACAGCCGTCTTTTGGAGGAGTTTCTCATCTCGGGATGCGCCATACAGCGTATTGTTGATGAGCGGCGCTGGGAGGGCTGCGGCGTGTGGGTGGACAATGTGGACCCGCGTCGTTTCTTTGTGAATCAGTACTGCGACCCGCGCGGCTCTGATATCGAGCTGATAGGTATGCTGCACGATATTTCTTTTGCCGAGCTTGTCAACCGCTTTGCGTGCGGGAGCAAGGAGCGTGTGAAGCGTTTCCGGCATATCTATTCGGGCGGCGAGCCCGAGAGTGCGTTTGCCGTCGGACCTGAACTCGGCTCTGCCGCCGACCCTGCTGATTTCTTCAACCCGGCTCAGGCGGGGCGCTGCCGTGTGATAGAGGTGTGGACTTTCGACAGCCGCGAGACCGGGCGCGGTGCCGACCTGGAGTTTGTGTGGCACTGCCGCATGCTTGCTCCCGACGGCAGTGTGCTGTATGAGTATGACTCGGCGTTCGGGCACGGGTCGCACCCGTTTGTGGTGAAGATGTATCCGCTCACCGACGGCGAGGTGCACTCTTTTGTGGAGGATGTGATAGACCAGCAGAGGTATATCAACCGCCTGATAGTGATGATGGACAAGATTCTGACCACGTCGGCCAAGGGTGTGCTTCTGTTCCCTGTCGACCAGAAGGCCGACAATGTTTCTTGGGACGATATCACGCGTGTGTGGGCCCGCAGCGACGGTGTGATACCAATAAGAGGTACCGGTACCTACCTGCCTCAGCAGGTGGTGACCAATACCTCTAATCCGGGTGCATATCAGTTGCTTCAGCTGCAGATGAAGCTCTTTGAGGATATCTCGGGCGTGGGCGATGCGCTGCTCGGCCGTAGCGACGGCTCGGCACGCGGGGCCGATATGCTTGACTCTCAGATACGCAATGCCACGATAGCGCTTGCCGATATCTTCGAGACGTTCAATTCATTTATAGCTATGCGCAATGCCAAGGCGCTGCGCGTCAGCGGGCGGTCTGCTTGAGAAGCTCCTCGACGGCGGCTTTGAGCTGTGCGTCGTTGCCCGAAGCTTTCTCAGCGGGAGTGTTGTAGACCTCGATGTCGGGCTGCAGTTCCTTGTTTTCGAGGGGCTGACCGTTGCGGTCGAGTGATGTTACCTGCGGAATACCGAACACGAGAGTGGGGTCGATCTGCTGTTCCCACCATACGGCTGTCATAGTGCCGGGTACGGGAGCGCCTACAACTTTGCCGATTCCGAGGGTTTTGTAGGTGTAGGGAGTGCCGTGAGCGTCGGAGTAGTTTGCTTCGTTGACGAGCATTACCGAGGGCTTGGTCCACTGCGAGAATGGGTCGGAGCCGATGTAGCGTCCGCGGGGAGCGTAGCGCACGTATTCGTGACCCGAGAGGAGGAGGGCAACATCGTTGTGGAGCCAGCCACCGCCGTTGAAGCGTGTGTCGACTACTACGGCGTCGCAGTTGCGGTACTTGCCGAGGAGTCGGTCGTAGACGGTGGAGAAGCTGCCGCCGTCCATGCCTTCGATGTGTACGTAGCCTATGCGACCGTTAGAGAGGCTGTCGACGAGGTGCTCGTTGCGGTCTACCCACATCTGGTAGCGTATGTCGGCGTCGGATGCGAGCGGTTTTACTGTAATCACGGTGTCTTTGCCTGAAGCTTTGTGGATGTCGAGTCGGGTCTTTTTGCCGGCTTTACCTTCGAGGAGGGGGAAGTAGTCTTTTCCCTTCTCGATTTTTGTGCCGTCGATAGCCGTGATGATGTCGCCGGGAGCTACGCCTGCGCTGCGTGTGGCGAGGGGGCTGCGGGGCATGAGGGATGCAATGCGGAGGCCGTCGCCGGAGTAGGAGTTGTCGTAGAATGCGGCGAGTGTCGCGGTGTGGAGGGCTGAAGAGCCGGAGTAGTCGCGGGCGCCGGTGTGAGAGGCGTTGAGCTCGCCGAGGAGCTCGCTGAGCATGATTGCGAAGTCGGCGTTATTGGAGATATGGGGTAGGAAGCGGCGGTATGTCTCGCCGTATTTTTCCCAGTCGACGCCGTGGAGGTTTTCGTCGTAGAATTTATCTTTGACCTGCTGCCATGCGTGGCTGTAGATGTAGTCGCGCTCGAGCGAGGGATGACGGTCGTAGGGCGCTGAGAACTCGATGTTTTCGGCTTTGCCCGAGGCGAGGTTGACCTTGCTCATGCCGCTGTAGGTCTGGAGGTAGATGTTCTCGACTTTTTCGTCGGGTACCATGCTTCCGCTCTTACCCGAGGCGAGGAGCGATGTCTCGCCTTCGCGGAGGTCGCGGACGTAGAGGTTGAACTGGCCTTCGGCCGAGGGGGCTGTGTAGTAGAGTTTGTCGCCTTTGGGCGATAGGACGTAGTCGCCGAGGAATGTCGAAGAGCCTGTGAGGCGCTTCATGCGGTAGCGGCGGTTTGCGAGGTCGAATACGTCGGGGGTGACGGGTTTTTCTTTCTCGGCTTTTTCTTTTTTATCTTTCTTCTTGTCTTTCTTTTTGTCTTTGTCCTTGTCGCTGTCGGCGCTGTCTTTCTTGGCGTCTTCGGCGGCTTTTTCGGCTATTTCTTCTTCCTCTTCAGTGCGGTTGAATTCGTCCCACGCCTCGGGGTCGAGCACCATGAGCATCACGTCGCGCTGGTTGCCCCAGCTTCCGTGGCTTTTCATGCCGAAACGGCCTGTGGCGTAGGTGATAGCCTTGCCTCCGAGTGCCCAGCGGGGGGCGCCGTCGGAGTATCCGCTCTCGGTGAGGTCGACTACGTGCTTGCCGTCGGCGCTTACGAGGGCGATGTCGGAGTTATTCCAGCCACCTATGCCGATGTAGTCTATCAGGAGCCATTTGCTGTCGGGGCTCCATGTGAATGTGATGTCGCCGTCGGTGTAGGAGTAGTTGAATTTGCCGTCGAGGGCGGTGTTTACTTCTTTCGATTTTACGTCGATGATACGTAGCTCGGTACGGTCGCTGAGGAATGCCACTTTCGAGCCGTCGGGGCTGAATACGGGCTGCTGTGCGGGCTTGTCGGAGGAGTAGAGGGGAGTCTCGACGATGTCGGTGGCGTAGGTGAAGGATTTTTCCTTGTCGTCCTTGATTTTTGAGGTGAAGAGCTGCCACTTGCCCTCGCGTTCGGAGTCGTAGACGAGGGTGCGTCCGTCGGGAGAGAAACTGATGTTGCGCTCCTGTCCGGGAGTGTTGGTTATTCGCTTAGTGGTGGGGTATTTGACCGATGTCACGTACACGTCGCCGCGGAGGGTGAAGGCCACTTCGTCGCCTGTGGGCGATACGGCCATGTTGTCGGCACCTGCTGTGACGTAGCGCTTGATGTGGTCGGCGTCGAAGAGGTCGGAGCTGATTTCGACGTTGACTTTGCGGGGCTCCTGTCCGGGTACGAGGGTGTAAATCTCGCCGTCGTAGCTGTAGGCGAGTCGCGAGCCGTCGGCGTTTGCCGAGAGGGAGCGTACGGGGTTTTCGGTGTAGTGTGTTATCTGCGAGCGTTCGCTGCCGTCGGTCTCAGCGAGCCAGATGTTGAGTGTGCCGTCGCTCTCGCTGAGGTATGCGTAGCGGTGGCCGTCGTTGCCGAGCCATACGGGATTGCGGTCGCTGCCTTTGAAGTTGGTGAGACGCGAGAATGTGCCGTTGCGGTAGAGGTGTATGTCGGGAGTTCCGGCAGATTTTTCGTGTTTGCGCCAGGCGTTTTCGTAGCTCTTTTTTTCTTCGAAGATGAAGTCGCCGGCGGGATTGAAGTCGCCCGCTGCCGTGGCGAGTGAGAGGTAGAGCTCGGGGCGGTCGTCGCCGTTGATGCCCACGCTGTAGGTCTGGGTGAAGAACGGCGAGGTGAGGTCGTCGGGCGAGGGTGCGAAGTCGGCCGAGAATACTACTGTAGAGTCGCCGAGCCATGCGAGGGGCACCTCAGAGCCACTGTGAGTGGTGATTCGCTTGGGTGTGCCGCCTTTTGCGGGAACTACGAAGATATCGGCAGAGCCGAGGCGGTCGCTCTGGAATGCGAGCATAGTGCCTGATTGATTCCAGAGGGGCTTGGTGTCGTAGGCCGGGTCTGTGGTGATGCGTGTTGCCTGTCCTCCGGTAGCGGGGACGGTGTAGATGTCGCCTTTGTAGGTGAAGGCAATGGTGTTGCCGTCGGGCGAAATGGCTGTGTTTCGGAGCCATAGGGGCGATTCATCGGCAGCTGCGGGGAGTGCTGCAAGAATTGCAAGGAGGCTTATTACGTATTTTTTCATAGTTGAAGCATTTACTATAAGACGCAGAAAACGGCGAAATATTACAGAGAGGAGGGGAAATGTGTGATGTTATTTTTATTTTGGGGGGAGCAAAAACCGTTGCCCAAGGTTGATTCAGATACTTTAAGCCTCTACACGCTAATGCCGCCCTATTGGTTATCGATAGCGTGGATGATATCAAGTTTGAGGTCTTCCGGATAGTCCTCGTTTGCCATGTAGCAGGTGATGATGCGATGAAGAAGATCTTTATTGATGCGTCCGGCGGCGACGTGATAGATTATTGCTTCCATGCACTGCATGAAGTTGTAAGCATGCCAGTAGTAACCGTTATGAACGAGAAACCAGACACCGATAGTCAATGCTACACGTTTGTTGGAATCCTCGAAATAATGTCCGGAACATAAGCCGAATACAAGGTATGTTAGTTTGTCAACAAATGTGGGATAATACAGGTCGTTCTGCACGAAGTCAAGGACCTTGCGAATACCGCCTTCATCCTTTACTCCTTGCAAACCTCCCCCGCTGGCTGCGACTGTCTTAGCATAGACCACCAGTGCCTCATCATAACTGATGTATTTCAATTCCTCACTCATCCTCATCGGCTTGCTTTAGGCGTTTCAGGACATCTTTATTCTCCGGCAGTTCCATGATTTCATCAAAATCAATAGACTTGTCGCCGATAAAGCGATCAAATTCTTCTGGAGTAACTGCACGGAGGTATCCGGCGATGTTATTATGGAAGACATCCCGAAATGCAACGTCACGCGAAGCCATCTTCGAACGAGCGTCATAAATGAATGGCTTCATTGCCGGGGATTGCTCTTGTTCAGTAATCAGTTCCTTCACGCGCTCAAGCGAAAGTTGTTCACCTCCATTCTTCTTGTACTCAGCTTCGATTGCAAAACCGATTCCATTTTCAAAAGATGAGATACAACGCAAAACCTCGGCATAGAGCGTTTTGCGCAGATTATCTTTAGTCTCAAGCTTTAGTAAGGTTTTGTATTCCTTTGCTTTCTCCTTGAAAACTGCCTGATATATAAGGTCGGTTATTTGAGCATACTTATATATCTGATGACCTTTAACGTATTTCCCGACGGCTGTTGTAAAATTCTTACGGTAATTGTCTTCTTCAATGGCAGCAGGAAGAAAATCTATATCGCGAGTATTGATATATTTTGTTCCTCCTCCTGCTCTGTTATTGATAGTAGAGATTACTATATCAAGTATACGCGCACGAACTTGTTTGGCTTTCTCACTTTCTGTTAAGAGCATTCCAATATTAAGAACTGCCCTAAAATTGAACAGACCTAACTGATTGGTTTTGCTCCCGACATTTATGACGGGAGCAAATTGTAACTTAAATTCTTTCAGTTGCTTACCTTTACTTAAAACATATCCGTTATACTTTAGCTCATCGCTATGTTGCTCTAAAAGGCGCTCGATTGTGCGTTCTTCAACCTCATAAAAATCGGCTACCATTTTCTTTGTAAAACGGTATTCACCTTCGAAAAACATCCCGGTAAAACCAAGATTCTCTTGAAGAGCATCTACAGCATAACGGTTGTTCAAAACGTTCTGCCGCTCAATATTTGATACTGTTAAGTCATTCATAATACAAAATTACTAAAAATTCTTGAATGTCAGCTATCTACATCCTGTCAAATATGAACCCCAAGAACATTTTGAAGCAGTCATAAAGGAATCACATTACTTTAGCTAATCGAGGGGTTTAGGAAGCCGTGATTGCTCGAGATATCAGGCAATATCAAATGTAAAAGATTTTGGATTGCCGAAAAATACACATTCATAGGTAAATAGGAGGTGGGGAGGAGGGCGTGTTGGCGGCAAAGTGCTATGTGTGTTGGGTATGTGATGACTTGGCACTGTTAATAAATATTAAACGTTATACATAAATTTTGGGTTTAAGCACTATTTATATAATTTTGCCACTGGATTAATAAATGTCAAAAAACCGGATTTAAACTAATTTACAAGACTTACTTAGCTTATGAAAAAAATTTACGCCTGAATTCTCTAATAGCTTTATTGGCCCTCTCATCGTCGATATCGCTGTATGCAAGTGAAGACGAGGGCCTGACCCCCGAAACAGTCTATTCCAGCGATATGACCGACTGGACTTTCTCGCACCTTGGCGGAACTATGGATTGGGAGGACGTTTCAGGAAATCCGGCCCTTTATCAGTATTGGAAGGATACTCACTACGATTTTACAGGCTGTGACAACGGCATAGGTGTAGATTACGACGATGATAATGATACTGACGCATGGGCAGTATCGCCTGCTGTCGAACTTGAGGGCAACTATAACCGTTTGGGCTGCCGCAGCCTCGAACGGCGACCCCGAAAACTTCAAGCTTGTAATGGGTACTACGGCCAATGCTGCAGAACTTGCCGAAAGCGGCACAACTCTCGTAGAGCGTACCGGCTTCTCGTCTTATACATTCACCAAATTTACAGAATCGGTGACTCCCGACGAAACGGGTGAGTACTATTTCGGATTCAACTGCTTCTCCGAGGCAGAGAATTACGGTATGTACGCCACCGGCTTCAAGGTAGACAAAATGGTCGATATCGAAACCGGCGTGACCTCCGTGGCTGTCGATGCTGCTGCAACCGTGCTCTACGACCTCCGCGGCAACGTAGTGTCGGGCAAGCCCGCCCGCGGCGTATATGTAAAGGTATCGGGCGGCAAAGCAACAAAAGTAATATATTAATATCTGAAAAATGAAGAAAATAAGTGCTATAGCATTTCTATTGGTCCTCTTTCAGAGTGTCAGCGCCTTTGCGGCGTGGACCGAATGGGAGGAATATTGTGACGCTACTTTTGAGCCTCACTACTGGTACAAGCAGCCTCAGACGGGTCTTAAAGTAGACCGTCGCGAAGATACCGCCAACCCCGACCGCGTGCAGTTCCGTATCAACGGAATGTTCGGCGACTCCGAGGGCAATGCTCCCGTCGATTTAATCATCAATGCCCACTTCGGGGTGCACGCACCTACAGCCGATGATGTGGCAATCTGGATTGACGATACATTTGTAGAAAGTTTTGATGTTTACGGCGAAGAAAAGTCTATCTACCTGTGCGACGCCCAGACTTACTACGAGACATTCTTCCCCAACAATCCCGAATATGCACTGGAGTATGAAAGCTCGTCGTATTTCCGCCAGGAGACCGGCACATTCCATATCTACTCGTACTATCACTACGATGACGGCAATGTACCGTTCCTCGATGCGTTCTATCAGGATCAGGCTCAGGGCCCCGAGACTATCAAGCTCCACCGCCCCGAGTTCAAGAACTATACTCCCGAGTTCGGCGGATCATCGTTCAGTGAGGCCGACGGCACACACTACTATAACCTGGATGTGAAGCTCAACGACCTTTCTGCAATCAAGATGACTGTGTGCGAGGGTACCCCTTCGAGCATCCGCAGCATTGCAGAGGGTATGAACAACGGCACTCTCGACTGTGTGACCTTGACTGAAGACGGCTCAGCAGCGCTCCCGTTCAGCGGCAAGAAGGGTACATATACCATGGTCTACCTCACCTATAAGGCCGCAGGGGCAACATATCAGATGGGCAGCCAGACTCTCAGCTACGACCCCGACTGGAAGACCCTCGGCACGGGAACGTTTACCGACGGTTTTATCTCGAAATTCCTCGAGGCCGATATCAAGAATAATGTCGGCGCCGTGCTGAAAGAAGAGGACTATACTTACGCAGTAGAGATACAGGAGTCGCAGAGCCAACCGGGCCTCTACCGTGTGCTCAATCCTTACGGCAGTACCTCGCCTTACTGGAATCTCAACTTCACAAATGTGCGACTTGACAAGACGGCTGTACATTATCTCACAATCGACGCGACCGACCCCGAGCGAGTATTCATAAGCGACTCTGAGTGCGGCTTCTACTACGGCGCATATCCGATAGTGCACTTTACTCAGGCTTACGACTATCTTGCCGACGGATTCTCGGCTGATGCAGTCCCTGCAGAATTGTGGGGCAAGCTCAAGGACGGCGTGATATCGTTCGATGCCGGCTCGGAAGACTGCGGGCTCCTCTGCGTGAAGATTCTGACTTCGCCTGCAGAGCTTTATGGCCGCGCACTTGTGGTGACACTTCCCGGTGCCGCTTCGGCAGAGCTTGTGAGCGCCGACGGACAGGAAGACGGAGCTATCGAGTACTATAATCTTCAGGGATTGAAAATCAAAGAACCCGTGCGCGGTCAGCTGCTTATAGTAAAGCAGGGCGGCAGCGTAAAAAAGGTGCTATATAAATAAGGCAGAAGTAGAGTTATAAATATTGCATGTTGGCCGGACTCCAAGAGTTTTTTTGTAAAAAACTTTTGGGGTCCGGTTTGTTGTGTATCTTGCATATAATCAGGGAGTAAACGGGGTTTGACAAGGGGTCGGGCGGGATTTATGGTATATTTTTGTGGCATTTTGTTTTTGGAAGTGCGAAAAATCGCATTTTTTTGACTACCTTTGCATGTGATATTATTGCACAAAGATTTTCGCTGAAGAAAATCGGGGCAAAATGACATAGACCAATAAGAAATTTTAATATACAATAATCTAAATTTATTAAATGAAGAGACTTTTAGCTCCTGTTGCTGTACTCGCCATGCTTTCGGCCTCTGCCCAGCAGGCATCGTACGATCTCCCCGCCACTCTCTCCTACTACGGTACAATTACTCAGGAAGCCGGTGTGCCCTTTCCCGCCGCCAACTTCGTTACTACCAACCCCATCAACGATGGTGCATGGATTTGGGTACCTGTAGGATCTAAAGTGTATTTCAAAAATACCTCGACAGAGGGTGCCACTGAATACAAGTGGACAGTTCCCGGTGCGGACAATGCTGATACAGAAAATCTTACAGCTGTATATTCCACTCCCGGCACTTATTCTTTCCCTACCCTTACTGCAAAGTATGCGTCGGGTGAGAAGACTTTCACTCAAGACCTTAAGATAAAGGTAGGCGGCGTGGCCGAACTTTGTCACTCCGATAACCGCGAATGGGGCAAGACCTACGGCCTCGGTGCTGCCACTTACGGACCCGGTAACGGCTACCTCGGCGGCTCTAACAACCGCGACATCGTAGGTGTGGGCAACTTCTACCGTTTTTCATCGGCCGACATGTATGTAGACGGTGTGAACATCTACACCGTGAATCAGCCCAAGGCTCCTGCCGGCAAGTCCATTACCTCTATGGTATATCTCCCCTATATCGGCGACACATACTTCCTGATGACCGGTCTCTACGGTGCTATGGGAGCTGTTGATGTCGACGTTCTTCCTCTCTCATCTTACAAGACCCGCGAAGATGGCGTGTACTCTCCTATCAAGGACTATGCGGTATATACTCAGGTATATTCACGTCCTCTGAACTGTGAAGGCTATCCTTACCTCTTCTTCGCTATAGAAGGCTTTGAGTCGACCCCCGGTGTGGATGTAACCGACGACTTCGTGATTGCAACCGATGTGCTTCCCGCACGCTCTCTTGAAACAGAAGAATATACCAATGCGCTTGCTCACAATTCATTTGCCCGTATCGGAGGTGAGTCGGACTACGCACGCCCCGTATCGATGTTCGGCGGCTCGGCTCCCGACGGCTTCACCGGCAAGTATAAGAGCTACAACTTCTGGATCTGTCCTCTCGTCCGCGGTGCCGAAACTCCCGCAGGCGTAGAAGATGTAGTGCTCGACTCTACAGCTTCGAAAATAGCACTCAGCCGTGAGGGCGACATCGTGACCGTAACCGGCATTGCCGACGGAACCGTATCGGTGTACTCGCTCAACGGTGTATGCAAGCTCTCTGCAGAGGCTGCCAACGGAGGCGCTCTCTTCAACGTATCGGGCCTCGCCAAGGGCGTCTATATCGTGGCTGCTGCCGACGGTTCGTCCGCTAAATTCGTGAAATAAAAAAAATTACTATTCCTTAATAGACTTAAATTATGAAAAAGCTATTCTCAGTGGTATGCACCACCGCGCTTCTCGGCTGCACTCTGAATGCGTATGCAGCAGAAGGCAACGGCTGGAGCTTCGTATCTGCCGGCTCAGAGCAGACTTATGCTATCAAGGCAGACGGCTCGCTGTGGGCATGGGGTTCTGCCGAATACGGCGAACTCGGCAACGGTTCTAAAACTCCCGGCAAAGTATCTACCCCGACTCAGATCGGCACCGATGCAAAGTGGAAATATGCAGCAGGCGGCAGTGGTCGTGCATTCTTCATTAAGGAAGATGGTACTCTGTGGTCTACCGGTACTGCCGAAGGCGGCGTGCTCGGTACCAACAGCTCTGCAGCTCAGGTTCTCCCCGCACAGATCGGTACAGACGCCGACTGGGCAACCGTAGCAACCTCTAACGGCGGTATGAACTACGATGCTCTCGCCGTTAAGACCGACGGTACTCTCTGGGGCTGGGGTAAAAACAGCATCGGCTGTCTCGGTGTAGGAGACTACGAAGTACATGCAGTACCCGTACAGGTAGGTACCGACAACGACTGGGTGAGCGTATCTATCGGCTCCGACCACTCTCTTATGCTCAAGAAAGACGGTTCTATCTGGGGCGCAGGCAACGGCAGCAGCCGTGCTCTCGGCGTACACCTCGGCTATAATAATGTGCCCGTGAAGGTTGCAGATGCAGCAGACTGGGTGAAGATTTATGCTATCGAAGAGGCTTCGTACGCTATCAAGGCCGACGGTACTCTCTGGGCCTGGGGCGACAATGCAAAGGATATGCTCGGCCTCGAACTCAATAAAAACGGCGAGGAATGGGTAAACACCGACGAGCCCACTCAGGTGACAGCTCTCAGCGGTAAGGTCATCGACTTCTCGGGCAGCCAGTTTGTACGTGTTGCACTCGTGGGCGAAGGCACAACAGCTACCAAGGCTTATGCATGGGGCTACAACTACTGCGGCGAGCTCGGTAACGGCACCGGTGTAGACCGTGGCGACGCAGATGTGACAGTATATACCACTCCTCAGGAAGTTCTTTTCGCAGAACCCGTAGAGCTTTCAAGTGTTTCCTGCGGCCAGAATTTTGCAGTAACCCTCGCTACCGACGGCACACTCTACGGCTGGGGCAGCAACTCATGGGGTCAGCTCGGCACATCAGAGCCCGAAAACCTCCTCGGAGCTTACAAGACCACTCCTATCGAGGTTGCCGCTCTTCCCGAAGAAGTAGCAGCAGGCGCTGAATTCGACGCAGCCAATATCCCCGCTTCTCTTGCCGGCGTAGAGAAAATCGTTCTCACCGGCGAATGGTCGACAGCAGACCTCAAGAAACTCAACGCACCCCTCGGCAACGCCGGCAACTTCATGGGTTACACCTACAACGAAACCCTTGCTATCGTCGACATGTCGCAGGCTACTTTCGCAGAGAACACTTCTCTTGAAAAAGTCTTCTACAACTGCCACGCACTCGAGACAGTAATCTTCCCCGCCAACGAATCGGTAAAGAACATCACCAGCCTCAACGCAGCGTTCCTCAACGACAACAAGCTTGTTTCTGTAAACGTTGACGACCTCGTGAACGTAACCGATCTCGACCAGGCTTTCCAGAACTGCAAGTCGCTCGTTGAGCTCAACCTCTCCAAGTGGGCAGGCGTAGAAAAGAGCGAAATGGCTGTTCAGAACTGTTCGGCTCTCACCACTATCGTTCTCCCCGGCAAATTCGCTATCGACGACCGTTGCTTCGGCGGCTGCGATGTGCTCACCCTTATCGACTGGAGCACCTTCGAAGGCACAGAAGCTCCCGTCTTCCCCAGCATCGACGGCTTCAACCCCTTCTACGGAACAGTATTCGCTCCCGGCAGCGCCGCTAAGATCACACTTATCGTGCCCGCTGCGGCTTACGAATCGTTCACAACCGATTCTTTCTGGAAAGAATTCAATGTGATGATGGCAGCTGCTCCCGGCACCTACACAGTCGATGCCGACGCAATTCCCGCATCGCTTCAGGATGCCGTTCACGTAATCCTCACCGGCGCTTGGAATACCGATAAGTTTGCAGCTCTCGCCAAGGCTCTCGGTACAGCCGGCGGACTCACCGCAGCTAACGGTACCCTCGAATCTCTCGATATGACCGCAGCTGAGATTGCAGCTAACACCAAGCTCAAAATGCAGGTACCAGGTGCTCTCTTCGGCACATCCGACAAGGGTGTATTCCAGAACTACACCGCCCTCACCACTGTGCTTATGCCTGCCGCCGACCAGGCAGCGAACTTCACTTCGTTCGTCCAGGCCTTCCAGGGTTGCACCGCACTCACCTCGATTGACCTCTCAGGCTGCACCGGCCTCACCGAGACCAACGATGCGTTCTACAACTGCTCGGCTCTGACAACTGTCAAGTTCCCCGAGACACTCGTGCTCAACAAGGAAATGTTTGACCGTTGCACCTCGCTCACCACTATCGACTGGAGCCTCTACAGCGGCACAACCGCACCCACCTATTCGATGAACGCACTTCCCTCGTTTATCGAGCCCGCCGATCCGAAGTCACTCACAGTAATCGTTCCCGAAGATGCATACGAGGCATTCCTCGCAAGCGACTACTGGAACATGTTCACTATCGTTAAGGCAGAATCAGGTGTTGAAGATGCTGTAGCAGCTGACGCACTCGAAGCTCCCCGCGCAGTGTACAACCTCGCAGGCCGTCGTGTGGCTACTCTCGCACCCGGTGAGAGCGCAAGCACACTCCCTGCAGGTCTCTACATCGTGGGCGGCAAGAAAGTCCTCGTAAAGTAATTTAAGAGTATTTCTTAGTACCATACAAATATCAGGCGGCGTGTCAATCCGATTGGCACGCCGCCTGTAGTTTTTACCAGTGCTGGGTGAACGAGAATCCGTCGGCAGTGGCCGAGGCGGCTTCGGAGCGAATCACCTGCAGTGCGATAGCACGGGTCATGAGTATATCGTCGTGGTGGCCTTCCTTTGCCGCGTAGGAGCCGTTGGGGCGTCGGCTGTAGGTGAGGAATTCGTTGCAGGCCTCCGGGTCGCGCTCTATATACAGCCCCTCGCGAACGGCTTCGATGAGTCCGGCTATGAGCAGGCCCTTGGTTGCGCGGTTGGTATGAAATCCGACTTTCAGCGAGGGACGACCAGAGATGCGGTCGAAGCTCTGACGGCGATAGACGTTGGGGTAGGCCTCGGCCAGTCGCGAGAGTATGAAGAGGTTGGAGTCGGCGGAGCCGCCGTAGTTATCGGTCTCGAAAGTGTTGCTCTCGATTACGAGGAGAGCCTCGTTGTAGAAGCGTCCTATTTCCATGGCTTTGACGGCGAGGATGTCGTGGTCGACGTGTCCGCGCCACTGGGCTACGACTTTGGGCTCGGGGCCTCTCTCGACTACCGCCACTACCGACCAGTCGGCTTTCGCCGAGCGTCCGCCTACATCGACTGCCGCAACGTAGGAGGCATCTTTGCGGGGCAGCTCCCACACGGAGAGGCCGCCCGTGGGGTCGTCGGCAAACCTGCGGCCCGATGAGTCGACTTCGCCCGTGCGCGGCATGAGCACGCACTGCTTGCGCAGGGCCTCGACGTGCGCGGCTGAGAATACCGACGATTCAGCGGAGACAAAAGCTTCCGTATCGGTGCCCGGATATTCGGCATTGAACGCGTCGGGGTTGGCGAGCTCTTTCATCTTCAACCGTCTCCAGCGTATCATCTCCGAGGTGGCTCCGCGCATCCACATCTGCTTTTCGTAGGGCGTGAGGGAGTCGAGGATTTCGGTGGTGTCGGCGCCCTTTGCGCGGTAGAAAGATATCTCGTACCACGGCACGAAGACGGGGCTCTTGTCGCTCTGTCCGGCCTTACTGCGCAACCATTCGTTGTGGAAGTAGTCGCCGATGCCGTTGGCTGTGGACTCTACTACGATGAGAGAGTAGGGTATCATGGCTATCGAGCCCGATACCGAGCGTATGAGGGAGCGTGCCGAGCGTGTGGGGGTGTCGGGCCAGAAGGCGGCTTCACTGAGATGTGCCATGGCGTAGTCGCCGCCGCGGATGTTGTCGGGTTTCTCGCACGAGCCGGTGGTGACCAGACACGAGCGGCCTGCTATCTCGCGAATCTCCGAGCTGCGCTCGAAGGGAACGAACTTAGGCTCGTCGGCACCCTCCCAGAGCTCGCGTGGATAGTGGCGCAGCATCTTGCTGTACATGCCGCGGATAGTGTATGAGGCGTTTTTGACGTGGGCGCATATCACTGAATTCCAGTTGGTGCGGTGGCACGACTGAATCCATGCCATGTACATCTGCACGAGGGTGCTTCCGCCCCACTGGCGAGCTTTGAGTATGACGGCGCGAATGGGTCGGTCTGCGAGGCGCTGACTCTCGAGTACCTGCAGGGTGCGCCGCTGCGGGGCGTTGAGGACGAAGGGTACGTCGCAGGGCGACATCTTGTGCTTGATGACGACGCAGGTCGCCGCCCAGTACTCGAAGTCGTGGCGGCAGCGGAGTTTCTTCCATGCTATAGGGTCGGCGCAGGCGGCGCTGTAGTCGGCGTCCTCCACCATTGTCACGGGTATGAACGCCACGGGCAGGTCGGGCAGCGGAGTTTCGGCTTCGGTGCGCTCGCCTATACTTCCGTAGCCCGTCAGGGGGTCGGGCTCCTCATCTTCGAGGTCGATGCGCAGCCGGTCGATGAATTGCATTATTTCGGGGCGTGGCAGATTCATTGGCGGTAGGAGATGTTGCAGTGTGAGTATGTGAAGTCGGGGCTTACGGTGCCCTCGAAGCCGAAACGGAATCGGCGGGCAGGGCGAGTGGCAGTGCGCAGGCGGATAGGGGAGAGTAGTGCGCCTCCGATCGAGGCACGGACTACGGGACAGGTGCGTCCGCCCGCTCCGGCATCGGCGCTCTCGAGGGTCATGCTGCCCTTGAAGCGCACCGCTACGGCGGCAAACTCTATGGCGAGGGGCGTCACGGGGTCCAATGTGCGGGGTGTGTAGAGGCAGTTGATACCGACGGCGATGTCTTTTGCCTGCTCCTGCCCGAGGCTTATCAGTCCGACTGGAGTGCAGGCAAAGGCTTGGTCGCCGAGCATGCGGGCGCCCGTCGCCGCTATACCCGTGCGGCGGTAGAAAGCGCCGTCGTGGTGCAGGCAGAAGATGTCGGCGGAGGAGTCGGAGCGCAAGAGCCACAGTTCACCCCTGAGGCTGTCGAAAGCGGCGGCGAGATATGGCCCCGAGGGTGCGAATGTGCTCACGGAACCGTTGGGGCGTATATGCAGCGGAATCGTGGCCGAGCCTGCGGCTGAGAGTGCGAAGGCTTCGCCCCCTTCGCCCCGGCACAGGGCGTCGGCGCGTGTGACCGGGGCTGCCGAGAGCCGTCGGCTCGAAAGGGCGGTGCGTCCCGTACCCACTCCGAGCGAGTAGATGCCTGCTGCCGCTCCCACGATGAAACGGCTTCGGCCGAACTCCCAGGCCTGGTCGGTGGCACCGCGGGCTATGACGGCGGCAACGGGGCCGCTGCCGAGGCGCATTATGCTGTCGATGTGCAGAGGGTCGGAGGTGGCTGCTACGGCCACGGCGTCGGGGTATGATTCGCGGCTGTCGGTCTGCGTGGTGTCGACTGCCTCGCTCCCTGTGAGGGCGAATGGGGCGCATCCTTCGGCGAATACTGCTCCGCGACCGCTCTCGTCGGGTGTGAGGGTGAATGTGGCCGAGCGCACTGTGCCTGCCGTGCTCACCGAGATGCTGATTTCCACGGCATCGGGTAGCGGATAGTAGAGGAGCGGGTTGAAGGTGAGCGGTACGGGCGAGATATGGCTCTCGGAGAGTACTACCGAGCCGCCCGAGGCGAAGCGTATGCGTGTGGTGCCGCGCCAGAGTGCGCTCTCGCCGAAGGTGGCGGCGCGTCCTGCAAGGGGATAGCCCGGGAAATGGCGGGCGGTGAGGTTGGCCCACAGCACCGTGGCGGCATCGGAGGCGGCACAGCGGGCGGTGAATGTGTGAGGGGGAGCGAATACCACGGACATACGGTCGTATTTCTGTGCGGGGGCGGCGAGGGCTGCCGTGAGGCTCTTGGCTTCGGCTACGCAGTCGCAGTTGAAAGCGATGTCGGCTTTGACGGTGCGCTGCGGGCCCGAGAAGGGTTCGTTGACTACAGCGACGCGTTGCTCAATGCTGTCGAGGCGTGCTATGGCGGAGGCGAGCAGACGGCGTGCGTGGCCGTTGAAGTTGTTGCCGAGGCTGCGTTCACGTCCCGGAAGTCCTGCGTAGATAAATGGGGCGTCGGACGAGCTTGCCCTTGACGTGGTGATGTCGGCAGCCGCCACGGGCACGTAGGGGTGGAAGAGCGGCGAGAGGTAGATGTCGGCGCGGCTGATGCCGGCTTTGGTATCGGCGGCGGGGAGGCTGAGCTGCAGCGCCCATGTGCGCGCGGAGAGGGTGTAGGGGTCGAGGGTGCGACGATCGGACGACGTTATGCCCACGGTGTCGGCGCATTGCGAGCCTGAGGGGAGCGACAGTAGCACAGGGGCGGAGGTGAATACGCAGCGCCCTTCGTTGTCGATGAGGCGGTAGCGTGCGAGGGCGGGCTGTATGGCGAGTCCGGCGGCTCCTGCCGTGGAAGTGAGTCGGCGGTAAGCGTCGACAAGGTCGGCGGAGACGGCTGCGGTGTCGGAGGCTGAGAGGCGCGAGGCACCGTCGTAGTTGCGCGAAAGTGTGCGTGCCGCCACGGTTGTGCTTATCGGCGAACTTTCTACTGCCACCATGCCAATGGGCGCGTATGAGCGCGCGAGCGAACTTGTCGCGAGAGTGCCGTCGGGCTGCATGGAGAGTTGTACGGCGCCGTCGGTGCACATCACCACGCCTGCATCGGATGAAACGGGGATAGCGCAGAGCGGCTGGGAGCCGAAGAAGTCGGGCTCGACGTCGGTACCTGCGCCTGCGTCTGTTTTGCCGTAGATAAGGTCGGAACCCGAGGCTGCGGCTATCACTTCGCGTCCTTCGGAGCGGAGCATAAGTAGGGGAGTGGAGGCTCCGAAGCCTTCGTGGCGGATGTTTTCGCCGACGGGGACGAGGGTGCCGTTGCTTCCGGGGCGGAGGTTGATGACGTTGAGGGGAAGGAGGGGTTTGCGTTGGCCTGCGGCGTCGCGCGGGCATAGGGCGGCAGGGACGGTGTGCCGCACGGTAGATTTTTTTCCTTTCATAATATCGGTATTTTTCTTGCGGCACAAAAATATCGCCGCCGAGAAGGGACTTATCCTCCTTTTTCCCGAGTTCGCATCAAAAACCCGTATAAAAACGTTATATTTGCATCATCAAAAAAATAGATATGAATGAATAAAAAATAGATATGAAAGTGAAAAGTAATATCATCGCCGCCGCCCTCATCGCGGTGGGAATAATGGTGCTCGGATTCGCCCTCAAGGGCGGTATTGACCGCTTTGCCGACCGCGACCGCGTGGTGACTGTGCGCGGTCTGTGTGAAAAAGAAGTGCAGGCCAATAAGGTGACATGGCCTATCGTAACCAAGGAAATGGGCAACGACCTCGGCTCGATATACAATAATATCCAGGCGAGCAATACTGCCATCCTCAAATTTCTGAAGGATAACGGCATAAGCGACAGTGAGATAGCTGTGAACCCGCCCGAGGTGTACGACCGCCTCGCCGACAGCTACGGCAGCGACCAGAATCTGCAGTACCGCTACAAGGTGACGAATGTGGTGGTAGTTACATCGGCGCAGGTAGAGAAGGTGCGCGAACTTATCCGCAAGCAGACCGACCTTCTTCGCCAGGGAATAGCCATTGTGGCCGGCGACTACAACTACCGCACGAGCTATGAATATACTGGTCTGAACTCTATCAAGCCCGAGATGATTGCCGAGGCTACAGCGGCTGCCCGCACCGCAGCCGACAAGTTTGCCAAGGACAGCGAGAGCAAGCTCGGAAAAATCAAGACCGCCACTCAGGGTCAGTTCTCGATTGATGACCGCGACCAGTATACTCCCAATATCAAGACCGTGCGTGTGGTAACTTATATTACTTACTATCTTGAAGACTAAGAGATAAGTATGTGTTCGAAATTATTTAATGCATTGCTCATAAACTATGCGGCGAACTTCCGTATCCGGCTTCAGTTGCTATGGAACCCCATAATGCCCTCAGCCGTAATCGCTCTGCGCTTTCGTAGCTTTGCGGAGAAAGAATGCAAAATTTCATCCACATACTTCATAATCCTATACAATAAATAATTTAGAACACATACATAAGCGATGAAGATATTCTATTATATTTCTACGGGTGTGCTCGTGGCGAGTCTGCTGTTGCTTCTGCTCTGTATGTTCGATATAGTGCGCCTCTCCGACGCGCTCTACCGCGCGACGGGGGTGGTGTGTCTGGTGGCAGTGTTCTGCACGGTGAATTCATATATACGTCTCTACCGGGCCACACGCAAGTTTTGAAAAATGGAATATCTCGACTCGCTTAACGACCGTCAGCTCGATGCCGTAAGGACTACCGAGGGCCCGGTGCGTGTGCTCGCCGGAGCGGGTACGGGCAAGACTCGTGCGCTCACGGCACGCTACTGCTATCTGACTGATTTGTTAGGTATTGACCCCGCGGCCATTCTCTGCCTCACCTTCACCAATAAGGCAGCGGCGGAGATGAAGCAACGCATCCGCTCGATGCTCGGCGATATCGACACGGCCTACATCTGTACTTTCCACTC
Organism: Bacteroidales bacterium; assembly: GCA_014800815.1. Lineage (GTDB taxonomy): Bacteria > Bacteroidota > Bacteroidia > Bacteroidales > Muribaculaceae > CAG-873. The sequence continues at coordinate 46,453 of JAAVFI010000042.1, read as the reverse complement.
GTTCTGCGTGCGCATGCTCAAGGAGGATATCCATGTGCTCAACTATCCCTCGAACTTCGTTGTGGCCGATGAGGACGACCAGGTGGACCTCCTGCTGAAGGTGTACGACGATATGGGCCTCACGCTCAAGGATATGCCCGTAAAGAGGGCTATCGACTATATAGGCAAGCGGAAGGGCGGCAGCGACGACTATCTGATGCACATAGAGCGGCTGACTAACAATGAGTTGCTCGAACGCGCCGTGGAGAATGCCGACCGCATGGACGAAATATTCCTGCGCTATCTCTATGAGCAGAAGAAGAACTATGCGGTGGATTTCGACGATATAATCATCTTCGCCCATTACATCCTGCGCCACAACCGCGCTATCCTCGAGAAATGGCAGGAGCGCATGCAGTATGTAATGGTAGATGAATTTCAGGATGTGAGTCCGCGGCAGTATTCACTTGCCCGTCTGCTTGCCGGCGGCCACCGCAATCTGTTTATCGTGGGCGACCCCGACCAGACAATTTACAGCTGGCGCGGTGCCGATGTGACTCTGTTTCTGAATTTCGACAAGGAATATCCCGACGCGCGCACTGTGGTGCTCGATGTGAATTACCGCTCGACACCCCAGATTATCGAGGCGTCGAATGCGCTGATAGCGCACAATGTCACCCGCTACCCTAAGGAGCTGCACGCCGTGTCGGACGACGGTCTCAAGCCACTCTTCTACCACGCCCGTAGCGAGAAAGATGAGGCCCGTTGGGTGGCCAAGCGTATCAAGGCGCTTATCGGCGAGGGTATAGCTCCGTCGGATATCGCGCTGCTATACAGGGCTCACCACCTGTCGCGGCCGGTGGAGGATGCTCTGCTGGCGAGTGAAATTCCCTACAGGATATACAGCGGCACGGCTTTCTATGCCCGCCGCGAGGTGAAGGACGTGACAGCCTATCTGAGAATGCTCACTGTGGCCGACGATATGGCGTTCCGCCGTACGGTGAACGTGCCGTCGCGAAAAATAGGCAAGAAGAAAATGGCGCTGATCAGTGCCGACGCCGACGCTCACGGCGACTCGATGATAGATGCTCTGCGCCGTCTGGCCGACACACCTCCATTCAAAGCCACAGGCGCTATGGATTATCTGGCTATGATAGACCGCATTGCGCCGACCGTAGGTAAGTTGCAGCTGGGCGACATCATGCAGTCGGTGCTTGATGCGAGCGGCTACGAGCAGATGCTCCGTAACCTCGGCGAATGGGAGAGGCTCGACAATCTGGCCGAACTCAAGCGCGCTATCGAGGAGGCGGGGCGCGACGACGATGCCTCGCTCGACGACTTTCTGGCGCGCGTGGCGCTGATATCGAATATGGATACACGCCGCGGCGACGAGGAGAGCGTGATAAGCCTTATGACGGTGCATACGGCCAAGGGTATGGAGTTTCCCGTGGTATTTGTGTGCGGACTCTGCGAGGGGTCGATGCCTTCGCGGCGCAGCGCCAATCCCGACGATATCGAGGAAGAACGCCGTCTGGCCTACGTGGCTCTCACACGCGCACGCAAACATCTATTTATGTCGGACAGCGAGGGATTCGGGCATGACAATAATGCCAAGGCCACCTCGCGCTTCGTCTACGAAATGGGCACTCACCGCCTGCGCTTTGAGCGCCCCGTGGCTCCCGCTCCCGCCCCGGTGCCCACCATGGCTCAGAATGCCGGAGCGCCGCGTTTCGCTCCCGGCGACGCTGTGGAGCATCCTGTGTTCGGTCGCGGAAGTGTGGTGAGCACCGACTATGCCGCGCAGACCTATACTATAAAATTTGAATCATTAAGCACGGTGCGTACCATGCGCTTCGGAGCGCCGCTGGACCCTGCAAAATAATACTTACTTATGTCAAAGAAAACACTCTATGTAAGCGACCTCGACGGCACTCTGCTCGGAACTGACTCGCGTGTATCCGAAAAAAGTGCGTCGATAGTCTCCGAACTTTCGCGCCGCGGCGCCCTTATCACCGTTGCCACCGCCCGCACCCCGGCCACCGTGGTGCCTCTGCTCAAGGGCATCTATACCACGCCTCCCGCAATAGTCATGACGGGTTGCGCCATGTGGGACCGCAGCCGCGAGTGCTTCTTCGACACCCACTTCCTGCCCGAAATAGATGTAGTGCGCGCCCTCGATATCTGCAGTCGCTACGGGGTGTACCCCTTTGTTTACACTATGGCGCCCGGGGGCAACCGGCTGGAGGTGTATCATGCGCCCGCGAAAATGAATAAGGCCGAAGAGAGTTTCTATCTTGAGCGCTCGAGGCTGGCACTCAAGCGTTTTCACCTCGGTACACCGCCACCCGACCGTGCGCGTACCGACTCGATGCTATTCTACGCTATGGGCACGTCGGACAACATCGTATCGGCTTATCGCGAGATAATGGACGACACCGACTGCTCGGTGTGCTGTTACCCCGACATCTTCAATCCGTCGGTGCATAACCTCGAGATATTCCCTCCCGGAGTGTCGAAAGCCGCTGCCATACGGCGCCTCGCCGCCGCTACAGAGGCCGAGCGCATAGTGGTGTTCGGCGACAGTCTCAACGACCTCCCGATGCTCGGCATCGCCGACCTCGGCGTGGCTGTGGAGAACGCCCTGCCCGAGGTCAAAGAAGCAGCAGATATCGTCATCGGCCCCAACTACACTGACTCCGTGGCACGATTTATCGAGGAGGATTTCGGCATGTGAACAAACCGTAGTTGCAGAGTGTTATAATCGTAGTTAAACAAACAGAAATATATAACACAACATAACTATGGCACAGACATCGAAAAGTATCAAAGGCACCGCCACCGAGAAAAATCTTGTAATATCATATATGGCGGAATCTGCAGCGTATTCACGCTACGTATTCTATGCAGCTCAGGCTGAAAAGGAAAGCTACTATCCTATTGCGCAGGTTTTTAACGAAACCGCCGCTAACGAGTTGCGCCACGCTAAGATTTATTTCAAATATCTCGAAGGAGGTTCGCTCACAGTACCCCTCGGTGTTGATGCCGGAGTAATCGGCACTACAGCTCAGAATCTTGAGACAGCCGCTCAGGAAGAACTCGAAGAAGGTTCGGAGATGTACACCAAGTTTGCAGCCGTAGCCCGTGAAGAAGGTTTCGACGAAATCGCCGACCACTTCACAGCAATCGCCAAAATCGAGGAAACCCACCGCCGCCGCTTCCTCCACTACCTCAAGCAGGTACAGGACGGCACCGTATGGAAGCGCGACCACGAAATCACATGGAAATGCCTCGTGTGCGGCTACGAATTCGTAGGCACAGAGCCCCCTGTAAAGTGTCCCGCATGCGATCACCCTCGCGAGCACTACATGGCTATGGACTACGTTGACGGTCTCGAATAACACGCCACTATACCATATACACAGCGCCATAATCGAAAAAAATTCGACTATGGCGCAATTTTTTTTGGAAGTTTCAAAAAAAGTTCTTACCTTTGCACTCACAATCGGAGAGATGGCAGAGTGGTCGATTGCGGCGGTCTTGAAAACCGTTGAGGGTCACACCTCCGGGGGTTCGAATCCCTCTCTCTCCGCAAAAGCAGCCCGAAAGGCTGCTTTTTTTGCGTTTAGAGAGGGATGAGAGCCCCCGGGTTCGTCATCGCGAAGCGCTTTCGTAGCGTAGCGGAGAAAGAATCCCTCTCTTTTGGGCCTTAAAAGGGGAAAGGAGGGGAATACAAATCTTTATTCTTTCATTGTCAATGTTGTAGTTATATAACTATAACGAAAAGCAATGTGTAAAGTGCGCTTATACCCAGAATAAATCGAGTCGAGGTTTTTCCACTTGTAAGGGTGTTTTTAATTGGGATGAAGCCGTGCGAATGTCCGACAAAAATACATCTTGCAAAGGCAAGCAAATATGAATACAATTCCTTTGTTAACTTAACTACTTCAAATTCTCTTGGTGCATTTGTTAGCCTCGCCGGGCAACATCCCCTCCCTAGCAATCTCGTTTTCTCTCAACCTCGTCAACCCATAAACTCATGCACTCAATCCACATATTGGCCGGTCGCTCATTGCTCAACTCGGGCGACACAATGGATATATCTGTTTGGAAATCTGACGGCACATCCTTGAACTTTAAAATTGTATCTACCTGCTATACATTTTTACGCAGGTTGGTGCAACGTCATTCTGATTTCCGACGGCAAATGTCTCAAAAACTGAGACTGTGCATCTTCAAAGTCAATGATTTTGAAGTTTTCCTTTGATATGTCTCTGATTATTTGTTTTTTTGCATAAAATTTAGGGTATGAGTATTTACGACGATTTTGATAAAATTAAAAATAAAGCAGCGCTTGAATCCTATGAGTTGCTCTTAAAAAATGACACTGAAATTACTCCGATAGAATTTAATTCTGTCGGAATAACGCTACATTCAATGATTGGTGTAAATAACCCGCATCAAATTTTAAGTATTCTCAAAGACTTAAAATTACCGGATGAATATAAGTTGGGTTATACTCACTATATAAGTGAAAGCTTTGGTCAATATGATGTGGTAGTCGTCCATACGAATGGAAAACAGGACAAGAACATTTTTAACTATCTCAATGTTGAAGAATCTAAAATGGGAGTTTGGCAAGCTTATCTATTGAATACATTATGGCACACACTCCCTCTTAACGACCATTCCAATTACTCAGCGAGAAAATTTATATATTCAGTTAAAGATATAGAGTCCTTATATATCAAAGAGGATAACATTCGGAAGAAATGTCTTAAATCAAACGTTGATATTCATGTCGTTGGATTAAGAGATTTTTATTACGTCTCTTGTTGTTATTGGTGTCGCTTCACCGGATTGAATCGAGTCGTATGTGAAATCCAGATTAGAGATAACAGGGTTATAAACATTAATGAAGTATCACGTGTAGTTTTAGTTGAGTATGGACGTAATATAAGACTCTAAATAACGAATCGGCTTTTTGTAAATTCACAATTTTCAAAAAACACACTGTATAGATGCGAACATATGCGCATGGATACATATTTATTTTAATATGCTGTTAAGTTGTTAATCTATCAATTCTCATAGTTTATGATATTTAATATTATTTGCCATTACACATTTCATTCTAACGAATTAAATCCTGTTTTATCATTTCTAATGTTAGTAGGAATGGGTATATTCCTGTTATTTGCAATTTACATATGGATTGGTAATAAAGTTGATGATTATAAATTGAATAAAGAAATAAAAAAAGAAAATGATCTATTTACTATCGATGCTGAAAATATTATAAATAGTAATTTTTCTTCTGATAAAAAATTAAATCAAATTAGATCTAACTACAATTGGAAAAGTTGGTTTATAAAAGGTTACATAGAAGGAGTAAAATATGGAAACCGTTTTTATGATCCTAACAATTACAGAGAATGGAATTACAAATATACTATAGAAGAGTGGGAGTCTTTTCATCAGTCTTCTATGACACACATAAAAGATAATTCGGATTATTTTGGAGGGAATAAAGAAATTGCTTTGTACGCATATTTCTTAGGACATAAATTTGGAAATGATAGATATATTAAGAAACCTAGTTCTTAATAATTAAGGCTCTCGTCTTTTACAACCCTCATAAGATTTATAACTTTGCTGGAAATTAGAAAGGTATGGACTTACATTTTCCAGAAATTATTCATTTTAATTAGGCTGTTTTTCATCGTCTGAACCCTCGGCTCTGCGTCCTGTTCACTTCCTCCAGGACAGAAGGGAAATTTGAGGTCAGGCGATCCAGCTCCTTGCTGCCTTTGTCGAACTGACGGTTTTCAAGGAATGAACGTGCAAACACCTTCAGGGTGTGGGCCGCGTTCCTGACATCGGTACTGTCGGCAAGGTACTCCACAATTGTGTCCCTGTGCCGTATGCGCAACTCCCTCAACACCGATTTGGAGAACTCCATAAACGCCCTGACAGCCTCCTTAAGCTTCTCTTGCAGTATATCGAGCATAGCCTTAAGCCTTGCGAGGAGGTCGTTCTTCTCACGTTCAAGCCTCTCTATCCTTGTTGCGGTTGTACTTTCAAGACTTTGGTGTTCCTTAGAAAGAGCGTCATACCGCGACTGAAGAGAAGAAGTGAGGGTCTGGGTGCGTTCCTCCGCAAGCCTTGGTATTTGCGTCGCCTGCTCCTCCAATACAGCACCGAGTATGTAATACAATTGCTTCAGATTGGCCGATCACTTGAAATCGGTGATATTACCTTATTTTTGAGATAATATCTTCCGAAGACTGATGCATTTGGCTGAAAGCAACAATCTTTTTTCCGAGGTCTTTGATAGAGCCTCCGATAAAATAGACAGTATCGTCTATTATCAGAAATCTATCATGGACGTTAGTGCAATGCCGAAGGGTGATTTCCGGGTATTGGGCATTATGTCGTCTAATATCAAGATTGATCTGAGAGTTGCGAGGATTTGTGAATACTGTAGCAGAAACACCCTCCTTACGTTTATCAAGAGTTTTCAAAACACGATCGTCAACATAATTGTCTATGAGGATAATACGAGTATCGGCCTTTCGAACTAAATCAGAGATGAGAGTATAGGCATCAAATATTTGTCCTTCGTAAAAGAAACCTTCGATAGGCTCGGCTTCTTTATAATCAAGACGAGTCAGTACCTCCTCAATCTTCCTGTCTGTCTCGCTCTGGTGTTTCTGTAATAGGAGTTGATGATGCTCTACGGTTTCTAATCGTTGGAAAATGTGCGCATTGTTCATCAAGAAACTACGCATAGCGGTAAAGGCTCTCATAATCCGAATATTGACCTCTATAGCAGCATCAGATTTAAGCACACTGCTGAGCATCGCAACACCTTGTTCTGTAAAAACAAAAGGCATGTATCGTGTTCCTCCTCGCTGTGCCTTATCATTTGAGGTGCAATTTCTGCACCTCAAACTGTTGAATTCTGAAGGAGCAAGCTCAAACATAAAATCAGATGGAAATCTCTTAATATTTGCCTTTACTGCCCTTTTTAAGTATTTTGTTTCAACTCCGTAAAGACGTGCCAAATCACTGTCAATCATCACCTGTTGACCTCGAATAATATGTATTAGATTTTCAATAGGCATTAGACCGGAATTAGAAGATTCCGATAAGAGAGAGGAGTTTATAAGGTTGTTTTCTTCCATCTGTTTATGGTATTACAGCGCGAAATTAACAAAATATTCTCACATGTTGACTATAACGTTCATAAAATCAGCATAAACGACTGTTTCCCTTAATGTTGATGCTATACTTAGTCAGATATTTTTCTTCTGTTTTTGCCATTCGATATTCCAACCGATAATATGGCATTTTTCCGGGGCGTTTTACAGCGCTTTTATCCACGAGCAGATGATGTCAAGGGCATCGGGAGAGAAGGTTTCTTCGATGATTCCGTATTCGCTGACGGCGCCGGTGGTGCAGTGCTGAAAGAGGTGGTTGAGGCCGTCTAATGGCAAAATCTTGTTGCGGCTGTCTGCGGGGAGGCCGGAGCGCAGTGCATCGAGATTTTTTTCATAGAATACCTGGGTGTCTTTCGTGCCGTTGAGGGCTAATACGGGGCAGTGGATGTCGGCCAGTCTTCCGCGCATGTCGGTGGAGAGGGTGTACTGCATGTAGGGGGTGTTGAGCTGTTTGAGGCCGGCTTGTAGATTCTCTTTCAGTTCCGTGGGTATGCCTGAGGCTATCACCTTGAATAGTATGTGTTTATCGCCGTCAAAGGCTGCCGCTACGAGGTTGCAGTATTCATCGACTACTTCTTGCGGATAGCCTGCACGCGACAGTATGTAGCGATTCTGGTCGAGGAGGGTTTCTTTGCCCGACACTATCATCCCGGCCAGACTTACAATAAAATCGACCTTGTTGTCGGCGCCTAACATCATTGAAATTGTGCCGCCTTCGCTGTGGCCGAGCACGCCAACTCTGTCGAATCGCTCCCGCAGCAGATTTATGCCCGCCAAGGCGTCGTACATCAGGTCTTCGGTTGTGCAGTTGACAGCGTCGCCCGTCGACTCGCCGAATCCTCTGTCGTCGTAGCGCAGCGAGGCTATGCCATTGCGTGCCAGTGCGTCGGCGATGACTGCAAACGGCTTGTGCTCAAATATTTCCTCATCTCGATTCTGTAGTCCGCTGCCTGTGACCATAATAACTACCGGCGTGCTGCGGCTGTACCCTTCGGGGAGTGTCAGTGTTCCTCGGAGCTCGGCGTCGCCGTTGGCAAAAGATACTTCCTCCTGCGCGTAGGGGAATGGCGGTTGAGGTGTCTGGGGACGGTTGGACGTGCGCTCTCCCGGACTAAGGTTGAGCGGCAACTTAACGCCTCGCTGAGAGAGTGTGCCTACTATCTCGGTGCCCGTATATTTTCCGATATAGCTTGCGCCTATAGCCGGAATATTGATAGAAATGCTGTCGGCCTCCGTTCGTGTCACTTGCATAGGTATGCCTTTCGCCCCCTGCGCAGGTGAGTCCATACAAGGATTGCCGTCCAGATGAAACACGAGCGGAAGGCTTGTGCCTTGAATATTGAGGTCACCCGACCATACACCGCTCTGTGCGGACGCCAACAGCACACCCGCCAACACATTGAAAATCACAAAAAGAAGCCGTCTCATATCTATTATACGTTTTTCGCAAAATTACACAAAAATGTTGAAAATACAATCCGGGCTGCCTCTCATCATCGAAAGGCAGCCCGGAAGTAAGCTTTGTATCAACTTTCTGTCAGCGAACGAACTTCACGGCACGTCCGGCTGTCGACGCTATATAGAGCGCGGGGGCGAGATTGGCTACTGATATTTCACTGTCGTTGCCTGTATATACGGTGCGACCGTCGGCAGTGTAAATCTGTACGGCTTGGCAGGCAGGGTTGAAAATGGTTGAACCCTTGACTGTCAGAGCATTTTCCGAGGCCACTTCTTCTACGCCCGATACTGCAGAGCGTGCAAAAAGCATCTGCGGAGCCAGCTCGGGAGTGGTGGCGTGCTCGGTGGCTACAAAGTTGGTGAGGGAGCGCCAGCGATAGGGAGTGGAGATGCGGAATGTGACGTTTTGTGCTCCTTCGGCGATTTTGCTCTTCACCCAGTCGGTCACGTCCCAACCGATCCACTTCTTTACCATTGATGTGGTGAGGAAAGTTTCGGCGATAGGTTCAAACTGATGCGAGGTGGCGTTGTTCCACTTGAGTGTCGAGCCGTAGGTTGAGGTATTGCCCTCGAGTTCGAGAGTCTCGATACCGTTCATATCGCGTTTTTCGCCCGTCAGAGTACCGAGTACGTATGAGTCGAAGAATATGCGCAGCGCTATTGTTTCGGCTTCGGGGTCGAGTTCATCAGTCGGGAACGTGATGTAAATCTTTCGGCCCCAGTTGTCGCCGTTCTTAAGCTGAAGAGTAGGCTCCTCGGTGAAAGATTTTTCCTTGTAAGCCTCGTGGATATAGGCATCGTAGGTGGGTGCGATGGCCTTGTCGGCCACGCGGATTTTAACTTCTCCGGGAAGGGCGGCTTCCGTGCCGTTGGCATCGGTGAGCGACTTGATGTTGAACGCTGTACCTGCCTTTGTGGCGGGAGCCTCGATAATGAGAGAACCGTCTTTGAAGGTGTCGTGATTCAACTCATCGTCGCCTGCTGCAGCGGCTACCGAGAAGGGATAGTGACCCGAGCGGAATGTGGCGAGTACCGCGCCCTGCTCACCTGCGCCGACAAGGGGAGTCAGAGGGGTGAGAACGCACTCAAAAGGGAGCTCTATGCCGAGAACGGGCGCTGCTACAGACTCGAAAATCTGCGCCATGCGACGCTGGATGTGCGAGTTGCTGCCGCGGAGGGGGTGCCAACCGTACTTCACGCCGCCGATAGTCTCGGTATCGTGAGCCATGGCAATGCTCGGCTGAGTTTCGCCGGCGGCCACATCGTCCTTGCTGAAACCGATATTAGTATCGAACTCAACGAGAGGGAAGCCCCAGCGCTCGGCGAGTTTGCGGATAGCGGGATTGTATGTGGTGCGGCTGTCGTGCCAGTGTGTGCAGAGTATGATTTTCACGGGCTTGCCGTCTTCGGTGCCGTAGAAGCGCGAATCGGGATTGTCCTTGAGGGCCTTGCAGTCGGCAATGTATCGCTTGATTACATAGTCGTAAGTTACGGCATAGTCGGTGGTCGTGGCTATATTCTGATAGTCTTCCCAGTTTTCCTTAATCCACTGCTCGTTTGCAACATTCTGATTGTGAACGTGTCCGATGACAAATACATCAATTTCGTCGAGTTCGGCAGTGGTATAGAAAGTACCGTTGTCCATTCGGCGGGCGGTGTGATAGATAGCCTCACCGCTGACGGCCTTGTTGATAGGGGTTACGCCCATGTCTTCGCAGCCGATTTCGAACCAGCCGTTTTCAGGCACTGCGAAAGAGGCGCCCGTAAGGAGCATGACAGGCTTTCCGTCGGCATCCGTCGCATACATCGACAGAGCCGTGAGAGCGCTTGCCAATATTATCGCAAACTTTTTCATTTCGAGGTAATAAGAGGTTGTTGTACGTTAATTTTAATCTGAGAGCGCACGTCGTCGGACGCCGATGCGGCAGATATTGTGAAAATATCGTTGTCGAGACGCCAGTCCATAATTTCAGGGTCGAAATAAGCGAGGCTTGCCACGGGAATCTCGGCAGTGAACACCGCCTTGTCGCCCTTGGTCACTTTCTTCTTGCAGAAGCCCTTGAGCTCTTTTACGGGGCGGGGCAGAGCGGGATGCTCCTGACCTACGTAGAACTGGACGGTTTCGGCACCGTCGCAAATGCCGGTATTGGCCACCTCGATGCTGAGAGAGATAGTGTCGCCGGGAGCATACTTCTTGCGGTCAGACTGCAGTTTGCCGTATTTGAAGTCGGTGTAGCTCAGTCCGTGACCGAAGGCAAATAGGGCGGGTTTGCGCTTGGTGTCGTGCCAGCGGTAGCCCACGAAGATACCTTCGTCGTAGTGAACGGTACCGTTCTCGCCCGGATAGGTGCGGGCACCTCCCTGATGAGCGGGATAGTCTTCGAGTGAGGTGCAGATAGAGAAAGGCAGTTTGCCCGAGGGGCACACGTCGCCCGAGAGCACCTGAGCGAGAGCCTGACCGCCCATAGAGCCGAGATACCATGACTGCACTACAGCCGGAACCTTGTTGAGCCACGGCATCTCCACGCCGTTGCCCGAGGTGATGATTACAGCCACATTGGGGTTTGCAGCCACGATAGCTTCGATAAGGGCGTCCTGGCCGAAGGGGAGGTTGAAGTAGCGGCGGTCGTCGCCCTCACAGTCCTGAGTGAAGTTCTTGTTGAGACCGCCCACGAAGAATACTGCATCAGAGCGGCGTGCGAGTTCTACCGCAGCGTTGAACAGAGAGTCGGCATCGTAAGGCGAAGGAAGCTCGAAGGAGTAGTTCGGTTCGCCCGAAGCGTAGCCAAGAGAGAACTCCACGTCGTCGCCGTAGATGCTGCGGATGCCGTCGAGCGGCGAAATTTCCACACGAGGTTTGAGTTCGCTCGAGCCGCCGCCGATAGAGAGCTTCTTCACCGCATTTTCGCCGATAACGGCCACGCTGCATTTTCCCGGCTCGAGGGGGAGGAAATTCTTCTTGTTTTTAAGAAGCACGATACCCTCCTGAGCAACCTGCAGAGCCGTAGCAAGATGTTCGGGCGTGTGCATGGTGCCGAAAGGACGGTTGCGGTTCATATTGGTGCGGAGGTTGAGGCGTAGCACACGGCGCACCTTTTCGTCGAGGAGGCTTTCGGGAATCTCGCCGTCTTTGATTTTCTTCTTCAGCGGTTCGGCCATAAAGTAGCTGTCGTAGGCCAGCGCTCGGCCTTCGGTAAGGCCGTTTGTCCATGACCCCATTTCGAGGTCGAGGCCGTTGCGGGCGGCTTCATCCGTGTCGTGAGCCGAGCCCCAGTCGGTAATCATCACACCGTCGAAGCCCCAGTATCCTTTCAGAATCTTGTTTACCAGAGTATCGTTGTGAGTGCAGTGAGTACCGCGGTACTTGTTATATGAACCCATTACGGCCCATACACCGGCGTCGACACCGGCCTTGAAAGCGGGAAGATATATTTCGTTGAGTGCGCGTTCGTCCACGTCGACATTGATATTGTCGCGGTCGTGCTCCTGATTGTTGAGTGCATAGTGCTTGAGACAGGCTGCCACGCCATTGCTCTGAAGCGACTTGATGTAGGGAGCTACCATAGCCGAGGCCAGATAGGGGTCCTCGCCCATGTACTCGAAGTTGCGGCCGCTCAGAGGCGTGCGGTATATGTTGACACCGGGCCCGAGCATGACGTCTTTCTTGCGGAAACGGGCCTCCTGACCTACAGTCATGCCGTAGTCAGCGGCAAGATCGGGATTGAAAGACGCTGCAAGACAGGTGAGTGCCGGAAGTGCGGTGCAGGAGTCGTTGCTCCAGCCGGCATGCTGCCAGTCGTCCCACGCAAATTCCATTCTCACGCCGTGCGGGCCGTCGCTCATCCACAGTTCGGGGATGCCCAGACGCGGACAGCCGGGAGTACTGAATTTGGACTGGGCGTGCACAAGGGCGATTTTCTCGTTGAGAGTCATTCGCGAGAGGGCGTCTTCGATACGTACGTCGTCGGGCTGACTCTCATCCAGATACAGCGGTTGTGCCGCGGAGGCAGAGAGTGAAGATATAGTCAATAATGCAGCTAAAAAGAGAGATCGCATCTGATGTTCGGATTGATTCTTAGTCAAATTACATAAAATACTGGCCATAGCCACGCAGACGTTTGCGGAGGTCGTCGGTGTCTACACCATGTACATCGGGGCGGCCGTGTTGAGCCGCCATGTGAGCGGCGATACCTGCGGCTTCGCCGGTAACAAGGCAGGGGGGCATTACGCGCAGACTGCCGTAGGCTTCTTCGTCGGTAGATATGCAACGTCCTGCAGTGAGCACGTTGGTGAGTTTGGCGGGAGTGAGGCAGCGGTAGGGGATACCGTGCGACTCGCCGCGGCCATAGTGAATCTCGGGGTGTCCGCTCTTGTGCACGTCTATGAAATAGCAGTTGCGGCCGATTTCATCGTCGAACGTGCGGCGCGCATACCAGTCGTCGGCAGTGAATGTGTAGTCGCCCACGATGCGTCGGCTGTCGCGGATGCCGGGGATAATAGCGGTCTTGACAATGAAAGCGTTGCCGAAAGTCTCGGGGCGGTATTCCTTGAGCATGGCGAGGTGCTGCTCGGCTATCTCGCGTCCGAGAATCATGGCATCGGAGAGAGCCTGCGGGTCGGTGGTATCGGCGATTTCGATGTGGTTGGCATTGAACTGCACCACGTTGGGGCCGATGAAGTTGGAGCAGCAGTGAGTGTCGAGCAGAGGATACTTGCCGGTCTTGAACGCCTGTGCCGAGGGAGAGTTGGGGTTGTGTCCGGAGTGGAGATTGGGGCCGTTCTGGTAGGCGTAGCTGTCGACATTTGCCACAGAGTAGCAGAGGGTCGACTTCTGCAGCTTGCCGTCGGAGTCGCCTTTCATATAGTCGGCACCGGCCCATGCGGCCACGTCGCCGTCGCCTGTGCAGTCGATATATACTTTAGCCTTGTATGCCGTGAGGCCGTTCTTATTGGCCACTATGAGTGCGTCGACAGTGCCGTTGGCCGACATTTCCACATCGGCTACTTGTGAGAAGAAGAGGACTTTTGCACCCGACTCCGATACCATTTTATCGTACACGCGTATGAGGTGCTCGGGGTTGATAGCAACCCAGTCGAGGTGCTCCCTATCGTGAGGAACACCTTCGCGGGCGGCGGTAAAAATCTTTTCGGCGAGGCCGCGGTAGATGATTTTCTCACCGTCGGAGAAGGGGCACCATGCGGGCACCATGCCGAGAGTGCCGAGGCCGCCGAGAGCGCCCATAGCCTCGATGAGTAGTACGCGCGAGCCTTCGCGGGCGGCAGCTATGGCAGCGGTGCAGCCCGAGGGGCCGCCACCTATTACTATCACATCCCAGCCGTCGGATACCTTGACTTTTCGCTTGCCTAAAGTGCGCTCGGCTGTGGCAGCCTGAGCCCAGCCGGGAACTGCGGCAAGTGCCGCCGCAGCTCCGGCCATTCTCAGGAAATTTCGTCTTGAAAGATCAGTGCTCATATTCCATCTACATAGTTATCGGATCCTTCCCAGCCGGGATTCTGTGTGAGTACGCCTTCCGAAAGCTGAATCTCTGTGAGAGGAATGGGAAGGAAACCGCGGGTTTCAGGACGGAAGTTGATAGTTTTCTTGCGGGGAACGCGACGGTCGTACACCTGTACATCGTGCTGATTTTCGTCGATGAGGCGTTCGTCGTGCCAGCGGAGGAGATCGTAGTAGCGCACGCCTTCGAAAGCGAGCTCGAAGCGACGCTCCGACTTGATGTTTTCAAGGGTTACGGGGAGAGAGTTGAGACCTACGCGATTGCGTACGCGGTCGAAGTACGACTGAGCGTTGGGAGCGCCGAGCTCGGCCGCCATGAGAAGTACATCGGCAAAACGGATTACGATGCAGTCCTGGGTGTTGGTGAGCTGGAAGTTGGTCTCGGTCATGTTGTAGAGCGGAACGCTGTAGCCCACGACATTGGTCTTGGTAGCGTCGGTATACACATTGATAGGACAGTGCTTCTTGTTGATGAAGTAGGTTTCGTCCATCTGGTTGCCGCCACCTTTGGTGTACATGCGCACCTCGTTGCGGTCCTGAGTGTTGATGATAGAGCCTTTCTTGCGGATGTCGGCGTCGTCCCATTGATCCCAGAGTACGGGGTTCACGGTACCGAAGCCCCAGCCCTGACCGAAGGGGAATGTAAGCACGTAGCTTGGCTGTCCGCGCATACCGTAGTAGAGGCATATCTGGTTGCACTTCTGCGGGGTTACGTCCCATGTGCCGAGAGTAGAGTATTTGATAGCGAACACCTCTTCGATGTTGCTGTCGCCGGCCCAGCTGAGGTTGTTGTCGGCGGTGTATTTGTAGTCCTGCACGTATGAGTAGGGCCAGAGATTGCGGAAGTCGTCGAGCAGATCGTGTCCTGAGTTTTCCACGCAGTCTGTTATCCAGTTCACTACCTGAGCCTTGGTGATTTCGCCGCCGTCGGGGAGGGGAAGAGTCTCTGTGCGGTAGTAGCCTGTGTAGAAAAGGAACACGCGTGCCATGAGAGCCTCTGCAGCCCAGCGGGTTATGCGGCCATGGTCTGCTACGGGCATGTCAGTAGCTCGAACGGCGGGGATATATTCGATAGCTTTCTTGAGGTCGTCGGCTATTACGGCATATGTTTCGTTGGCCGGATTGCGGGGGATGTTTACAGCCTCGGGAGTGAGTACCAGGGGCACTTCGCCGAACATGAGCGAGAGGTCGAAGTAGTAGTAGGCACGCATGAAACGTGTCTGGCCCTCAATATACTGACGCTGCTCTACCGAATCCCAGTCGATATTGTCGAGCACGGAGAGGAGGAAGTTGGAGCGGTATACGCCGAAGTAGCGGGCGCGCCAACCGTTGCGGAACATATCTTCGCCCGACTTCTTGAACTGGTCGATAGCCTTTGTAGAGAGGTCGGCCTGGTCGCCGCCGCCGAAGCAGTTGTCGCTCATCACCTCACCGATAAAGAAGGTGTTGCAGAGGGGCTCCATACGGCCGAGGATAGAGTACACGCCGGTGAGGAGCTGGTCGGCGTCTTCGGGCGTCTCGGGATAGTTGCTGGTGTCCTTCTTGGTTTTGTTTGTCGAGTCGAGGAAATCCTCGCACGCGGTGAGGCTCAGAAGGGTGAGGAGCGCGAGCACCGCGGTATATATCTTGTTCATTTCTGTATTAGTTGTGTGAAAATTAGACACTAAGACCTGTTATCAATACTCGATGGAAACGCCGAAGAGGAAGCTTCTTGCGCCGGGGTAGTAGCCGAGGTCGATGCCCGATGCCCAGTTGTCGCCGCCACCGTAGCCGATTTCGGGGTCCATGCCGGAGTACTTGGTGAAAGTGAAGGGATTCTGAACCGAACCGTAGAGGCGGAGCTTGCGCAGGGGCAGGCGGGTGAAGAGATGCTTGAAGTCGTAGCCGAGTGTGATGTTGGTGATGCGGAAGTAGTCGCCGTTCTCGATGTATAGGTCGGATACATACTGCCAGTTGATGGCCGAACCATTGATAGCGGGCAGGCGGTTGGAAGTGCCTTCACCGTGCCAGCGGCCGAGGATATCTACGGTGTAGTTGTCGTAGGGCTTGTCGGTGCCGCTTCGGTAAGAGCGTGCAATCTGGTTGCCGGCAACGCCGTAGCCGTTGATAGCGAGGTCGAAGCCCTTGTAGCCGAAGCTGAGGTTGATACCGTAGGTGAGGTCGGGATAGGGGTTGCCGATGTCCACGCGGTCTTCTGGAGTGATGTTGCCGTTGCCGTCAGTATCTACAAATATCACGTCGCCGGGCTTGGCGTTGGGCATAATGGGCTCGCCGGTAGCCTCGCTCACGTAAGCGTCGATCTGCTCCTGATTCTGGAAGATACCTGCAGTCTTGTAGCCGTAGAAGTAGCCGAGGGGCTTGCCTTCCTGAGCACGGTAGAATGAAGTGGTGTTCTGTGCAAGAATGCCTGCCACACCTTCGATAAGGCCGTTGCCGTTGTCGATGCGGAGCACCTTATTGCGGTTGTGAGTGAGGTTTACACTTGCGCTGTAGTAGAAGTCGCCCACGAAGTCGTTCCACGAGAGGCCGAGTTCGACACCGGTATTCTTGATGTCGCCACCGTTGATATAGGGAGCTGCTGTACCCCAGATGCCGAGGCCGGTGGGCTGTACGAGCCAGTCGAGAGTCTTCTTTTCGTACCAGTCGAATACTACGCCGAAGCGGTTGCCGAACATGCGGAGGTCAAGACCGATGTCGGTCTGGCGCGAAGTTTCCCACTTGAGGTTGGGGTTGGCGAGGAGGTCGGGATATGCGCCGATAGTGGGCGACGACTTGTCATCGCCGAAGTAGTAGTTTGCGCCGTTGGTGGCGTTGCCGAATGCGATAGTGGAGAGGTAGCGGAAGGTGGGGATGTTGCAGTTACCGTTCTCACCCCATGAGCCGCGGATTTTGAGCATGTCGAGCACGGTGCGTGTGCTTTCCATGAATTTTTCTTCTGCGAGGTTCCAGCCTGCCGAAATCGAGGGGAAGTAGCCCCAGCGGTGACCGCGGGCGAAGTTCGATGAGCCGTCGGCACGCATTGTCACGGTAGCCATGTAGCGCATGTCGTAGTCGTATGTCACACGACCGAAGAACGATGCGAGCGAGCCTTCACCCCAGGGAGCGCCGGAGAGAGTAGTGGAGCCTGCAGCTATAGTCTTGACATTGCTGAGATAAGCGTATTCGAAAGAGGAGAACTCGGAGTCGCGGTTGCTGCCGTTGATATCGGCGCCGAGGCCCCATTTCTCTATAGAGTTACCCACGAGGAAGGTGAAGCGGTTCTTGCCGGGCGCCCAATCGTAAGAGATAGTGTTGTCCCAGCTGTACTGGAAGCCGTTGCCTGCGCCCTGAGTAGTCTTGTCGGTCTTTGCATAGCTCTTTTCATTGAGCTGATACTCGGGGACATATTCGCGCGAGTTCCAGCCGTTGTATGCGAAGCCGAAAGTCGTTTTCCACTTGAGGTCCTTGATAGGTTCAACTACGAAGTAGAGGTTGCCGCGGAGATTGTAGTTCTTGCTCTGAGCAAAAGAGCGGAGGTAGTACATCTCGGCGACGGGGTTGGTCTCGTCGGTATCGAGGAGCACGGGCCAGCCGAACTTTTCGGGGTTCTGCCACTCATAGACAGGGAAGAGGGGCGATGCGCAGAGAGCGTTGCGTACGTCATTCCAGTACATGTTGCCCGTACCCTGATTCATGCCTTTGCTGTTGACGTAAGCGGCAGTGAGGGCTTCGCCGAATTTGAGGACGTTGCGGTTGTTGTGGCGGATGATGTCGAATTCTGTATTGACGCGGAGAGTGAATCGCTCGTAGTACTGCTCTACGTCGGAGCGCTTCACGCCGATAGTCGGGTTTTCAGATACATACGATACGCCCACCGAGTAGGTAGAGCGGTCGGAGCCGCCGTCGACACTGAAATTGTGGCCCTGCTTGAAGGCATTGTCTTTCTTAATGGCGTCGAGCCAGTCGGTGCCTGTAAATTCGCCGCTCTGGAGCGCATCCCAGGTGTAGATGCTGTTTGCGAGGTCGGCGTCGGAGAGTCCGGTCTCGCGGAGGATGTCGATATACTGATATGCGTCGAGAGTCTTTACGGTCTTGGGTATCGACTGCCAGCCCACATACATATTATAAGAGGCGTTGATGCGGTCTTTCTGACCCTTCTTTGTGGTGACGAGGATAACGCCGTTGGCAGCGCGCGCACCGTAGATAGCAGCCGAAGCGGCATCTTTGAGCACGTCGATGCTTTCGATATCGGAGGGGCTGAGCAGGTTGAGGTCGCCGCCGCTCACACCGTCGATTACCACGAGGGGCGATGAATTGTAGATAGTGCCGAGGCCGCGGATGTTCACCTTGAAACCGTCGCCGGCTTTACCCGTATTCTTCACAATGTTTACACCGGGAGCCTGGGTCTGGAGAGCACCCATTGCGCTGATAGTGTTCTTGTCGGCGATTTCAGCACCCTTCACCTGAAGAGTGGCGCCGGTGAGGAGTCGCTTCTGCTGTACGCCGTAGCCGATAGCCACTACTTCGTCGAGAATGGTAGCATCGGGGTCGAGAGTGATTTCGAGACGGAAGCGGCCGTTGAGTTTCACGGTCTTTGTCTTATATCCGACATAGCTTACCGTAAGTTCGGCATTGTCGGATACGGTAAGACTGAAATTACCGTCGATGTCAGTTACTGCTGCGTTGGAGGGGCGGTCTTTCTGAATGATCGAAGCACCGATCAGTGGCTCTCCGTCGCCGAAGACTACGCCGCTCACTTTTACGTCGGCTGCGCGAAGGCTGCCGCTGCTTACCAGGAAGAGAACTGCGGCGAGGAGCCGGAGTCCGCGTGAGGTAATGGATTTAAGATTGAGTGTCATGAGATATGAATGGTGTTGTTTTTTTATTCATGATTCAGAGGGGCGGTGGCCGCTCGTTTTTCCGATTGTAAAATTACATCATTATCTCGCAACCCGTATGAGGTTTGCTCCTTGAAAGTTTCTTTATTGGCACCTCGGCTTTAGAAATTGTCGCAAAAACTTCCGAATTTGTGGTTTTGTAGTTGTTAAGCAACTTTAACCACTCTAAAACACAGAAAATTAACACTCGGATTTGGCTTCAAATCAGAAAATCAGTAAATTTGCATATTCGTTGAATTTCCCCACAATTATCCACCTTAAAATATACCAATCACACATATATATGAAGACTCTGCGCACCTGCCTGCTCGGGCTCCTGCTGACGCTTGCCTTCGTCGGCGCCCGCGGCGACGCCCGACTTTTTACCGACTGCAACAGTCACATCAACATGATACTTCAGGACCATGCCGGATATATCTGGATGGCGACAGATAATGGGCTTACCCGTTACGACGGGTCGGTGGCCAAGACATTTTCCCGCACAGCCGACAGCCCTTCGCTCCTCAATAATATCGTGCTTTCGATAATGGAGGACCGCGACTCCAACCTCTGGGTAGGTACTTACGACGGCATTCAGATGTTCGACCGCTCGACAGAGACCTTCACTACGCCGCGACTCAACTATCCCGGTGTGCCCGAATTTACCTACGTAAACTCTATCATAGAGGATAGTAAGGGCGATATCTGGTTTACCACTTCCCGCTCAGGCGTGATATCTTTTCAGGGCCCGGAGCGCGAACCGATCTGTTTTCTCACCACCAACAGCGCTATCTGCTCCGACAAAACTTCGGTTGTCTTCGAAGACAAATTCGGCAATATATGGATTGGTACCGTCGACGCGGGCATCACTGTCTACAATCCGTCGAACAACACCATGACGCACCACAGCCACAGCGCCGCCGATCCTACAACGCTGTCGGGCAACATGATATTCAGCATCACGCAGGTAAATGACGGACGCCTCCTCATTGCATCCATGGATGGCGGTATCGACAGCTACGACTATCGTACTCACCGCTTTACGCGCGGCGTGGTGCCCGCTCCCGCCCACGCCTATGTACTCCGCAACGATCCCGAGCGCAATGTGCTCTATATCGGCACCGACGGCAGCGGCCTGCAGGAGTACGACCTCGCCACGGGCGAACTGCGCGCTATCGACCCCGCTATGTCGGCTTTCGATATAAGCCGCTCCAAGGTGCACGACATAGTCAAGGCCTCCGACGGCTCGCTCTGGGCGGCTGTGTATCAGAAAGGCGTGATACGCATACCCGCTGCAGGCGGATCGTCGGGCATTGAGAATCTCGGATTCAACCCGTTCCGCCCCGGTCGCAGCATCGGAGCAGAGCCCGTCCTCTCTATATATAAGGATACGGAGGGGCGTGTGTGGATAGGCACCGACGGCGACGGCATATACTGCGGCACCAAGGCTTCGGCTGATAAAGCTCGGGAATTCAGCAATATAGGCATCGACGGGGCTAAGAACGGCAGCGTCCTCTCCATTTTCCAGGACAGCCGCGGCACTATCTGGGCCGGCAGCTATATGGAAGGTCTGTCGCGTTTCGACTCTTCGACGGGTTCTTTCCGCAGCTTCCGCATGCACGATGCCGACGGCAAGCCTCTGGATGTCAAGCAGCTCAATACAATAGTCGAAGATGCCTCGGGTCGTCTGTGGCTGGGAACCAACGGCAGCGGCGTGTGCGTGGTAGACCCCGCGACAGGCTCCGCAGACCTCATCAAGCACGACCCCGGCGCAGACCGCTCCAAGGTGATATGCGGCAATTCGATACACACCATTTGCTTTGACCACAACGGCGACACATGGGTAGGGACCTCCGATGCAGGCCTCTCGCGCATCAGCGCTGCCGACGGCAGGGTAGAGCACTACAATCTCGTAAACCGCCGTTTGCCAAACAATTGCGTCTATTCCGTCCACGAAGATGCCACAGGCCGGGTGTGGGTAGCAACGGCAGGCGGCCTCGCCTGTATAATGCCCGGTGGAGCTACAAGATTTTTCAGCGACAGCCGCTACCTTGCCGGAATCCCGATTTACTCTATCCTCCCTGACACCCGCGGAAATCTGTGGCTCAGTACCATTGAAGGAGTAGGTTGCTTCAATCCGGCCGACGCATCGTTCAACCTTATATCGCCCGGGCGCCTTGTCTGCCGCGAGTTCAAGCGCGGAGCTGCCTTTGCCGACGCATCGGGCGAATTGTGGTTCGGTGGCGTGGGTGGTGTCGTGCGTCTCGACTCGGAAGAAGCTGCAATTCAGAAGTCTACAACGCCCGATGTGTATTTGGCAAGCATCGGCTGGCACAACCGCAATAAAGGCTCCGACGACTCTTGCCCCCTCTTCAATATCTCCGACATGACACTTGACTACGGCACCGACAATATCACAATAAACTTCGGTGCGGTAGAATATGCCCTTGCCGACGAAATGGAATTCGCCGTAATGCTGCAGGGTCTTCAGGATTCATGGCAGAGCCTGCCTGCCGGAATACGCTCCTATACATTCCACGACGTGCCCCCGGGCAAATATACCGTATTGGTCAAGGCCTCCGTAGGCGGCAACACTCCCGCAGGAGTGGCCTCTCTGGCGCTGACCATAGAGCCGCCGATATGGCTCACATGGTGGGCTAAACTCATTTATGCCGTGATTTGTGCCGGAGGCCTCGTGCTGGCTGTAGTCCTCTTCCGTGCCAAGATGCGCAGGCGTGCGCGCGAGCGCGAGCAGGCGCATCACGAGAGTCTTGTGGAGGCTAAACTCCAGTTCTTCACTGATATATCGCATGAAATCCGCACACCCCTCTCCCTTATTCTCGGCCCTATAGCCACCCTCAAGAAGTCGGCTAAAGACTCGGCCACCCGCCGCACCTACGAGATGATGGAAAACAACGGCGAGCGAATTCTGCGTATGATCGCTCAGGTGATAGACCTGCGAAAACTCGACAACAACCGTATGGGTCTCCAGGTGGCGCCCACTGACATCCGCGTGCTCATCGCCCGCATCACCGACTCTTTTGCCGTCGCTGTCAAAGGGCGCGATATAGCCCTCTCCGTCGCCGTGGCGGATGATGTACCGCAGAGCGTGCTCCTCGACTCCGATAAAATCGACAAGGTGGTTTTCAACGTGATTTCCAACGCGATACGCTTTACTCCCGATGGCGGCAGCGTGACTGTGTCGGTCGATATCGACGGCGCAGGATGCCTTCGCATACGTGTGGCCGACACCGGGCCGGGTGTCCCCGAAGACGAGCGCGAGACCATATTCGAGCGCTTCTATCAGGTCAAAGGTTCCAGCACCCGCGGAGGCACGGGCATAGGGCTTCACCTTTGCCGCAAGATGATGTCGGCACACCACGGCAGCATTTTCGTGGAGGAAAGCACCGGGGCGGGAAGTGTCTTCACCGTTATAATTCCCGTCAATCCTGACGCTTACAAGGACTCCGAGCGTGCTTCGGAGGATAGCGTTGCCATTCGTGAGGAAGCTCCTGCCGTCCACGTGGCCGAACCTGTGCGCCCGGTGCGCCCTGCCGGTATTGTCCAGTCTACCAAGGCCCACACCGTGCTCGTGATTGAAGACGACGCCTCTATCCGCGACTATCTTGCCGACAGTCTCGGCGCTGATTTCAATATAGTTACGGCCGACGGTGGCGAGCAGGGCCTCGAAGCCGCTCTGCGTGTACGTCCGCACTGCATCATCACCGATATAATGATGCCGGGCATCGACGGCCTCGAACTTTGCCGCATGGTGCGCGCCAACAACGAGATATGCGATATCCCCGTGGTCATGCTCACGGCGCGCGTGGCCGACGCACAGCGTATGGAGGGAATTGAGGCCGGCGCCGATTCGTATATAACCAAGCCCTTCAGCATCGACCACCTGCGCACTCAGGTGTCGATGCTCATACACTCACGCCGCGTCATCAAGCAGAAATTCGCAGGCAAGGAACCGATCAACCAGGAAGTGGTGAGCCTCAAGAGCGGCGACGAGAAACTCATGGAGCGAGTCGAAGCCGCCGTGCTCCGCGAACTCGCCAACCCCGACCTCTCCGTAGAGTTCATTGCCGAACACATAGGTGTGAGTCGCTCGCATCTCCACCGACGCCTCAAGGTGCTCACCAACATGAGCCCCAGCAGCTATATAAAGCAAGCCAGAATGCGCCATGCCGCAAGGCTCCTAACAGAGAAAAACCTTGCAGTTTCTGAAGTCGCATACGCCACGGGCTTTTCTTCTTTGTCGCATTTTTCGACAGTTTTCAAGGAATATTACGGTATGTCACCTACTCGTTATGTGGCTGTTAACAGCGCCCGAATACCTGAAGAGAAGTCTTAGCGACAAATTCTGAAGTCTCCGCACACTTTTGGATAGGTTTGAAGTCAATTATTCAAACCCTTTCATCATTCTCTTTCTAACTTTGCATCGTGGGAAACGAACACTTACTCCCTACTCTCTAAAAGTTCGAAAGTTAATACCGATGAAAACAACCAACAAGAACATAGCAATATGCGGAGTCGTCGCCCTTCTTGCGGCGGTGGGTACGGCAATGTCGTACGGAGCCGGCAGCAGTGAGTCTATATCCGTACCCCATGGCTACACTACTCTCGTATTCGACGACGAATTCAACGAAACAGGAGCTCCCGACACTACAAAGTGGAACTACGAAGAAGGCTACATCCGCAACGGCGAGATACAGTACTACACCAAAGGTCTCAACGCCCGCTGCGAAGAAGGTTGCCTTATTATAGAAGCGCGTAACGACAGTGTCGAAATCGACGGCACCGTCTGCCCCGTTACATCCGCCAGCCTCGTCACTAAAGGACTCCACGACTGGAAATACGGATATGTCGAAGTGCGCGCACGCATCAACGGTTTCCGTGGCTCATGGCCCGCGATATGGATGATGCCCGCAACCTCCGAATACGGCGAATGGCCCCGCAGCGGCGAAATCGACATCATGGAGCACGTAGGTTATGCCCCCGAAAACATCCACTTCGCCGCCCACAGCGAGCGCTACAACCACATGCGCGGCGTGCAGAACAACCACGTGCAGCCCGCTCCCGAAGCCGTGGGCGAATTCCACACCTATGCCCTCCGCTGGACCCCCGCATCGCTCACATGGCTCTACGACGGCAAGGAGTGCTACACCCTTAATAAAGAAGATAAAGCCGACTGGACCTCGTGGCCCTTCGACAAGGAATTCTACCTCATCCTCAACCTCGCCGTCGGCGGTGGCTGGGGCGGACAGCAGGGAGTAGACCTTGCAGGCCTGCCCTGTACTTTCGAGGTAGACTACGTGCGCGTGTTCCAGTAATCAGCCTCCTCCAAATAATACCGTAAAACCTATAAATCCTATTATATAATGAAGAAGATAATCCTCGCCGCGGTCGCACTCGTAATGTGCGCAGCAGCTGCCCAGGCACGTACCACCATGAAATATCAGACACTGGTTTGCGACGAGTCGGGCAAGGCGATAGCCGAGAAAGAAGTCCGCTTCAATGTTGCAATTCACGAAGGCTCTGCCGAAGGCGCAGCGGTGCTCAACGAAGAATATACCGCCACAACTTCTCCCGCTGGTATAGCATATCTCAACATCGGTGAGACCACCACCGGCACTCTCCTCGAAAATCTCGACTGGGCCGGCACAACTTACTTCCTCGAAATCAGCGTAGACCGCGGACAGGGCTTTGTGTCGCTCGGCAGCCAGCAGATAATGAGTGTGCCCCGCGCTATCCACGCACAGACAGCCGAAAGCGTTGTGCTCACCTCGCCCTCAGGCAAGAAATTCAAAGTAACTATCAACGACAAGGGCGAACTCACCACCACTCCCCTCAACTGATAAATCTCTCCCTGAAATGAAGAAATCAATCATTATAGCCGCAGCAGCAATGCTCCCGCTCGCAGCCTTCGCCAACGGTTTCGTAGCCATAGGCGGCGCCGCCGAAGGATGCCACTATGCTGTCGAGCCCACCGTTGCAGCCTATACAGCCTCCGGCGCGGCAAGCGTGCACCACGGCATCCTCGCTCCCGCAGCAGCTTCCGACCCCGCAGGCATCGTGGCCGTAGCAGCACCCTCGGCTCTCTCGCTCTCCTTCGACTCTGCCTCCGCTACCGTGAGCATACATGGAGCCTCAACCTCTGCACGTGTGACACTGGTGGCTATGGATGGCCGCGCCCTCCCCGCAACTCTTGCCGACGGCGGCTCTATCTCGCTTTCAAACCTCGCCAAGGGTATATATATCGTACGCGTTGCCGACGGCGCCGCCTGCGCAACCCTCAAAATTGCTCTCTGACGCCCTATGAAAAGAATATTACTCGCTCTCACAGTAGCAGCAGCGGCTCTCGGTGCCTCCGCACAGGGATTTCCCTACAACGGCACTATCTCGAACCCCGACGGTTCGCCCGTAGCCTCACGTACTGTAGCTGTCACATTCACCGTGCAGAAGCCCGATGGCACTCCCGTATATTCTGAGACCCACCCCGAGGTGACGTCCGACTCTTTCGGTCGCGTATCGTTCAACGTGGGCGAAGGAAACGTTACCCGCGGAGCCTTCAAGCTCGTCGACTGGACTATCGATGGCCTCCTCGCCGAAATCACCATAGACCTCGGCAACGGCCTGAGCACTATCACCACCGAAGCACTCGCCACAAGCCCTCTCGCACTCGGCGCCACCTCGGCGGGAA
This sequence comes from Bacteroidales bacterium, assembly GCA_014800815.1. Lineage (GTDB taxonomy): Bacteria > Bacteroidota > Bacteroidia > Bacteroidales > Muribaculaceae > CAG-873. The sequence continues at coordinate 20,719 of JAAVFI010000042.1, read as the reverse complement.
CTATCCTCAGCCCCGCTTCGGCCAACTCCCGCAGCGTGCTTACCGTCACCGATAAAGGCGAGCTCGCCGTAGCACCCTACGACCCCTCTATCATCCCCGACGGATACTCACGCTGCATCTTCCGCGAAGAATTCGACTACGAAGGTCTGCCCGACCCCCGCTACTGGGGCTACGAAGTGGGCTATGTGCGCGGCGGCGAGATGCAGTACTACACCGAAGCTCGCCTCGAAAACGCCTTTGTAAAAGACGGTTGCCTCAACCTCCGTGTACTCAACGACAACTGGGTGGACGAAAAAGGCGAGACACACCCCGTGACCTCGGCCTCAGTCACCACTCAGGATAAAGTGAAATTTACCTACGGTCGTATCGACGTACGTGCCAAAGTCCCCTCGGTCCTCGGCTCATGGCCCGCTATCTGGCTCATGCCCAACGATTCACGCTTCGGCGGCTGGCCCAACTCCGGCGAAATCGACATCATGGAGAGCGTCGGACACGTTAAGAACATCGTTTACTTCACCGCTCACTGTGCCGGTCAGACCACCGACCACAAGCAGTACCACTACTCATCGCTCGTTCCCAACTGCCACGAAGACTTCCATGTATATTCGCTCGTATGGAGCGAACGCCGACTCGACTTCCTGGTAGACAACAAGCGCAAATTCACCGTGTCGAACAACTCAACCACCTGGCGCGACTGGCCCTACATGTTCGACTTCTACGTAATCCTCAACTATGCCTACGGCGGAAGCTGGGGCGGACAGCAGGGTGTCGACCTCACAGCCCTTCCCTCCACTTTCCAGATCGACTACGTACGCATCTTCCAATAAACTGACCTGATACATAACTGACTCTCTTGGAAATTTAAATCTTAAAAATATCATTATGACAAAGAAATTACTCTTCGCAATGGCGCTCCTCGCTTCGGCAGGATCCATGTCGGCAGCTGAATACTGGGTTGCCACAAACGGTAAGGACAGCAACCTCGGTACAGAGGCAGCTCCCTTCGGTAGCCCCGAAATGGCTCTCATGTGCTGCAAGGCAGGCGAAACCACCACTATCCACCTGCAGAAAGACGCAACCTTCATGGTAGGTGCTCTTCGTATCGAAGACAACTGCAATGTGGTCCTCGTAGGCGACAATACAACTTTCAAGGCTGCTGAGAAATCGCACCTCGAAGGTGGCGAAGGTCTCCGCATCTTGCGTATCGGTAATGGTACAGACGTAAATATCTCAGGCGTGAACTTCGTGAACGGTCGTCAGGTAGGCTACTTCCCCGGAGGTGCTATCTTCGGCCTCGGTAAGAAACTCGTCATCGACAACTGCTCGTTCATCGACAACATGGGCTCGTCAAGCGGCGGTGCTATCTGCAACCGCGGTCTCTACCTCGAAGTACGCAACTCTTACTTCGAAGGAAACAACGTAGAAGGTGGCGGCGGCACAGGTGCTGCAATCTCTATGACCGGTTCGCTCACTGAGTTCGATGGTGAACTTATCGTTGAAAACTGCGCCTTCTACAAAAACCACATCGACGGCGCTGCCGGCCACGGCACAGTAATCGCCATTGCCGAACCCGGCGATAACGCAGGTGGTGGCGGCTACTCTCTCGTAAGCAAGCTCACAGTGAAAAACTGCACCATGCTCGACAACTATCAGGTAGAAGAGTACGCTGCTGACATCGACATATCCGATACCGGCGACTGCGAGGCTGTGATCGTAAACAACACTATCGTTAACTGCGGCGCAGGTTTCAACATCGGCTTCCAGAATGTCCCCGTATATCTCTTCAACAACTTCATCTACGCAAAGAAATCGGCTGTGTCTGCTTATGCCGACGTTGCCAACGACAAGCGTGAACCCATGACCGCTGCAAACAACGTCCTCATCGGTGGCGTAGGCGCCCTCAACGACAATTGCGACGACTCCATGTTCAAAGGCAACGACAACGTGCTCGGTACCACTGCCGACAAATCGCTCGCTTCTTTCGCAATGTCGTCTTCAATGACACGCGAAGGCAACCTCGGCTTCATCATCTGCGGCCCCACAAGCAGCCTCAACGAAGCCGGCCTCCTCACCTCTGCTTCTTACAGCGACGGTGTCAACTACATCCCCGCTGCCGACTGCCGCGGCGCTGTTAAAGAAGGCGTTAAGTGCATCGGTTCATACCAGGCAGGCGGCGTCATCGACGACCAGAACGGTGTTGCAGGCGTAATCGCCGACGAAAACGCTCCCGTTGAATACTACAATCTCCAGGGTGTACGTGTTGCCAACCCCGAAAACGGTCTCTACATCGTTCGTCAGGGCCGCAACGTTCGCAAAGTACTCATTAAATAAATCCGCTCTATAAAACGACATCTCATTCACCTCTCTCCCTATTATTACCATTCATAACTCTTCGAGTGTTTCCATTCCTTGAAATCTATATGAAGAAATATTTATTCTCAACCATTGCTCTCGCTACAGCGTTCGCTGCAAATGCAGAGTACCTTGAAGTGCACCACACTACAAGTTCTAATCTAAAAGCTGAACTTGAAGCAGCAATTGCTGCTGCCGGAATCACAGATTCTGATGTAACAGAACTCAAGATTATCTCTGATCTCGACGATAACGGATCTCCTGTACCCTTACACATTTATTCATGGGGTGGTACAGAAGATTGCGCAGCTCTTCGCGTGCATTTTCGTCCTTCCAACAACCCAACTGCTCAGCTTAAGAAAGTTGATTTCTCAGAGGCTGTATTCCAAGATAATGCTACTGGTACACCCGGTTCGCAGGGTGATTTCCTAAGCTACATCTCTACTCTCGAAGAAGTTATCCTTCCGGAATCTGTAGTTAGCCTCTGTGGTGCATTCTATGGATGTACCAACCTCACCAAAGTAAACTTAGAAAACATCACTACTTTTGGCAAAGGTGCACTTGCAGGATGCACTAAACTGGTAATTAAAGAATTACCCAAAGATCTCAAGAAGATCTATGCCAATGCATTCGAGCATGAGAAGCAGGGTAAACCCTCCTTCCAGTTCCCCGCAGGATATGAGCTTCCCGAATCTATCGAAATGATCGGCGATGCAACATTCAAGGGCTGGAATGTTGCCTGGACTAAACTCCCTGCAAACCTTGAGGAAGTTGGTGCTGAAGCATTCCAGGATACCAAATGCACATTCTCAGAGTTACCCTCAACTCTGAAGATAATCGGTAAGGCCGCATTCCGTGCTGCTCCTGTTACGTTCTCATACCTCCCTGAGTCGGTAGAATCAGTCGCAGCAGATGCATTCATCATGTGCACCTCGATAACTAACTTCGACCTCACCGGCATTTTTGAAACAGAGATTCCCGACCGTGTATTCTATCTCGGTAGTAAAGTGACCCGTACATTCACAAGCCGCGCTGCCAAAGCACCCAAAGTGACACTGATGTCGGCAGGTTCTTTTGCCGGTTCATTCGGGCGTGATGCGGATGTGTTTGGTGCAACTACCATCCGTTACCTTAAAGATGCCGAAAGTACATTCGAGGGAAAAGAACCTTGGAATCAGATGAAGCGGGAAATTCTCACCACCCCCGTATCTATCGACGTTCCCGACCACATAACTCTCGAACACCAGCACCATGGAGTAATCGAAGGTTCGACCGATATCTACGAAGGTTCGCACGAGTGGACCATAACTCCTGCCAACGGCTACTACATCACCTCAATCCGCTACGAAGAAAGCACTCCCGCAAAAATGGAAAACTTCCGTACCGACGATGAAGAAGATGAAATAGGCAACGAAGAGACCGAAGAACCCGAAGAGCCCGAAGCAGATCCCGCAGAACTCTATACCGTAGACCCCTCTCTCGATAATGATGCCCTCGGCGAACTCTCGGGAATGGCTCAGAAAGTGACAGTACCCGTCACCACACGTCCCGGTACCCTCAAGGTTGAGACAAAGCAGTGGATCGAAACCGGCGTAGAAGCCGTAGCCGCAGCTCCCGCATTCACCCGTCACGGCAATATCATCACCGTGAGCGAAGGCACCGCCACCGTCTACGATCTCACCGGCAAAGCAATCGTAACAGCCGCTGATATCGACCTCTCAACCCTCAGCACCGGCGTCTACATCCTCCGCGCAGGTGCAACAGCAATGAAACTCGCACTCTAAGGATTTCAAGATTGGTTAGACTATTATAAGGTTTGCCGGCCGCGTGCACACGTTGAGTGCCCACGCGGCCGACCTGTTTTCTGACCAAAACCTTAATGTACTTGTAAGAGTTACCGGGAGATACTCTTATCTGACAACCTTTACTGTCTTCCCGTCGGCCTTTACCACGTAGATGCCGGAGGGAAGATTTTTTTGTGCCGTATAGAGCTCTGCTGAGAGGCCGGTGCATTCTTCTGCAATCCGGCGCCCCAGAATATCGAAGACTTCTATGACTCGTTCGCCGGCGCTTTCGACACTCCCGACACCCGTATCGGCAGGCATAATCTTTATGGAACACGCTCTTTTGAACCACGAAGGTCCGACGTTCTTCGACGATTCTGTCCACGTCTTGTTCGTTCCGTCGAAAGTGTCGCCATAGTAGAAGGTGAGCTCATAGCCGTCTTTAAGTTCGAACGATACTATATCCTTGCCCTGCACTCCGTAGAGCGACATCTCGCCCTGCGAGAACTCTCCCGCAGGCAGCGTGTAGGCGTTTCCGTTGAAATTTGACTTGTCGTACACCGTGGCTATAGTCTCCTCGACTTTCTTCGGAGGGAAGATTCGGTTGATAGCAGTCGCCCATTGATTGAGGTTGCGGCTTTCGTTGTTGTAGTTCCATATAAAGCCTCCCTCGGCGCCGGCATTGTCGCGCCAGTCCGTGAAGCGGGTTTTCATGTCGCTCAGGTCGCTGCTGCTTTCGTTGTCAAAACCTACATACATCGGCAGATTGCCGAACACCTTCCAGTCATTCGGATTATTGTATGCACCGCCGCCGTAAGTCTGCAGATACACAAGGTCGCATATCTCTTTTTCGGCATTGAGATTGGCCACGAGCTGCTGCCAGAACGATTTCTGCGTGTAGGGCGCAATAGTGGTCTTGTAACCGATTTGGGCCAGCATGCGGTGAAATGCCGTGGCAGCGTTCACATCATAGTCCTGCTCCTGGTCATCGTTGATAGCTACAACCTCGGGTATGGCCTCTTTAAGAGCCTTGAAGTTCTTGTACAGCGTCGTTTCGGGGCCGGTGCCGTGAGCAGCTATCAGCTTGGCAACCTTGCCGTACGACCCGTTACCCCAGCCTCCTATGCAGAATTCCACACGAGATATCGAAGTAGGGGCTTCGAGGAGCGACTTCACATCGTCTGCGAAGTGCGGCTGATATTCTCCGAATACGTATTTGCCGTCCTTGCAGATTATGCCGCCCGCTTCTGCGGGTCGCTGATTGGCCCAGTCATAGTCGGTGATGAGAGTTCCGTCTTCCTCTACCGTCACGTTGAATATTATGGCGGTAGTGTAGCCCGAGGCCTTGAGTGCGGGTATCGCAGTCTCGCGCTCTCGCCTTATGTGGCCGCAAGCATATATGGCCGAATTAGCCCAAAGGTCGGCAGTGCCGGCCATAAGGGCCAGCACGCCGAGCAGAGTATGTCTGATGATTTTGTTCATAATTATTTGTCAAGTACGTGAGTGAGGCGCTTGTTGATATCGCGCACGCGTTTCTCGTCGATTTTTACTACCTTGCGGTCGTAGGTCATAAGGCCGTTCACCTCGTTTTCCACGTCGGTGGTCTGTGTGTACACACCGGCCGAGTACACGGTCTTGGCAAGTCTGATAAGTTTTTCGATATACTTCTCATATTCATCGGTAACTTGCGCGGGGCTGTTGAACTCGATATAGCCCCAGTTGCGGTCGGGCGACCAGAGATGTCCCGGCGACGCCATGCCTATGCCGCCGAACTCACCGAGGACGGTCACGCGGCCTCCGTCGGCCACAGATACATTGGGGGCAGGGTAGTGGTGTGCGTCGATTATATCGCCGGTGTGGTAGTGGTTGCCGCCGCTGGCAGGATTTACGAGTCGGCTCGGGTCATACTGCTTGGTCCATTCGGCTATCTCCTTGGTTTTGAACTGCCCCCATGCCTCATTGAAGGGCACCCACACGGCTATTGAAGGATTATTACGCAGAGCGTCGATTATCTCTTTCCATTCGCGGCGATAGTTCGACTCACTTTCTGCAGAGCGGATTTTATCCTGACCTTCATAGAACTTGAAAGGCTCCCAACCCGGACCGGAGTCACCGCTGGGCATGTCCTGCCATACGAGGATGCCATTTTTGTCGCAATATTCATACCAAAGGGCAGGCTCGACTTTCACGTGCTTGCGTATCATATTGAAACCCCACTCCTTGGTCTTGTCGATATCAAATACCATAGCTTCATACGAGGGGGCTGTATAGAGCCCGTCGGGCCACCACCCCTGGTCGAGAGGGCCGTATTGGAAGAGGTCTTTGTTGTTGAGCTGCATACGCATCACTCCGTCTTCGTCGCGGGCGGTAGAGAACTTGCGCATGGCCGCGTACGAGTCAATCTTGTCTGCGACCTTGCCCCCGTCGAGCAGACTTACCTCCAGATTATATATATTGGGCGCGTCGGGCGACCAGAGCTTAACGTCGGCAGGCATGGCTATCTCGGCGGTTTCGCCGGCAATTGCCTTGCCTGTTGCCACCACCGATCCGTTGTCGAGCACTTTCACCTCGGCGATAAGTCCCTTCTCATTTACCGAAGGAACAACATCGACAGAGAGTGTATTGCGGTCGATATCAGGCACTATATGCACCGACTCGATATGCTTGGGAGCCACGGGTTCGAGCCATACGGTCTGCCAGATGCCCGTTACCGGTGTGTACCAGATTCCTTTCGGGTTGCGCGACTGCTTGCCTCGGGGCTGATAGCCTCCGTCGGTAGGGTCTGTGACTCTCACCTCAAGCGTATTCTCGCCCTTTGCTTTCAAGGCAGAGGTAATGTCCAGACTGAAAGGAGTATAACCGCCGCGGTGCGACCCTACCTTCACGTCGTTGACCCACACTTCGCAGGCCCAGTCTACGGCGCCGAAGTTGAGGAGCACATCCTTGCCTTTCCAAGCCGACGGTACGGTAAAAGTCCTGTTGTACCACAGAGCCTCGTTATCGCCGACGCGTCTGCCCACTCCCGACAGCGACGATTCTACTGCGAAAGGCACTAAAATCTCGCCCTGCCATTCTGCGGGCGCAGTCTGAGTCTGAGGAACTATGGCATACTGCCATAATCCGTTCAGATTGAGCCAGTCGGCACGTTTAAGCATCGGACGCGGATACACATTCCACGGGAGTGCCGTGTCAATGGTCTCCGACCATTCGGTAGCAATTTTATCGCCGGCTTTTTCCCATGCCGAAGCATCGAAGCCGGTGAGAGCCGCAGCAAGTACGGCTGCACTGCATGCTATTTTGATTAATTTCATGATTTACGTATAAGGTATTAGTACACTGAGAATTCATATATTCGGGTTGCAGGACCTTCGGGCGACTGCTCGGGCTGCACCACTTCGAGACGCAGATAGCGCGCCTTGGCAGGTTCGGTGAGCGTGCGCTGCACGGTGTTTCGGCGGTTGGCGAGGATAGCATCGATTGTATGCCACTCCTCGTCGGTGCTGTTACGGCCTTTCAACAGGCAGGTAGAGAATATGTACGACGGATTCTCGCTGCCGGCTCCTACAATGCACCATTCGTGTATCGGAGTGACTTCGCCGAGGTCATAGTCGACATACGCCGGTATGCCCGACTGGTCGCACCACTTGGTAGATAGATCGCCGTCGTGGAGCAGACGGGGATGCTCGCCGTCATACACAAATCCCGACCATGCTATCTGCTTGCCTGCATCAAGCAGATTCTTCTTCGCGGACTCGCCCTTTGTTGCCGATGTCGTTGAAGCCGTCTCATTTATCGAAGTTCTGTAGAAATCGCCGGCGGGGGTGAGTTTCGGGGTATTGTCGTTCACAGCCGTTGCCGCAAATATCACCAGCCCGGGGTTATCGGGAAGAATCACCTCCCGGGCACCCTTGGGTAAGTCTATGATATAGCGGAACATATATGTAAATTCGTAGGGGTTGTCGCCTGTCGGAGAATGGCGGTGCGTACCCGTATAAGCCACTTCATCTTTCTTGAGGAATCCTTCTGTGTGATTGGTGTGCCCCCACTGACCAATAAATCCGGTATAGGACGGCACAGTAATGTCGGTGCTCGACTTCGCCGCACGAAATTGACCCGCAGCAGGATTTATCTCCGAGGCCGAAGCCGCAAGTATCTGAAGCTGATTGAACTGCCCTGCAGGAAGTTTGATAGTATCGCCGAGACACTTCTTGCCGTTGAGCAGAGCCTTGTTCTCGAGAGCGAAAGCCACGCCGTCTACCACGATACTGTCGGGAATAAGTTCTGCCGCATAGCTGTAGCCCTCCGAGAAATCGGCATCGCTCTCGAACGCGTTCCAGCTGTAGCACTTCTTGTCGTAAGCGAGCGGTAGGGTAGTGTACTGCTTGCGTGCCGCCACTTCGGGCTGATTGAGCACCACCTTATAAGTGCCGATACCGTTCTTGCCAACCGCGATATTGAGCTTCCTGCCTGCAAACGAAGCGTCGGCGAGAGTCTTCTCCGTACCGTCGGCCACTACGGCGCTCTTTATCTCGAAGGGGAATTCGATACTTGCATTCTGAGCGCCTGTGCCTGATGTTTCGTACACACGCACCACATATTCATCCGAGCTCTCAGCCTTCTTCAGAGCCTTTATCGCTACATTGGGATTGTCAATTTTAGCTGCCGAGAAAGAGCGTCCGAGAGCGCCGGCGTGCTTGTCGGCGACGAAAGCCTTCACGCGCTGATTGAGCCCGTCGGCCATGCCGGAAGCGTGAACCCTGTCGAGCTTGCCGCTGTGAGGAGCGATGCTGTATGTAAAGGTGTGCAACCCGTTGTCCTGACGGTTCTGATATGCGTAGCCGTGCTTGGTTTTGGGAGTGTGGATAAGAGTAAGGCGGAGAGTATTGTCATCAGGCTTGTCCCAGCCGTATTTGCAGTCGTTCATCACCGTGAGGCCGTAGTCGCCGCTTTGGTCGGAGAGGTCGGCCCAGCGCTGTGCATATACCTCGTAGGCCGTTTCCACATTGTTTCCGCGCTCAATCGCTCCCACACCGAGGTCGTAAGTTGCCGCGGGATTAGCTGCTGTCAGCGGGAATTCAGCCTTGAGCAGACGGTTTGTCTCCGCCCAGTCAACCTCATTGTAGAAGTCGATACGCTCGGAGAGTTCACCTTCATAGAGGCTAACGTATTGCTTGAACTTCGACCCGTTGTAGTCCTTCTCGATGCAGAGCGTGCTGCGCAGCGGGCCCTCCTCGATAAGCGTCATCTTCACATTGTCGCCGAACGATACGGGCTCTCTCTCGAGTGTTTCCTTGATAATCTCCCAGGCTGGCCACGAGAACGATTCATTCTCCTCAAACATCGCCAACCGTATCGCCTTACCCTCTTTCACCAATTCCCTGTTGTCAGCCTTTACTACCAGAGAAGTGATATCGCCCTTATCGTTGAATTTCAGGCGGTAAAGCGAATTTTCGAGAGTGTTGGCCGTGCCCTGCGTTGCTGCCGAGCCTTTGCCGCTCAACTGCACGTCGAGCACCGTATAGCCGTTGGCCGGCACCGTCGCCTCCGCAAGAATCGTGGCCACGCCCTTGTCGTAGCCCGCAATCTGAGCCTTGAGCTGCTTGCCCGAGGCATCGGTGACATTCACCTTGCCGGGATACTTGTCGGTCGGAATCTTTATCTCCACCACATCGCTTGCCTCATGGCCGAGAGCATTGTAGAGCACAACGGGGATACCCTTCACACGGGTATCGAGACCTGCGGCAACGGCGGCCGAAGCATCCTCCATTATACCGGCGAACTGCTTGAGCGACAGCAATTCATCGTTCCACGAAAATTCGTACGCCCTCGGAATACTCGTACCCGTGAGGTCGTCGTGGAACTGATGAAAGATAAATCTCCGCCACGCCTCAGTGAGCGCGCCCGACGGATACGCCGCAGCTCCGAGCATCTCGGCAGCTACCGACGCACGCTCGGCGGCGTCGCCGAGAAGTTCGTTCTGACGGTTGTAGAGCTTCATCGCCGCCTGCGACGTGTAGCAACCCGTACCATGCACATCCATAGTCAGCTCACCGTCGAACACCGGAAGCTCGGTGTGAGAGTCATACGGCAGATAGTCCTTGTACATCCTGTCGCTGGCAGCACTGATTATCTTCACAGGTCCTGCGGCGTTGGCGGCAGCATCTACAGCCTTGACAGAAGTAATCGTCGGCGAACCGCCTATATCGCCCGTACCATAATAAATATAGGCCACATTCAGCGGGCTCTCGGCCACACGGTCGCTGATATATTTGTTTTCAGTAAGATTCTCGTCGTCCCAACGTTTGTTGTAGTCGAACCCGTGAGCCATCATTATTCTCGAGCCGTCGACACCCTGCCACAGCCCGACATTGAACGGCACTTTGCGGTCGCCGTAGAAAGGATGATTGCGCCATCCCAGTTTCTGCGACGAAAACCCGATAAGTCCGCAGTGATTGGCTATTGTCGGCAGCGTCCACCCGAAACCGAAGCAGTCCGGCAGAAAGATATCCGTGCTCTCCGTGCCGAACTCCTTGCGGTAGAAATCCTGCGCCAGGAGGATATTGCGTATCGCCGATTCCACCGAAGGCACTATAGCGTCGGTAGCATCCCAGCTCGAGCCGGAGATGTGCCAGCGCCCGTCCTTCACGAAGTGTTTCAGCCTCTCGTATTCGCGCGGATAATATTCCTTCATCCACGAATACTTGACACCGCCCTCAAAGTTGAATACGTATTCCGGATATTTGTCCAGCAGAATAAGATTGCGGTTAATGGTATTCCACACATAGTCCTTGATTGTTGTCTGAATATCCCAGTTCCACTGAGTATCGAGGTGTGCGTTCGACACCACGTAAGCCGTGGGCGCAGTCGCCTCCTGCGCGACGGCAGGCAGACAGAGCGACATCGCAGCCAATAAAATGGCTTGATATTTATTCGGTCGTTTCATAGTATCAGATATTATGGCACAAAATTAGAAGTTATCGGCAATTAAGTTGTGTACATCCTTGAATAAAGTGTACACTTCTGACATTTTCCGTAATTATTAAATGTATACACCTTTTTCAGAGATATACACATCCATAAAAATTACTATACTTAATATTGCAACATAATTAAACCAACATACTATGAAAAAACTGATAGCAGCATTTTCGGTAGCCGCAGCAGTGGCCGGATGCACCTCGCACGATACACCCTTGACCCGTTCAGGTCTCGACCCCGAGAAATTTATCGGCGAGGCCGACGGCAAGCCTACCGCCCTCTACACCCTTACCAATTCAAACGGCGTCGAAGCCTGTATCACCAATTACGGCGGACGACTGGTGTCGCTCATGGTGCCCGACAAAGACGGCGCGCTGCGCGACGTAGTGCTCGGCCACGACTCTATCGCCGACTACATCAATATCGATGGCAACTTCGGCGCCCTCATAGGCCGATACGGCAACCGCATTGCCGGCGGACGCTTCTCTCTCGACAGCGTGGAATATCAGTTGCCGCAGAACGATTTCGGACACTGCCTGCACGGAGGTCCCAAAGGCTTTCACCATTCGGTGTGGGATGCACGGCAGGAGAGCGACTCCGTCCTCGCGCTATCCCTTTTCTCTCCCGACGGTGAAGCCGGATTTCCGGGCAACGTAAACGTCGAGGTCACATACACCCTCACCTCCGACAATGCCGTCCGTATCGACTATCGGGCAACTACCGACAAACCCACCATACTCAACCTCACCAATCACTCCTACTTCAATCTCAGCGGCGATCCCTCGCACGACATCCTCGCCGAAACAATTTGGTTTGATGCCGACGCCTTTACTCCTGTCGACTCCACCTTCATGACCTCCGGCGAAATCTCTCCCGTTGCCGGCACTCCCTTCGATTTCACCACTCCGAAAGAGATTGGTCGCGACATCTGTGCCGACGACATTCAGCTCCGCAACGGCAGGGGTTACGACCACAATATCGTGCTCCGCAGCGGCCGTAATACGGCACTCCCCGCCGCCGTCCTTGCCGACAGCACCTCAGGCATCGTCATGGAAATGTACACCGCCGAGCCCGGCATCCAGTTCTATCCCGGCAACTTCCTCGACGGCACCGTAAGCGGCAAGAAAGGCATCGCCTACCCCCATCGCTCTGCTGTTTGCCTCGAATCGCAGCACTACCCCGACAGTCCCAACAAGCCTCAATGGCCGTCGGTTGTAGTCCGACCCGGCGAAGAATACCGTAGCTACTGCATCTACAAGTTTTCCACCTTGTAATAATCATGAGTATTTCGTACCTTTGCAAACAAGCCTAATCTAATACATCACATACATGCACAAAAACATAATCACAGGCCTGATGCTCACCGTTGCAGTAGCGGCATCTGCAGCCGGCCCTAAAGCGCCCGAGGCAGCAGTCGTAACGGCAGGAAACGCCCGTTTCACAGTCCTGACCCCCGAAATGGTGCGCATCGAGTACAGCGACAGCAGCATCTTCGAAGACCGCGCCACCTTTGCAATAGTAAACCGCGACCTCGGCGAAATTCCTCACTTCACCACTTCCGACGACGGGGAATTTATCTACATAAACACCGACAAACTCAACCTCAAATACCGCAAAGGCACAAACCCCACTACACAGCCCCCTTCAGCCGACAATCTCTCAATAACACTCGCTGTCGACGGACAACCCGTAGAATGGTATCCCGGTAAAGAAGACCCTCTGAACCTCAAAGGCACCACGCGTACACTCGACGGAAGCAACGGCGACAATAAGCGCCGCCAAATGGAAAACGGACTCGTTTCCCGTTCCGGCTGGGCCGTAATCGACGATTCATGGTCGAATATCCGCCCCGACGGCAGCCGCTCATTCGCTTTCGAGCAGGACCCTGCAGTAGGATACGACTGGTGGGCTCCCCGCAAAGACGAAGCTGCCACCGACCTCTACTTCTTCGGCTACGGAAAAGACTATAAGAAAGCAATTTCCGATTTCACAAAAGTGGCAGGCAAAATACCTCTGCCACCCGACTATGTATTCGGATACTGGTACAGCAAGTACGCCTCCTATTCCGCCGACGATTTCCGTCAGATTATGAAAGACATCAGCGACAACGGCATCCCCGCCGACGTGATGATTCTCGACATGGACTGGCACTGGAACGGAAAGCCCGAAAGCCGGTCCGAGAACATCGGCGGCTGGACAGGCTGGTCGTGGAATACCAATCTGATTCCCGATGCCGAAGGCCTGCTCGACGAAATGCACACACGCGGCTTCAAGACAGCCCTCAATCTGCACCCTGCCAACGGTATCGACAGCATCGAATCGCCCCGATACTTCAAGGAAATGAACCGTGAACTCGGAGGCAAATACAAAAATGGCCGCAATATTGCCTGGAGCCTCGACTATCCCGATTTCACAAAATCATTCTTCAACAACATCATCCGCGAGCACGAAACCGAAGGTGTCGACTTCTGGTGGCTCGACTGGCAGCAGCACCTCACAAGCCACTACACACCTGCGCTTGGAGAGACCTTCTGGTGCAACCATGTGTTCTTCAACGACATGGCCAAAAACCGTCCCGACCGTCGCCCGCTGATATTCCACCGTTGGGGTGGTCTCGGCAGCCATCGTTATCAGATAGGCTTCTCGGAAGACGCACTCATCAACTATCCCACTCTCGCATTCCAGCCCTACTTCACATCTACAGCCTCTAACGTTGGCTATGCCTACTGGGGACACGACCTCGGAGGACACCAGATTTCCGACGAATCTCTCATAAACGATCCCGAACTCCTGCTCCGTTGGATTCAGTTCGGCGTATTCACTCCCATATTCCGCACACATGCCACCAAAGACGGCCGAATTGAGCGAAGAGTATGGACATTCAGCAACTTCCCCTCCATACTCAAAGCTATACGCCTCCGCTACACCATTTTCCCCTACCTCTACACCATGGCACGTCAGACCTACGACACCGGTATAGGCATCTGTCGTCCTCTCTACTACGAATATCCCGATGCAGAGGAGGCTTACCGCTACGAAGGCGAATATTTCTTCGGCGACGACATCCTCGTAGCCCCAATTACCGAACCCGCAGCCGACGGCACCACAACTACGAAACAGCTCTGGCTCCCCGAGGGCAACTGGTGGAGCGTATCTACAGGCGAACTCGTCAAAGGAGGCCGTGAATTCACAATGGACTTCACCGCCGAGCAGATTCCCTACTTCTACCGTCAGGGTGCCCTCATACCCCTCAATCCTCCCACAGTGATGAGCATGACAGAGCGCCCCTCCGAGATGATACTCGACGTAGTGGCAGGAGCTAACGGCACCGCCACCCTCTACGAAGACGAAGGCGACAACAGCAACTACGATACCGAGTTCGCCACCACCACCTTCCGCCACCTCTCGGCACGCAACTCCGAAATTATCACTATCGAACCCCGTCAGGGCGCCGAAAAAGGTCTCGTAAAAGGACGCTCATGGACAATCAACCTCCTCGGTTGCCTGGCTCCCAAATCCGTAAAAATCAACGGCAAGACCTATAGCAGCGACAGCTACACTTACACCCCCGCCACAAGCACCCTCACCATAACTCTACCCTATGCAGAGTGCTCCCGCCAAATGACCGTGGCCGTAAAGACCAAGTAATACATCGCCCCTACACCTGACATCAAGCCCGGCTACCGATAACCTCGACAGCCGGGCTTGATGTTGAATATTGTGTCTACCTTTGTGGCTCGAGCGTCTATACAGAGGGGGGATACGCCTCAAAAGAGAGCTCAATGCCGAGAACGGGCGTTAAATCAGATTCAGTTATTATCCTGGCCTGCAGCCATATTTATCGGAGGGATAATTATGGGAGCGAGACCCGACAAGCCTGTGAGAGAAGAAATATATGCTCTGATATACGGGAAAAGAATTGCAGGAGCATTTACTCTTATAAGCGACTGCTTCACATCCTCATCCAGGGTAGGCTCTACTTCAAATCGGGCAGTCATCTTCACAAAGATATCCATAGATTTGGATGTATTGGTTACAGACGTGGAGAGAGCTATCTCGTAGTTGTCATTACCCAACTTTTTTGTTTCATTCCGGAGGGTAATATCCATCTCTCCTTTAATATCGGTAGCATTGACATCCAGAAGAATCTTGGATTCTCCGATTCGGTAGCCTTTAAAGATTAATTTAGCTTTTTTCTCTGCCATAATTATTAAGCCGCTAAAGGTATTTTGTCCTCAATTACTTGAGGTATTTGTGTAGATGCAGCAATTTTCACATTAAAGATATTTTCGGACATGTCTGTCCAGACATGGGTAATTTTATCATTATAAAATGAAACTGAAATTGCTTCAGGAGAAAGTTTGAACCACTCCTCATTCATGCAGAATAGAGGAGAATCATCGCCATATATCTCCTGTAATTGTCGGCTTTCATGTAAGTACATCGCGCTAAACGATTCAAGAGTAGGCTCATCCAATCTACTTACATCTACCGATGCAATATAGCACTTGAAATCATCGCTAAACTCATACTTGATCTCTATATCAGGATAGGAAAGTAAAAGTGTATCGAATAATTTAAGTAAATCTTCTTTGATTTTATTGTTTGCCATTCTCAAAATATGATTTAGTCTTATTACGAAGGACGTCGGCCTTTTCCTTGATTTCCAAACAATAAGCCTGGTTAAAATGTTCTGCTGTATAGTCCGCCTTAACTCTGGCCCTTTTTAAAAGTTCAAAGCCGAAGTAGAACGATGCTCGATCACTGTCTGTATTAATTTCTGTTGCGAAAGCATCAGCAATCTTCTGGTGAGAATCCCCTCCCCGAGTCAATTCTTTAATATTCAGAGCAGGATTCTTGACTTCTGTGAGAAAGTGAATGATCATCTGCAGAACTGAATAATAACTGCAATGAATACTCGAATCCCAATTATCCTCATCTCTTGATGAAGCAAGAGTACATGCTGCAATCATACTTCTATTTGATTTTACAAGCATCGGAGGATATGGCATAGTAGGGTAGGAGGTGGAAATGGTTCAGGTTCAATAATACGGATATCCGCTTGCAAATTTAGTATTAATTTTGCTAATAACCAACATTTTCGTAATTTTGTTCTAATGAACGATCGGAAGAAAATGTTGAAAGATATAAGGCGTAGTGTTGGAAGTGCATACCATTTCCAACAGAACTCCTATATAAATTTCAAGTCAGAGAACGGATACTTCTTCTGTCTCTATTTTCTTCCTCAGGAGGTGCGCCTTACGGCAAAGCCTATGTATGCCGACGATCTTTGGTGGGATATATGGGATGCTTCCGAAAATAAAGAATGTCCGATGAGTCTGCGTGGGGTAGGAGCATTTTCTCTCCCCGGCCAGATTTTGGCGACGTATGCCGGCCCCGAGGCAACCTCGGAAGCCGAACTCACCGAAGAAATATCCGCGATATTCAAAGATGCCGCCGAAGTGATAGCGGCCTTCCTTGTCGCTAATCCCGATGCCGACACCTTCTACCCTGACGAGTCGAAGATGGACGAAGACCCCGATCGTCTGCTCCACATCATAGCTCTGATTCACAACGGAAGAGAGGCTGAGGTCCTTCAGATTATCGACGAGGCCCGGGTCTCCGGCCATGAATGTAGATTTCGCTCGGGACGCCGCAGAGACTGCTACACCTATATACGGCAGTGGTGCACATGTGGAAGTAAATCAGGCAAAATCCGCAGACGCCTGATGCAGTTGACGGATAACATGGTCAAATCCGATAATAAACGAAAAGGCTACAAAGATAGAGGTCCGCGGCTAAGACATCACAGATCATGGCGCGAGCTATGTCTGCTGATATTGATCTTTCTGATTCCGGGGATTGTAGTTATTGTTGCGATGCGGTATTTCTTTAGTATCCATAGAGTTACGCTCTATCCCAAATCATGGCTTATATGGTTGTTTGCGGGCACTCTTTTTTCGATACTTTTGGCACCGCTGTCCCTGCTTAAGAAAAGCGAGAAAAAGCGAAGCCTTAAGAGTATGATAATAGTATTTGCTGTTGTCGGGTTTCTGACAACGCCGCTCACATCCTTTCTGGCGATAGGACTGTTCGACAGCGTAAACTATTGGTTTGCCGAAAAAGAACTTGTATTTGTCAACGCTGTAGTGACCGATGAAAAAGACATCCACATAGGAAGCTGGCGCACCCGGCATCTTACTCATTACATAACTAAAGTAATCGTTCCCGAAGAAAACCGATCTTTGAAGATTGACGATCTGTTTCTTGTCAGCGTCCCTGCCGGCAAAGAAATTACTCTTATATATCGCCGTGGATTCTTAGGCGTAAGCATTTTCGAAAACTTTGCCTATCCTCCATTAGACGAATCTTACGACCATCTTATTTATCACAAAACAGATTGATATATGCACTTCTCAAAACTCCTCCTCCCGCTATTCTTGGGCTTCACCTTCATCTTCGCAAGTTGCGATCGTGAAGAAGACGATATCATAGTCGAGCCCTCCGAGACAAGTACGGTAGTCACGGGGTATATATCCACCCCCGAGGGCGCACCGTTCGCAGGCATACCCGTTGCAGTAGATTTCCGCTCGGTAAGCATCTTCGGCACCACCATAATTCACAAAGCTAAGGGAACTACCGACAAATCGGGCTACTACAAAATATTTTTCGAGGCCGAAGAAGACGTGAGCATGTCTATGCAGCAGAGAGTATATTTGTTCTCTGCCGACTTGTCAGCTCTCTCGAAGGATAAATATATTATTTCAGAAAATATCAGCGTTCCTCTCTACGGCGAAAAATGGAAAGGCGAGACCTCGACCTACAACTTCATCATTCCCCTGAAAAAGCTCGTCAAAGTCATTGTAAGCAACGACGGACTGCCCGTGAAGGAGGGTACTTATGCCGTGAGAGACAAGTTCCCCTTCATTGAAACAGACAGATTCCCTTGGCCCGCTGAGTGGATATCGCTCGAGAGTGTGGAGATTCCCGCACAAGGTACCACCACCATTCTTCTCCCCTGTGCCTTAGAGATTGAGAATACAATCAGCCTCGTGTACACAGGCAACGACGAAATAAACTATGAAAGCGGAATTGCCGCCGGCGACTCCCGCGAGATTGTACTCACAAGTACTTTCAGCGACGATATAGCCCTTAGCTATACCACTCCCGAGTAATTTGAGTGTGTGTGATTTACGGAATTGTTGCATTCAATTAAAGTATCGTTCTATTCCGCCGAGGGATTTAGGGCTACATTTGCAACAGATATTTATTAACCATAAATCACATATACTAATACTAAATGAAGAAACAAATTTTACTCTTCGCTCTTTCTGCAGTATGCGCATGCGGTAGCTATGCACAGGACGCAGAACCCACTACCCCCGCAGAGGTATGGACACTCCACCTCGCGGAGAAAGACGTCGACCCTAAGTTTGACGACAAAGTCTTCACAATGGAGCCTACCGGATATCAGAAAGACGGTCACGACGTATATTCTTGCACATTTGATCTTGATAAGATGGGTAACGAATATAAGCCCTCAAAATATACCTGCTGGGTTAGTTGCGAGGTAAACGGCGAGACCAAATCTATCAACTCCTTTGTTATCGGACAGTTCAACCAAGGCGATACTCCCGTAACAGTCACTCTCAGCGCTTATATCAATAGTAAGAATAACATCGCATGGCTTCGAAGCAATGACTTCTGGTGTGCCGGCGACGATAACTTCCGTATCCACGCATCCAACCTCTCCACTACCGGCGAAGACACTTACAAATATGCCAACTATCCTCTCTGGACAGAAATGAAGAATGGTATCGGTGCTAACTTCGGTGAAGAATTCGGCACAACCACTGGTACCGACGTATTCCCAAGAGCAAAGCGTGGTGCCGGTATCTATAAGATCGGTTTTGAATACAAAGCTCTCAACCTCGACTTCAAGCCTGTAAACACCTTAGAGCTCACAATCGACGAAGTTCTCCCTTTCGTATGCGCTGCCGACGTTACTATTCCCGAAGGCGTTGAGGCATTCACTCTCAGCTACGATGCCGAAGTCGCTGCCGACGAACTCAAAGCAGAAATAGTAGAACTCGCAGACAACACCCTCCCTGCAAACACTCCTGTACTCTTAAAGGTTGAAGACGCAGGCCTCTACACTTTCGCCGTTACCACCGAGCCCAAATACAACATCGGTGACGATACCAAATATCCTACTTTCATCCGCGATACCACCGAAGAAGGCAATCTCCTCGTAGGCGTTCACCAGCCCCACTACATCCCCACCGGCTGCTATGCAGTAGACGGTAGCAACTGCACACTCGTAGCCGACGGCGACAACAGAATTATCGACGGTTTCTCTTCCTACGTGAAACTTCCCGAAGACGTAACCGAAACTCCCGAAGCCCTCACCGTTGTCTTCCCCCAGAAGATTCCCACCGGCATCGAAAACGTAGCAGTGTCCGCTCCCGCCGCAACCGCTACCTTCAACATCATGGGTCAGCCCGTAGATGCTTCTTACAAGGGTATCGTTATCCGCGACGGTAAGAAATATATTCAGAAGTAAACTTCAATCACACCAAAATAACGGCCGCGTCAATGCAGGTACCAGCTCAGGGTACCGATTCACTTAGTAGCCCCCGCCATACCGTAGCGAAGCGGAGTGATGCCGGGGGTGCAGATTCATACAGCCACAAGGCGCCGAATGCTGCCGATTAATTGCAGTGTATACAGGTGATAACCAGTTGATTATCTACGTGGTGTCCGATTAGGACACCGATTAACCAGTAACCCCGTACATACCGTAGCCGCCAGGCGGAGGGATGTGCGGGGATAGTCCTGCTCTCCACGTTGGCGTCCGGCCGAGGACGCCGATTCATGGCCGAGGCTACGGAAATTACCGAAGAAAGATTTGTAAAGTTCTGATATGCTTACTACTTTTGCCGTATGAGCTATACCTCCCTAACCTACCATATAGTATTCGGCACCTACAGCAGATACTCTACAATTCCGATTGCCCACGAATCAGAACTATATGCCTTTATATACCGCTTTCTCACCAAGCGGGAGGCTAAAGTGTGGCGTATAGGAGGCATGCCCGACCATGTACATATATTATGTGACATTCCCGCCAAGTATTCAGTGGCGGAATTTGTAAAGACGTTAAAGGCTGAAGCAAGCAAATTCCTCAGAACCAACCAACATTTCCCTAATTGGTATGGTTGGGCAGAAGGATATGGCGCATTCACCGTCGAGAAATCGCAGATGGAGACTCGTCGCCAATATATAATGAATCAAAAAGCTCATCACGGCCGACTCTCCTTTGAGGATGAGTTAAGCATGCTACTGCAGCAGTATGGTATTTCTCGCCCGTAAACACTTTCTACGCATGCCGTAGCATCAGCCATGAATCGGCGTCCTAAGCGGACGCCAACGTTTAGGTGGGGACTTTCCGGGCACATTCCTCCGCTTCGCTGCGGCATGTACCCAGAAATCTAGGACCTGTGCAATAGCTGAAGTGTTAAAAATACATTTTTATTTGAGTTTCCGTTTTAACATTTGGGATTACCGTCGGTGCATGGTGCGCTCGTCGGGACCGGTGGTCCGGC